>JAJYFE010000066.1 GCA_021785435.1 Planctomycetota bacterium
GCAGCGGTTTTGCCAATGCCAGCCGCCTGTGCCTGATGTTTAAACAACACCTCGGCGTTACCCCGAGCGCCTATCGACAACGCTTCCGCGTAGGGGGGCAGTGATTGGCCGCCGCGGCCACTGAGGTAGCGGGCCTCGGCGTGCCTGTGGGACCGGCGGAAGGAAGATTTGACTCCCCACCAATCCCGACGCATCGGGATTGGCCCGGAGGATACTGAGGATCGCTTGCGGCTCGGAAGGGCCTCAATGATCAGGAAAAACGACACGACGCCCCGCTCTGGCGCTTATCACGGGCCGGAGAATCCAGTGGTAGCGTCAGGGGGAGGTAAGGGAAGGGGGTGCGGCGGCCGGCTTGTGATCCGCGCACGGATCTTTGGTTTCCGGCTCGATCCGGCTAAAATAACATTTTGGCGCGATCAGGCGTGGCCGAAGGAGCGTGGAATGATGGTCCGGCGTAAAACACGGCAGGTGAAAGTTGGCGCCGTCCCGCTCGGCGGTGATGCGCCGGTAGTGGTGCAATCGATGACCAGCGGTTACACCCACGAGATTGACAACTGCGTGCGCGAAATCAACAAACTGGCTGCCGCGGGCGCGGACATCGTGCGCGTGGCGGTGCCGGAGCGGAAGGACACCGAAGCGCTGCCGGAAATTCTCAGGCAGGTGACGGTTCCAATCGTGGCCGACGTGCATTTTCATTTTCAGCGGGCGCTGGAGGCCGTTGAGGCCGGCGTGCACAAAATTCGGCTGAATCCCGGCAACATCAGCGACCGGCAGCAGGTGGAAAGGGTGATCGATGCCTGTCGGGAGCGGCGCCTGCCGATTCGGATCGGGGTCAACGAAGGTTCGATCGTGGAGCGGCGGGATAAGCAAAAGCGCCGACGCGAACTGGCCGCGGTCTTCGGCGACGACCGGCAGGGGCGGCTGCTGGCGATCATGATCGCCAAGCTGGAAGAGTATCTGGAAATTTTTCACGTCCGGAACTTTCACGACCTGGTTATCTCGGCGAAGTCGATCGATCCACTGCTGGTCATTGCCGCCTACACGGAAATTTCCCGCCGTTTCGACTATCCCCTGCACCTGGGCGTAACCCACGCCGGCCCCAAAGAAACCGGAACCATCCGCAGCGTGGTGCCGCTGGGAACGTTGCTGACCAATGGGATCGGCGACACCATCCGCATCAGTTACGCCAACGATCCGATTTACGAGGTCCAGGACGGCCTGGAACTGCTCTACGTGCTGGGTTTGCGACCGCGCCGGGGAGCGGAACTGATCGCCTGTCCGACCTGCGGGCGCATCCAGGTGGATCTGTTTACGCTGGTGCAACAGGTCAATCGCAAGCTGAAGGAAGAAATCACCCTGCCGCTGAAGGTGGCGGTGATGGGCTGCGTGGTGAACGGGCCGGGCGAATGCGAAGGGGCGGATGTGGCGATTTTCGCCGGGGACAAGCGGGGCATTATTTACGTGCAAGGCGAAAAAGTGGCCAATGTACCCGAGGAAGAAATCCTCGATACGCTGCTGGAACATTGCAAGAGTTTTCAGGAAAGGGTGCGGCGCGGCGAGGCGCGGCTGGGCCAGAAGAGCGTGGACATCATTCCGCCGGCGCCCGAGGGTGACGTTGGTTCAGGCTACGCTAAAATCGTCGAGGAAAAACGGTCCGGCGCGCGCACAGGCCTGACCCTTCCGGTGGTATCGAGGTAATCATGTTTGACTCTTTGACGGATCATTTTGCCAGGTTATTCCGGAATCTCTCCGGGCACGGGCGCATCAGCGAAGCGAATGTGCGCCAGGCCATGGAGGAGATTCGCGTGGCCCTGCTGGAAGCGGATGTCCACTACAACGTGGTGCAGGATTTCACGAAAAAAGTGCTGGAAAAGTCCATCGGCACCCGGGTGTTGGCGTCGCTGCAGCCGGGCGAACAGATGGTGCAGATTGTCTTGGAAGAACTCGTCAATCTGATGGGCCCAGTCGACGCCCGTGTTTATTTCGTCGACCCACCGCCCACCATCGTGATGATGTGCGGCCTGCAGGGGGCCGGCAAAACCACCACCTGCGGGAAACTGGCGCTGTATCTGAAAGGCAAGGGCAAAAATCCGCTGTTAGTGGCGGCGGACACCCAGCGGCCGGCGGCCATTGAACAGTTACGCATCCTGGGGGAGCAGGTTCAGGTTCCCGTCTTTCACGAAGCGCCGGAAACCGGGCCGGTGGCCATTTCCCGACATGCCGTGGATTTCGCCCGACAGAACGGGCGCGACGTGGTGATCCTGGACACCGCCGGCCGCCTGCATCTCGACACCGTCCTGATGGATGAGCTGCGGCACATGCAGCAGGCGGTCCATCCCCAGCAAATTTACCTGGTGGTGGACGCCATGGTCGGTCAGGACGCCGTCAACTCCGCCAAGGTTTTCAACAGCCAGCTGGAGTTGGACGGGATCATTCTTACCAAATTCGACTCCGACACCCGGGGTGGGGCGGCGCTGTCCGTCAAGGCCATCACGGGGCGCCCCATTAAATTCCTGGGGGTCGGCGAAAAGCTGCAGATGCTGGAAGAATTCCACCCAGACCGCATTGCGCGCCGCATGCTGGGCATGGGTGATATTCTGACGCTGGTGGAAAAAGCCCGGGGGGAAATTACCGCCAAGGAGCTGGAACTTGAGCAGGGCAAGGCTAAATCCAGCTTTACCATGGATGACTTTCTCAAACAAATGGGCACGATCCGCAAAATGGGCCCGCTTAAACAGATTCTGGAATTGGTGCCGGGCGTCGGCGGGCTGCTTAAGCAGGTGCCCAAGCCGGAAGAAGAATTTGATCGCACGGCGGCCATTATTCAGAGTATGGCCCACGCGGAACGCCAGCGTCCGGAGTTGATCGACGGCTCGCGCCGCCGCCGGATCGCCCGCGGCTCCGGCACCGAGCCGGCCGATGTATCGCAGGTGATTAAGAGCTTCACGATGGCCCGGGACCTGATGAAAAAAAACAACCCGATGACGCTGCTTTCACAATTGCGGTCCTTACGGGCGTCCCCCGGGGCGGAGGCGGAGCTCGCCCAAATAGCCGCCGGCAAAGCGCCCAGTTCACTCGGCGGTGGAAAATCCCGCGGCAGCCGTCTTACGCCCGAACAAAAGCGCCGTCTACGCTTGAAGCGCCTCCGCGGTCGCTGACCGGGCGATCCGCCCGGCCAACCTGAACCGTGAAGGGATGGGAAGGGGCCAACGTGATTACGCAACGGATGCGGCGGGCCGCGCCGGAGAGGCCTCGGTTATCGGCCAGCCCAAACCGTGCCGGCGGCGGATGTTTTCATCGTAGATGGGGTGGCCTCGCGATCGGCCTGTCGCTGCTGGGCCTTGTTACCGGTTGTTCCGGACCGCCGCGGAAGCCGCGCGAACTACCGCCGCTGCCCAGCGCGTACGCGGAGATTCACCAGCTAAACGCGCGGGCGTTCGCCCTGGCCACGTTGCGCCTGACCGGTACGCTAAAACTCCATTACATTGATCGCCTCGGGAATAAACAAGACTATCAAGTGCATGGCGTATTATTGGTGGATCAGTCCCGCCGCGTCTCGCCGCCACTAATTCCGCTGGTCAAGTCGGCCGGCGGCGCCGCAAGCGTTTCGAGACGCCAGACCGCCGCCAGCGGCCTGAAAATGCTGCTGGTCGGTACGTATCTCGGGCAGGATGTGGTGGAAATGGGGCTGAATCGAAAGGTTTATTGGCTGATCGAACACCGGCAAGGAGTCGCTTACATCGGTTCGACGGCGAAGGCGGATCGGCTGCCGCCCGGCGTGATGCCGTTGCGCCCGACCCGGGTGCTGGCGCTACTGGGCATCACGGCACTGTCAGATTCCGTACGGCAATATGTCGTAATGGGGGCGTCGGCCGATTCTCCCGACCTGCATCTCTTCGTGGTCCGCAGGCTGCGGAAGAAACTATTTTCCACCAATGGCGGCCGTGGTTCGTTCCAGCAGCAGGTTTTCCCCGGCAGCGCGTGGCTCCAGCGTGAACTTACCGTGGATCGCTACACGGGTCAGATCACGCAGGTGATGCTATTTGATCGCCAAGGCCGGGCTGTGGCCAGGAGCCGGTTAAGTGATTACCGGCCTGTGGCAGCAGGGGGGCAAAAACCGGTGGCGTCGGGGCCGCGTGTGCCGTTTCATATCGTGATTCGCTATCCGGCCGGGCGGGCGACGCTGCGATGGCGCCTCAGTAAGGCCGCCCTGACCTTGCGTGGCAAGCCAAAATTCATTTTCGCCACGCCGAGTTTCCAGGGCGTGCGGGTCATCGATGTCGATGATCCGGCCAATTGGCCGAAATAATCACGCCGAACACGGGCTGGCTAAGCGGCCTGGACAGTTGCTCAGGCCCTGCGAGAACCTACTGCTTTGCCACCACTTATCTTTCGGGTACCCCGCCCGCCGCTATTTCACCGGGTCGCCGCGGGCGAGTCGCTGGGGCGACCTGAGGAAGCACCGGCCTGAAGGCCGATGCTTCGGGTTCGGCGGCGAGTCTGGGGCTCTTTCTCCCACGAGAAAGTTATCGATTGACAAAGTACTACGCATAATGAAGACTGCAGTGCGAGGTTCGGGGTGTCTAAAATTAGGCGAGCCCCATCGTTGCAGTTTAGTCGCCCGCGGCGACCTCTGGGCTATGAGGGGGGGGCAGCGCGGCGATTATGAGGGTGGAAACCGCCACCAGCGCAACCCTGCCGGGCCTGAAGCGTTATACTGGTGGTGTTGCCGGGACGTTCCTATGACCGCAATTCCATCGCCCGCACCAGTTGAGTCGGAATTCGACGGCATTGCCAGACGTTTGGAAAGCGTGGGCAATCAATTCCGCCTGGCTTTCCTCGCCGGGGCGCTGGGCTTTTTTGTGATGCTGGTGGTTCCGATTGCGACGACGGTGGTGTTTGTGGCGGGGGCGGTAAACCTGCCTGGTTGGGTTAGCTGGCTGCTGGTGTTGACTATCCCCGCGGCTCTGCTCGTCGGTTATTGGTGCTTTCTGCACGCCCGGCTCTGGCAGCGACCGACCTACGCGGAAATCGCCCGTTGGACCGAGCAGCACGCTTCGGACAAGAAACTGGACCTGGAAAACAGTCTGATCAATGCGGTGCTGCTGGCTGACGAGATGGAACAAATCGGCGGCCCGCCCTCCGGTCCGCTGGCCGATCCCCGGCGTTATCTGATACCGCAGGTGCTGCGCGAAGTGGAGAGGGGCCTTCCGAGTTGGAACCTGGCGGCGGTAATCCCCTGGCGGCGGCAACTGAAGCCATGGTTGGCCGCCGGCGCCATCGTGATGGTCTGTGCGGGTGCGGCGCTGCTTTTCCCTCAGCGGTTCGCCCGTGGGTTGACGGTGCTGGCGGCGCCTGGCCGGTTTGTGCCGCAGCGCGGCGTGGCGCGGATTCTCACGGTAGCGCCGGGAAATGAAACCATCCTGGCGGGCGAACCGGTGGAATTTAGCGTGGAGGTTCGCACGCCCCAACACCGGTTGGTCCAAACGACCCTGACGCTTAAATTCCAGAACGGGGTGCAACACACCAAAGCCATGGTCGTGTTTGGCCCCAAGAACCGCGCGTATCGTTATCTCCTCGACGGCGCGGCCGAAAATATGCGCTACCTGATCACGGCGGGTGGGACACAAAGCCGCTGGTACGCCATCACCGTGCTGCCGCGGATCAAATTGCAATCGTACCAGGCGGTCATCACGCCACCGCCTTACACCCACCTGCCGCGGAGAACCATGGCCCTATCCGGCCCGGAGTTGACCGCAACCAGCGGTTCTTTTTCCGCCCCGTTGGGAAGCACGGTGGTTTTAACGGCGGCACTGAATCACGCGCTGGTGGGCGCCTCCGCGGTGCTCGAAGCCAATAGCGCGACAAGCCCGATAGAAATCAGGACCCAGGCCCTGAATCAACGTACTTTTACCGCGCACCTTACCGTGGCGGGCGACCTGGCCTACGACTGGCTGATCAACGACGCCGGAGGCAGAGCTCTGGAACACTTGCCAGGCGGGCCACGGCCCCAGAGCGATGAGCGCTTTAAAATCACGGCGGTGGCGGACCAGCCGCCGACGGTTCACGTGCTGCTTCCGCATCGTAATATTTCCGCCCAGCCGGGGCAGAGCGTACCGCTGAAAGCGCAGGCGACGGATGACTATGATCTACGCGCCGTGGAACTGCAGGTGGCGCAAGAGCAGGGAGGATTTAAGGTGGTTCGCCGGTGGCAGATTCAAAACGCGGAAAATGGCAAGCCGGCAACCCTCGTCAAAGTACAGTTGCTGTTGCCGTTATCGTCGGCGAAATACCATCCGGGGCAAACCCTCCGCTACCGATTCACCGCCACCGATAACCGTGACATCAACCTTGGCCAGGCGCACCTGGGGCCGCAGACCACGTTGGGGCGGGTATATGATATTCTTCTGCAACCGCCGCGGTCCGCGGTGTCGCCGAACCAAAGCGTCTGGGAGCGGCTGGAACGCCGTTTGCGAAAAATGCTCGCCATGCAGGACGGGTTGCTGACTCAAGGCGATACGCTTTTGGCGCCGCGGCCGCTGGCGGTGGTGCATCGGGTGGCGGGGCGGGTGGCGCAGGGGCAGCGAGGGTTGCGGCAGTTTATGCAGGCCACCGCGACGAGTTTTCCTTTCAAGGCATCCATGGCGACGATCCGGCAGGCGCTGGTGGTGCTGATCGCTTCCGATGCGGCAGCAGCAGCGGGGCAGGCGGCTGATTTGACGCTGGTCTCCACCGCCGCGTCGGAGCCTCTACTGGCGGAAAAGCTGCATGCCCGGCAGGTGGAGGTACGCGATGCGCTGCGGGCAATGCTGAATATCGCCGGCACGCACACGTCCGGCCTTCAGGCCGTGACTTCCCGCAAAGGTGTGGCGTTTCCAAACCAGGGGCGGGACCTGTGGCGAAAATTGGCGCTGGCGCTGAAAAAGATGGAAAAGCAACAGCGGGATGTGCTCAACACATCACTGCGGTTGGCGCAAAAACCGATCCAGCAGTTTGATGCCCGGGAGAAAAATGAGTTGGCCAAAATGCAGGCGCTGGCGGACCAATGGTCGCGCTTCATGAATCAGGCCCTGGTGAATATGAGCAATCTGACGGAACAAGACCAAGCCAACGCGTCCCTGCTTGACGATGTGGCGCAGATGAATGTCGATCTGGCGATGGTCAAGAAAGCCTTGGAGATAAAAGCGATTAAAATCGCCACACCGCTGGAGCAGGAAGGCCTGGAAGACTCGAAAAAACTTACCAGTCATATCGAAGAATGGCTGATGCAGCAGCCGGATACCTATAAGTGGGAAATGGAAGAACCGGTTACGCAAAATGACGTACCCGCGCCGCCGCTGCCGGCGCAGTTAACGGATATGGTCGGCCAACTGCTTCAACACGAGGAAGATCTGACCAGCGACATGGAAAGCCTCGGCAGCAAATGGAACGACTCCATGAATAAAGGCCTGGGTTGGGGCGCGATGGACGGTCCGATCAGCGACATGAGCGCCCAGGGCGTCACCGGCAACCAAATGCCGAAAAATGATGAAATTCAGGGCCGCAGCGGAGCGGGCCGCGAAGGGCGGGCCAGCGGTGAAATGGTCGGCGCCACGGACGAACGGAAAAGCGGGCGTCGTACACCGACGCGCCTGACGGACAATCAATACAACTCCGGCCAGGTGAAGGATACCTCCGGTCGGGCGCCGGGCGGGGCCACCGGCGGCGGCAAGAAGTCGGGCTGGGGCGGTGAGGGACTGGAAGCGCCGGCGCCACGAAGCATGGACCATCAAATTAAACGCATGGCCGCAATGCAGGCCCAAGTGCTGAACCAGGCCAGCCGGGTTCAATTGCAATTGCGGGCTGCGGGCTTCCGAAATTTTAAACTGCTCGAATCCGCCGTGTTGATGCAGAATGCGAATAAGGCGCTTCAGGCGTATCGCTACCATACCGCGTTGGCCTATCAGCAAAGAGCGGTGCGCGATTTGCATACCGCCAGAGTGCTTAGCGCCGCCGCAGCGCAGGTGGCCTGGGATAACACGCCGGATAATTTCAAAAAACGCCACAAACTGGCCGACAGCATGTTGGGCCAGCTGCCGAAAGGCTACGCTGATCCGGTGAAAGCCTATTTTCTGAGGCTGGCGCGCCCGCAGTAGTGGTCGCTGTCTGTAAACCGCAGGGTGGCCAGCAGCACATTTCCGGCGGGCGCCTACAGAGTACGAAAAGAGCACCGAGCACCGCTCGCCTCACCGGGGCGAGCAGGGCTTTGTCGAATCGCCTTGGCTTCTCCTGGTGGCATGATAATGCGGTGGTTGACGCACTCGTGAAACAAGCTCTCCATTTTCAAGGCACTCGCCCAAGCCCGGCGCGACCCCATCCTCTTGCCCGGCGGACCGCTCCCGCACTGCTGAAAGCCGATGGCTGATGGCTGAAAGCTGACAGCTAATCCGTCGGATCACTCGTCGGCTCCATGCATTATCGGCTCCAAGTCCGCCAGCTCTCGATCCACCGGCAGCGTGCGGAGCACTTCGGTGATGATGGCATCCGGGGTGATGGAATCCACTTGCGCCTCGAAATTCAGGATTAGCCGATGCCTTAGCACCGGCGTAGCGACCGCCCGCACATCGGCCAACGCCACGTTGCCGCGACCGGCGACCAAAGCCAGGACCTTCGCACATAACATAATCGCCTGCGCTCCGCGGGGGCTGGCCCCGTAGCGTACATAGCGGCGCACCAAAGCCGAAGCCGCAGCGTCCCGTGGATGCGTCGCTAATACCAGACGGCTGATGTAGCTGGCCACCACTTCCGCCACGGGAACGGCCCGTACCAACTGTTTCATCGCCACCAGCCGTACCGTGTCTAACCGGCGCACGGCTGCGACGGGGTTCTGCCCGGTGGTTCGCTGCAGGATCTCCACCATTTCCGTCACCGCGGGTGCGGGAACTAAAATTTTCATGGTGAACCGATCGAGCTGGGCCTCAGGGAGGGGATAGGTTCCCTCCATCTCCAGCGGGTTCTGTGTGGCCAATACAAAGAACGGCTCGGCCAAGCGATGCGTGGTGCGGGCCACGCTGACTGACTGTTCGGCCATCGCCTCCAACAGCGCTGACTGGGTTTTCGGCGTGGCGCGATTCACTTCATCCGCCAGAATTAGATTACCGAACAGGGGGCCGGGCTGGAATTGCAAGCTGCGGTTGCCCAAGGCGTCCGTCGCCAGAATGGAGGTGCCGATGATATCCGCCGGCATTAAATCAGGGGTGAATTGAATGCGGGAAAAAGGTAGGTCCAACACCTGGGCCAAGGTTCGCACCAGGAGTGTCTTGCCCAGTCCCGGCACCCCTTCCAACAGAGCGTGCCCGCCCGCCAACAGGCACAGCAGGCTTTGCCGTATCACCTCGCGCTGCCCGACGATCACGCGAGACAACTCGCCTTCCGCGGCGGTGAAATGACTGGCAAATTCCTCCACCTGCCGCTGGAGATCCGGGTATGGCCCGCTGGTGGCTGGCATGGGTGCGAATCCTCTTGAGCCGCAAGGATAGCACAGCGCGGCGAAGCCGCAACCAAACACGATCCACAGAATGTGCAACGCGGCCCGGGTGCCGCGGCGGCTAAACTAAGCCGCAACCAAAAGAACCACGGATCACCCAGCGCGGGTCGCCGTGGCGACTAAACTACGCCGACAACCAAACACATAGCCCCCGGTCCGCACGGAGGTGGATCGGCCACGGCGGATCGTGGAGTCGCCCTTGGAGACCTTGCCGGGGGTGAATTCTCCGCCGACAACCGGGAATTCCCCACGGGCCAAAATCTCCGTGCCGCGCGAAGAAACATGGAGATTGTGATACCGATAGAACAGATGACGACGATTTGCCATGAAACGGCATAAACGTCCTCGTAGCCGACGATGTCCCTATCGCCGCTGCTGATTCATTACCGCGCTACGGGAACACGACGGGCGGACGATTTATCCTGACAGCCCCAGGGGACACACTCCGATGTGCCGTAACGTCGGGCACGCCTCGCCAGCCCAAACCGGCTGGTAGCGCCGTCGGCATCCCGCTTCGCGCCTTCGCGGCTTCGCATGAGATGGTCGCCGAGCCGGAACCGGGTGACGAGCTCACGGTTGCCGTAGCGACTAAACTGCGACGCGAAGAACGACGATTCAACCGCGGAGGGCAGCCGCCGGGGGCGACTCAACTGCGGCGCGGGGGTTAGGGCCTTACGAGGAGGTCTTCACCGGCCGGCCGGTCTGGGCGCTCTTGACTTCGGCCTCAATGATGCCAACGGCGGCCGCGGCATCGTCGGCGGTAACCGTTTCCGGCCGCCGGCCCGCCCGGATGCAAGCAATAAAGTACTTAATTTCCTCGAAATAACCATCGGTGGCCGCGCAGGAGATAGATTCGCTTTTCCCGTCGGCGTGCAGCAGCAACGGTCGATCGCGACTGGAATCAAAATCCGCAGTGGCCCGTTCAAAATTCACCGTGTAGCGCATGGAAAAACCGAAGCCCGCAGCCATATCCCATCCACCTTCCGCGCTGACCGCCGGGCCGCCTGGGTACAAATATTGGGTGAGCACATGATCCAGGCTGCCGGTAAAGGCGCTATAGCCGCACGTGAACACCGCCGCCGGCACCCCGAACAGGAAGTTTACAAAATCGGTATCGTGGATATGCAGATCCAGCACCGCGCCGCCGGAGTTGGCGCCATCTTTGTACCAGGCGACGCCGGGCGGAGAGCCTAACCGGCGAAAAGTAGCCGCCCGCACTTTTCCATAGCGGTTTTCCACGATACTCTGCTTGAGCCACGCCCATTGCGGCCAGAAGCGCATGCACATGGCGGGCATAAAAAAACCTTTGGCTTTGCCGGCGGCCTGGGCCAGGCGATGGGCATCCGCGGCCGTGCGCGCCAGGGGCTTTTCACAGAGTACATGTTTGCCCGCCGCCAGGGCCTCCATGGCCAAAGCGACATGATCCGGAGTCGGTACGCAGATATCAACCAGGTCCACCTCCGGGCTGGCCATCAGTTGCCGCGAGTCGGTTAGTGGCGTGATCCCTTCCATAGGCAGGCTTGCCGCGGAGGGACTACCGATATTACCCCATAAATCGCTTAAGTCGCCGTGCGCGCGGCGCGAATTGATGTCCACAACGGCAACCACTTTCGCCTGGGGAATCTTTTGATAATTGCGAAAATGCATGCTGCCCATGAAGCCCATGCCGATGATGCCCACTCGTACCATGTTCAGCCTCCAGTTTAGAACCTACATCGCCATGATTTTGTCCATCCGCTCGCTGGTGCGTTCAATTTGTCCGTCTTTCCAGGGGAGCATTTCCGCCACCAGCGTCCGGTCATAACCGATGGCCCGCAGCGCCCGCATGGTCTCGGCCCAAGGCATGTCGCCATCCATCAGCTCACAAAAGCCGCCCAGACCGCCCACGCTGATTTTGTAATCTTTAAGATGCACCCGCCGGATGCGCCGGCCAAGCAGGCGAATCCAATCCGGCGGATCCTGATGGTAGCCGAGCACGTTGGTGACATCGAAGTAAACCCCGACGGCCGGTGAATGGATGGAGTCGATGAAATCACGAAATTCCAGCGGCGAATAGAACAGACCGTTCCAGACATTCTCCACGCACAATTCCACACCGACACGTTGCGCGGTGTCCGCCAGGCGCGTAACCGCTTCCTTCGCCCAGCGCACTGCGGATTCATATGGCACCAGGGGATAAGACGGGTCCCACGGAATGCGGATCGCGCCCGGCACAAACAGCATCGACGTGCAGCCCAACCAGGCGGCGCGCTGCAGCGCCCTTTCGTGCATTTCAATACCGCGGCGGCGAATGGTTGCATCACGATGGGTAGGGCTGACCGACCAACTCATGCCGCTGGCCATCGTTTCCACCGCTACGCCATGTTTCGCTGCCTCCTGGCGATAGCGGCGGCAGGTGGCCTCGTCGGTATCCGGCGTGAGGATGCCACTGGTTCCAATGGCGGCTTCCAAACCGGCAAACCCTGCCGCCTTGGATGTGGCCAAGGCCTTTTCCCAAGGACACGTTCCTTCCAAGCCATTTGGCATGGACCAGTAGCTGATGCATTTAATCATGGTCGTCCCACCGCTGTAGACGCAGAGCCAAGGGCGCCGGGGTCGGCCGCTTCAACCTGACGCTTCCCCAAGCCGCCCGCACAGGCCTGCCCGGACTGCAGGCATAATAAATCCAGTGGGGCGTTATGACAACCGGGCCTGGGACAGTTTCTGTTCTGCAAATCGCCATCCCTCTGCCGTTCATAGCCCGGAGGTCGTCGTGGGCGACTGAAGTGCAGCGGCGGGTCCTGGGTGTCCGGGCAGGACCGCACCCCGCGCTGACGCTGGGGGCTATGAAACACACGCCCTTTCATGCCCGGCGTCCCGGTCCAGTAGTCGCCGGAGAAACCGCGCCGGGGGCCGGGGCCAATCGTGCTCCTGCTCTTGCCCCTGCTGTCGCCAATGGCGACCCCTCGACCAGGAGTGGGAGCGGGAGCGGGAGCAGGAATCGGAAACGAACCTTGTCCTCTATCCGAAGGTATCCGCGGAGCGCGGGCGACTTTCGCGACAGCCGTGCCAGGATGCGGGTGGCGGGGCCGCATAAACTGTCACAGGCCCATGACAACCTTCGGGGAAATCCCGGGGAGCATGGCTATGGCTCGATCCGAGCAACCTCTCGTGGAAGCAGGCCGACGGCAGTGGTAAGATACGGGCATGAATAACAGCAGAAATGCCTTGGCAGCGCGCATCGAAACGCTTGACGACCGGATGGCGGAGGTTCTGCGCGCCAAGACCGGCGCGGAGCGGCTGCACATCGCCGACGAAATGTACGCGTGGGCCAGGCACATGCTGCTGAACCATTTGCGGACAGAACATCCCGACTGGAACAAGGCACGAATCCAACGCGAAGCCGTCCGGAGGCTTTCGCATGGAGCGATCTGATCTTCTGCGCTATCTCATTACCGTTTTTCAGAGGATGGAACTGCGTTATTTCGTCACTGGTTCGGTAGCAACGATCTTCTATGGCGAGCCGCGCTTCACAAATGACATCGACGTGGTCGTGGACCTGCCCGAGGGCCGGGTTGCGGAGTTCTGTCGCCAGTTTCCGCAGGATCAGTTCTACGTCAGCATTGAGGCTGCCCAAGACGCGGTGCGGACAAAATCCCAGTTCAACATGATTCATCCGGCGTCAGGCCTCAAAGTGGATGTGATCGTACCGGAATCCAGTGCTTTCAACCAATCGCGCTTCGACCGGGCCCGGGTAGTCCAGCCGGAGCGGAGCGTGGACGCGTGGTTTGCTTCGCCGGAGGACGCCATTATTAAGAAGATGCAGTACTACCGCGAGGGTGGGTCGGAAAAGCATCTTCGTGACATTACCGGCGTGTTGAAGGTAAGTCGCGGTCAGATTGACCTGCCTTATATCCAAAAATGGGCGCGGCAGCTTGACCTCGACGAGATATGGGCCGCGGTCCAACAGCGGGTAGCGCCGTGCTGAACGCCGAACCATTTGGTCGGGCACTTGCGTGAGAGCGGGGACCTGGAATTATGATAAAAGCGCTGGGTGATGCGGAGAATTCGTTGCACCAGCCCGTGGTACCGGCGCCGGCCGGGCGCACGCCGGTTACGCGACCGAAGCGCCGCCATTTTTCATCCACTGCGGATTGGCTGCGCTGGCGGCGGTTCCGTTTTCTTGGAAAGCTAGTGAACAAGAATATCCTCAAATGCAAGCGACCCGTGGAAATGCCGCATCCGAACGCACCGGGAAGGTTGTTTCTTCGCCCCGGGACCGCCGATTTCGGAATTTTCTGGGAAATCTTCTTGGACCGGTTGTACGACAGTCTTCTGCGGCGGGAGCCGGGAAGATCTGTATCAGCCGTGCGCACGATTGTGGACTTAGGGGCCAATTGCGGAATGTTTACGCGTTTTGCGCTGGCGCACTTTCCGAACGCACGAATTCTCGCCGTCGAACCGGACGCGGCCAACCTGGCAGTCTGCCGCAGGAACGTTGAAGCATCCGGGCGACCGGAAGCGGTGACGTTGGTCCAGGCCTGCGCCGCCGCCAGGGCGGGCTATCGTGCTCTGGATCGGCAAGGACGATCGACGGCAAGCTACGAAATGGTGGCGGCGACGACCGCTGCGGAGCAGATCCGGGCTGCGACGGTGCCGGAACTCCTGCAACAGGCGGGATTCGAGGCGGGAATCGATATTTTCAAATGCGACATTGAAGGCGCGGAAAGGGAAATTTTCGCCGATTGCCGGAATTGGATTGACCGTGTGGGTTGTCTAACAATTGAATTGCATCCCCCCTATACGCTGGACGATTTTGAGCGCGATCTGACTGAGAATGGCGCCCAACTGGCGGTGGTGGAGCGTGTGGATAACGGCCAGTTGGCCTCAGCCATGCTGACGCTTGGTAAGATAACCGCATGACCAGGCATGTAAGGGGAACTTCAAGCAGGTGCTCAATTGGATACGCCTGTAGCGCTGATGATTTTTGATCGCCCCGTGCTGACCGCGCGGGTGTTACAGGCCATCCGCGCCGCCCAAACCCGTTTATTATTGGTGATCGCGGATGGCCCAAGGCTGGACCGGCCAGGCGAGGTTGAATCGTGTGCTGCGACCCGTGCCCTGCTGAAAACCGTCGACTGGCCCTGCGAGGTACGGACTGATTTTTCCTCGGTGAATCTGGGCTGCCGCCGCCGCATATCCAGCGGGCTGAACTGGGTGTTCCAGCAGGTGCAGGAGGCGATTATCTTGGAGGATGACTGTCTGCCGCACCCGTCGTTTTTCAGCTTTTGCAGCCAAATGTTGGAACGCTATCGGCACGATCCGCGGATCATGATGATCAGTGGGGGCAACTTTCAGCCGGCGGAATGGACCTGCCGGCACAGCTACTACTTTTCCAGATACGCCCACGTCTGGGGTTGGGCCACGTGGGCACGGGCTTGGCGGGCGTATGATGCGGACATGACGGACTGGCCTACGTTCAGGCGCACGCGCCGCTTCGCGGCGATGTTTTCGACCTTGTCCGAACGAAGGTTTTGGGTGCGCACGTTCGATGCGCTCTACCGCCGACAGGTGGACACTTGGGACGGACAGTGGGCGTTCGCCATCCGGCGACAAGGCGGCTTGGCCATCGTGCCCGCAGTGAACCTGATCAGCAATATCGGTTCAGGCAAAGACGGCACCCATTACGATCCTGACAGCTCGACTACCGATCGAAGCGTCGCCGGAACAGGGATATTGCAGCATCCCTCCACCGTCGAACCAGATATGGTCGCCGATGAATGGGAATTGCGGCACATCATAATGGGCCCCGGCTTCCGCTGCCGCAACCGCTGGCATCGCCGACTGGCGCGGGCGCCAAGGTATCTTTTCCGCGCTATGGTCGAGAGCTTTGACCTGCTTTGGAAATAGCCGCGTGACGATCCACCTTGTTTATGTGAAGGGCTTTTCCCGGGCCACGCCTACCGCCATTACCAATGAATTGGCGGTGCGCCTGGCGGGGCGGTGCAAGGTCAGGACCTATAATTTTGATGACGCCGGAATCATAAGGCCGCAGCCGGGGGATGTCCTGATCGGCCATCCACATCCCGACCCGGCGAGCATATTTGTCCAAAGCCACCGGCTGGAGGGTTGGCGCAAACGTATCGTCATGCAGCCGTTCGCACATGGACGGGAGTGCCTGGCGGGTTTTGCCCGCCTGAACGATCTTATTCAGAACACCGATCATTTCCTGGCGATTTGCGCGAGCTATTGGATTGACACGTTGGCCGCCAGCCCACTGGCACATTGGGCTTATAAAACGCGCCAGCTGGATCTGGCGGTCAACCGCCAGCATTTTCCGCCAATCAAGCGGACGTGGAATCCACCGGGCCGGCGCCGCTTCATTTACGTTGGCCACACGGCGGCTTACAAAGGCGTCGATTGTCTGGCCGCGCTGGCGGACCATAATCCGCATCTGCATGTCGCATGGATGGGACCGGGCCAAATTCCCTCGGGCCATCTAAAAACCCTGGGCTATCAGCGGCTGGCAGACCGTTCGACCCAGCGGATCCTGCAGGATTACGATTTTCTCTTGACCTGTGGCCGGGCGGACGCCAATCCGACCACCGTACTGGAAGCCGCTTCACTGGGACTTATTCCCATTTGTACGCCCCAAAGCGGCTATTACCGGCAGGACTGGATCGTGAACATCCCATTGGATGACATTGAGGGGGCTTCTAAGGTGCTCAACCACATGAACACCGTGGATGAATCTGAACTGGCAACATTTCGTGCCCACGCGGAAGTAGCCTTGAACTCTTATTACACCTGGGATCGCTTCGCCGCTGATGTCCTGGCCTGCATTGAAGCTCCCCCTGCCTGTCGGCCGGATGATAAAACATGGCGGCAAACGGCTGATGCCAATGCTGGCGTCTTGGCCAAGATCGCCGCCGGCAGTCCAACGGACGACCCGCGGGCTTTACGGTGGACGAACCCGCATCGCTTGAAACGGACATGGCGGTATGCTTGGAAAAGTCTGCTGCCAAGAGGTTGACTGAACAAATTGAAAACCCAACTGTTTCATCAGTTCTCCAAGGTCCTGCATTGGGAAGCGCGTCTGCGCAACGAACTTAAGCCGGCCGGAAACAATACCGTTTTGATTGTGCGCCTCGACGCCATCGGCGATTTCATTCTTTTCCGGCCGAGCTTGCGCTATTTTAGAAACCTGTTTCCGGGCCAACGACTGGTGCTGTTGACGACCGCCGTCAATGCGGACCTTCTGGCCAATGAGTCGCTGGTGGACAGGGTGATCACGATGCAACGCGGCCGATTCCTTGCGAATCCGTTTTATCAGCGCACCCTTTTGGCGGAATTGGGGCGGATTCGGCCGGCTGTCACCATCTATCCGGCCTATACGCGGGAGGGTTTCGTCGACCGGCTGGTCTACGCCAGCGGCGCCCGGGAGCGCCTTGCTTTTCGGGATGTGCGAACCGGTTCGCGCCGGGTGACCAGACGCAACGCCATATATACACGGCTCATCGCGCCTGATCCGGTTGTTCGGCACGAGGTTGAACGGAACAGGGAATTTCTAGAGAAGCTCGGCGCCAAGGTAACGGATTATGAGCTGTCGTTGACGCCATCCGAACTGGAACGACAATTTGCGCATAACGTTTTGCGGCCATTGGGTTCCCATGGCGGCCTGGTGGTACTGGCGCCCGGAGCCAGCGCGGCCAGCAGACGCTGGCCGCCGGAATATTTCATTGAAGTTGCCCGGCGGCTTCTGGCCGCCCACCCCGTCGCCATTGCGCTAGTAGGAAGCGCCCCTGAAAGGGCTATCGGCGGAACCATTGCTGCCGCAATCGGAGGTCGCTCCGTCAATCTGATCGGCGCCACCACGCTCCTGCAGGCCTACAGCATAATGGAGCTGGCCGCGCTATATGTGGGCAATGACACGGGGCCAAAACATCTGGCCGCCGCCGCCAAAGTGCCGGTGCTGGAGATCGGCGTACATTTGCGTGGTGCGGACAATAATCTGGGCGATTCGCCGTTACGCTTCGGCGCCTGGGGCGTGCCAAAGCGGGTCTTTGCGCCGGAGCCGCTGGCGCCTTGCCAGGGGGAATGTCGCTCGACGGAGGCACATTGCATCACGAATATCAAGCCGGATGCGGTGGCGGCTGCCGCGCTGGAAATGCTGGCAATCACGCGGTGATCGGGCGGCGTTTGTCCAGCAACGACAAATCTTCGGTCAATAGATGAAAATAAGAAAAAACATTCAGGCGGGTTCGGATAAGTTCCTTCTGGGCCAGCAGGCCCGGCCGGCGTTTTTCATATTCCTGGCGCCAATTGTACCAATCCACGCGTTGAATGTCCGCGGCGTTGATGTACGAATTTTCACGGGCGTACAATGCGATATTCGGCGCGCCGTCATAAATCGGAACCGCCTGGCACAGGATCGCGTCGGTGAATTTTTCGGTGATGTAATCCTGCGCCACGGCCCGTTCGATGGCCAGATAAAAACAAGAGTTTTCGAGGCCTAGGTATTTATCATTGCCGAATTCCGACCGCGCCTTTTTCCAGTGGTAGCCACCGAGCGGCCGGCCGGAGAGTTTTCCGAAAATATCCACGTCCCCGATATGTTTAGCAAGCTCGTGGATCATTTTGGACCGCCAGGCATATTGGCCGTTATCGACCACCGAGCATTTCCGCGTCTTGGGTTCGTTCCGTGGCGGACACCAGCAGCAGAATGTCGGGGCATAACGGATATAGGCCGGATCATCGTCCGGAAGCGGATTTTGCACGAAACTGACGCAATCGGGAAGCCGGGGGTGGCGGGTTTCTTTTTCGCCGCCCAACAGGAACTTCCGGCCCGGCAAATAGGCAAAAACGCTGCGGATCGTTGCGTCGTTTAAATGGACGCCGATGGTGAAATCCACGGGGCTTCTGGCATCCAGCAGCTGATGTTGTGGCCAAACCCATGGCAGCAGGGCGCGCATTAAAAAGTGTTGGTCACGGCCGGATGGAAAAATCCACCGGAGCGTCTTGACGCCGAGACGAATGGTCACACTGCGTTCGAGCAATTGCGCCGGGGTCAGAATCTCCGGCGTGGGACGTTTATCCGCTCGAACGGCGTAACGCAGTTTCCGCGCCGCGGCGGTAAGCCGCGGGAATGCGGAACGAAATTCCGGCGTTAATCGTGCCGGCGAAGGAGGTGACGTGGTCCAATCCTGGCCGCGGTAGCGGCCGCGACCCGCAGGTTCCAATTCCACCGTTTGCCGCCCATCGCGATGGCGGAAGATCAACTTGCCATCGGCAATCTCCCAACTGTGCTCATAAATGGATGGGGCATGCTCCAGCCGATGATCCGGCCTTAACGTCATGCGCCGGGCGCTCCGCCCCGCGGCGTGATAGGTAAAGCGCTTGCCACCGACGTCGGCATCACGCAGGTTGCGATAGGAAGATGGCGTCATCAGATCTCCACTCGATTGTTACGTCAACCCCAATATTTCTCAACAGCGTGCCATCATGATGTGCCGTAGCGTCCTGCGCGGTTTGGGGTGGTCCGCGCATCCATGCTCGGTTGCGTCCATCTCCGAAGGTAGCTTAGAATGCCTTTCGCGTTAGAGTCTCGGCAGGGTCCTGCGAATGCCCAGTGTGTTCCAACGGATTATCAGACGGTATGTCCTCCCCCCCGTCGCCCGGGCTGCGGGACGGTCTTTCCTTGAAGCCGCGCATGACCAACTCGGAATAGGACACGCGTCGTGCGGGGCAGGTGGAGAAGACGCTTTCCTCCGCCATATCCTCACTCCACTCCTGCGCCGCCGGACGTCCGCTGTAACTGTCTTCGACATCGGTGCCAACATTGGTAATTATACTATGCGTCTGCTGGAGGCGGTGCCCGGCGCTTCGATTTACAGCTTTGAGCCCGCGCCCGGGGCCTGCACCGCCCTGCAGCAGCGAATTCAATCCGCCCGAGTCAGTTGTGTGCCACTCGGCTTGAGCGACGAACCAGGAACCGCCGCCATTTTCGACTACTGTGGCGGACCGTCAACCGGGCACGCATCGATCCACAAGGACGTCTTCTCGACAATTCACCGCGCCACGGCCGTGCAGTCGACCAATATTCACCTGACGACAATCGACATATTTTGCGCCGAGCGGGGGCTGGAACGGGTGGATTTTGCGAAAGTCGACACGGAGGGGAACGAGCTGGCCGTGCTTCGCGGCGCCAAGCACTTGATTGCCTCCGGTGGCTTTCCCTTGGTGCAATTTGAGTTCAATTCCATGAACGTCGTTTCCCGCTCATTTTTGAAAGATTTCTACGAGATACTCCCCGGTTACAGGCTCTACCGGTTGCTCCCCAGCAAACTGTTGCACTTGGGAGACTACAACGTGCGAAACGAGATATTCGACTTCCAGAATATTGTTGCGGCCCACCCGGATGCCGGTGTGGAAGCGTTCAGGTCCCACATTGTCAGAGCACGTTGACCCCTTGTGCAGGTGCGCCAGGATTGGCCGGCGACGGCGAGTGAAGCGTTGCCGGCGACGTCGGCATCACGCAGGTTGCGGTATGCGAGTGGTGCCATTTAGAGCCTCGGTCTTGGCAACGGCAAATTGCAGCCCCATCGGTGATACCACCCCCGGCAAGGTCTCCAAAGGCGACGCCTCGATCCGCCGAAGGTCGCCGTGGGCGACTAAACTATTCCGCCTCCGTGCGGACCGGGGGCTATCTACGCCGTGGCAGTACCATGTGCATCTTCGCAAATGTCCGTAACATCGGACATGGGCCACTACCTGATTTTAATCCCAACCCCGATATTTCCCAGCGCGGCTGAGCCGCAAACAACGACGATGTGCAGATTTCCCAGCGCGGCCCGGTCACCGCGGCGACTAAACTTGGCCGTAGCCAAAAGAACCACGGATCACACGGATGTACACGGATTTTTAACCACGAAACACGCGAAAGGGGATGTCCGGATGGTTCTGCGCGGCCTGGAAATCTTCGCGCCGCGCGAAGAAATACGGAGATGGCGATACAGATTCCACGGATTCTTGACACGAGAGCCGCCGCCGCGGCGGCCAAACCGCGACACGAAGTTGTAAAAGGGGGCTTGGAAATGGGGTTACTGCGTACCGCGCTGAAAATTTGCGCGCCGTTCGCAGATGTGGACGGTTTGTGGCACCGATACCTAATAAAGGAATTTATCCGCGGCATCAGCGGCATGCCGCGGTTTGAAACTTCTTGTCAAATGGAAAAAAGTTGACAATGGGTGGGGCGGCAGATTGGGGCAGGAATAGATGGACAGGCCTTGCATTTCTTCTATTCTATGGAATAATTGCAGGGTATGGTTCCGCGGCTGGCACAGACCAAGATAGAAAACCTATTGACCGCTTTCCCGGCGGTCGCCCTGCTTGGTCCTCGGCAGACCGGCAAGACTACGCTTGCACGGGCCATCGCGCAACTGCGGCCCGGCAAGTCCATGTACATTGACCTTGAGTTGCCTTCGGATCGCTCGAAATTAGCCGATCCGGAACTCTATCTGGAACAACACGCTGACAAACTCGTCATTCTTGATGAAATTCATCGTCTGCCTGGTATTTTCCAGACGCTGCGGGCGCTGATCGATCGCCGCCGCCGCGGCGGCTCCAAGAGCGGCCACTTTTTGCTCTTGGGTTCCGCTTCCATGGCCCTGCTCCAACAATCGGCTGAAACGCTGGCCGGTCGAATCGCTTACTTTTATTTGACACCGTTTACCGTCGATGAAACCGCCGCCGGCGATCCGGCGGCAGCGGATGTGCTTTGGGACCGGGGCGGATTTCCAGAGAGCTTCCTGGCCCGGGACGATCGGGAGAGCTTTCAGTGGCGAACCCAATTTATTCAAACCTACCTGGAACGTGACGTTCCGGCCCTCGGTCCACGGATTCCCGCACAAACCCTATACCGCTTCTGGCAAATGCTTGCGCATAACCAAGGCCAATTGCTCAACGCCGCCCAGTTGGCGCAGGGACTGGGAATCAGCGGCCAAACGGTTATGCGCTACCTCGACATCGTGGTTGATCTGCTCTTGGTTCGACGTCTGGAGCCGTATTTGGCGAATTTCAAAAAGCGGTTGATTCGGTCCCCCAAAACCTACGTGCGCGACAGTGGTCTGACTCACGCCCTGTTGGGAATCCACAACCAAGAAGAGTTGCTCGGCCACCCTGTTGCGGGCTGGAGCTGGGAAGGATTCGTCATCGAAAATATTCTGACGGCTGTGCCGCCATCGACACAGGCGTCATTTTATCGGACGGCTGCAGGAGCGGAAATCGATCTTATCCTGAGGTTTGCCTTAGAAGAGCTTTGGGCCATCGAGATTAAGCGGTCCGTGAGCAACCCAGCGCCGTCGCGCGGGTTTCATCTCGGCGCCGCCGATTTGAGAGCCAAACGCAAGATTGTGGTGTATCCCGGCCAGGAACATTATCAGTTAGGCGAGCAAACCGAGGTTATGCCCTTAATACAATTGCTTCACAACCTGCGACTCCTAGCCGGGAGCTGATCGAGAGATGTCGCCGTCAGACCGGGTTGCTGTTTCCATCTTGATTCCCACGCACAATCGTGCGGATCGACTGCACCAAATGCTACAGAGCCTGGCCGAGTTAATCGTACCACCGGAGCGCCGGATTGAGCTGGTGGTTATCGCCAACGCATGCACGGATTCGACCCCGCCAATGTGTAAGGCGATAGCGGCCACGCTGCCGTTCGTGCTGCGGTGCGTGGATGAACCACAACCAGGCGCCGCCCACGCCCGCAATCGCGCCATCACCGAGGCGCAAGGTGAGATTCTCGCTTTTCTGGATGATGATGTCACGGTGGATAAAGAGTGGTTGACCGGTCTGCTGGAAGTGTTTGACCATTACCCGGCGGATGTTGTGGTGGGGCGGGTGACGCTGTGCTGGGAAGCGGTCGCCAAACCCGCTTGGTTGACGCATCGTTCCGCCCATCTGTTAAGCTGCGTGGATTATGGCGAAGCCGTACGGGAATTATTTACCGCGGGCGAAGCCATTTCCGCCAACCTGGCGGTGCGGCGCTGCGTATTGGCCGATGTCGCAGGATTCCGCACCAATCTGGGACGGCAAGGATCGAGGGTTTTGGCGGGTGAGGATACCCAATTTATTGCGCAGGCCTTGAAGACCGGCCACCGGATGTTTTACGCACCGCGCGCCGCGGGGCGGCATTGGGTTTATCCCGAACGTCTTACGCTGGAATATCTTGGCCGGGCCGCATGGGCCAACGGCCTGGCCCGAATTCAAATCATCGACCGCCTGGGCGCAGGTCGGCGAATCAAACTGGCCGTGGAAAACGGAATAAAATATTTCTACTATATGATGATGGAATCGTTTTCCGCCATAGCCGGCTATCAGAAGGGCCGGATCAATCATCGCATTCGACGGATGACCTGCCAGGGTGTATTGAAAGGCCTAGGTAGGATGGCCTAAGGGGGGAACTTACGGATGGGATGCGCAGGCACGTTTTCACGAAAATGGCGAAATTATCGACGGATGAAAAATCTCCATTCCCGGGTCGCTTACGAATACTTTCGCATTATCAAATACCATCCCCGCCCGCCTCTTCCGGGCCGCCGTTCTGATTTTAAGTTTTACCTCGAATGGGGCATCCGCTATTCGTTCGCCCGCATACCTCGGATATTGCGGTGGTGCAGGAACTCTTTTGGGAGAAGGCGTACCTCCCCGCCGTCCAGCGCTGTCCCCGACCCGTCAAGGCTATTCTGGACCTTGGTGGGAACGTCGGCTACTCAGTCCGCTTCTGGCAGGAACAATTTCCTGATGCGGAAATCGTCGTTGTGGAACCGGACCCGGGGAACTATCGACAGCTTCGAAAAAATATTGAAATCGGCGGCCGGCGCAGTGGGTTCAAGCCATTCACGCCTTGGTCGCAGCCAAGCCCGGCGAGGCGTTCCTGGACCGGTCAGCGAACTGCGAGAGTATGTTTTGTATGAGCGAAGCCGAAGCTCGCGGATCTATACGTATCGTCAAAAAAACAGTACCCGACCTGCTGAAGCTATTTTCCCATGGCAACGGCCGGGTGGATGTGCTCAAATGCGACATCGAAGGAACCGAGGTGGAGCTGTTTGCGGATTGTCGAAGCTGGATTGACCGCATCGGCTATCTCACCGACGAACTGCATCCCCCGTACAATGCGGCGGAATTCCAGGAGCATCTGCGCGCGGCGGGCGTCAGGATGGAGAAGCCATGGATCAGCGCCAAACCGGGATGCGCTGCTCTGGTTTGTTCGCGGATTAGGCCGGAGTCACCATGAACACACTCGTGGGGCTGATGATGTTTAGCCCGGATTTTTCACCACCGAGCCACAGAGCACCCAGCGCGGCTCCGCCGCGCTGGGTGCTCTGTGGTGAAACGTTCGGGTTCGCTGCCCCGCGCTGACTGCACGCGCCTATACAGGCTATAGCGCGTGCCAAACCAAGTGTCTTACTGGTGCTCGCCGATGGGCCGCGCCTGGATCAGCCGGGCGAGACTGAACTGTGCGTAACGGCCCGTGCGCTGATCAAAATCATCGACTGGTCATGCGACATCCGCACCAATTTGTCACCGGTGAATTCGGGATGCCGTCGCCGCAACTGCTTGGACCACCTCATCGGGCGGATACCCCGGCGCTGTTTCCAAACCCTTGTCAGAAGCCTTGATCGTCTGTGTAAATAGACCGCCTTAGCACCGGATGGCTGGATGGCAGGCGAATGGCAGGCGAATTGAGTTGCCATACAGTTTCTGCTAGCATCACTGTGATGAGCCCAACAATTTTCCCACATCGCGGCTACCGATTCTACTGTTTTTCCAGGGAAGAGCCGCGCTTGCACGCACATGTTATCTCACCGGAGGGCGAGGCGGAATTCTGGCTGGATCCGTCTATTGAATTGGCTGCAAATAAAGGACTAAACGCAATGGCCATCAATGAGCTTACAAAAATTATATAGATTCTGAACGTGTAACTTCTCCGCGCCGTGCGGAGAAGTTAGAGGCGTTTAAGCGGCCAGTGGATCCACAATATAACGGGTGAAAACATGGTGGGCCTGAAGCAGTTGGGTAAAGAGTTCACGG
>JAJYFE010000198.1 GCA_021785435.1 Planctomycetota bacterium
AATATTATCGCCGTTTTCACCGACATAGGGCGAGGTTTCCCAAGTCACGTGGTCATCGCCGAAGCCCACATTCTGGCCATCGCCGGCATGGTTGCCGGAGTTGTAAATATACGGCCCGTAGGTGTTCGCGGTCGGTAACGTTGTGGTGATCCGCTGAAACACGCCGGCTTGCGACCCCCAGTCAGCCTCGGCCGCCGGGCCGCTGCTGGGGGAACCATCTTCCGGCGCCATGTCGCTGACCAAGGGTACTCCGGTATTGGCATAAGTGGTTGTCCACCAGTCGCCGACACTCATCATCCCGTTGCTGCCGACGTACTGGCCGGTCGCCGCGTCCCAGGCCCAGGGGCAGGCGAAAGAGTAGCTGTTTCCCTGGCCGTTATTCGACATAAACGCATTGCCCGCTTCGGTGCCGGGCGGGGTATCCCCAAAATTGCCCTGGGCGCTCTCGGGGATGCTGGTTCCGGTACTAAGGTAGAGGTCATATTCTACCGAGGGATGTCGGCCAATGGGATCGGACGGGCAGATGAAACTGGCCGGCGTGGTGTAGCCCTGCAGCACCAGAATCCAGGGGCCGGCCAGGGGCTGGGCCGAATCCACCCGCACGGGAGAATACCACTCCTGCACGGTATTCAGGGCGGTCTGGCCGGCAAACCACAGCGCCGATTTGCGCCAGCTCCCCGCCCCGGAGCCGGGGTTGCTCGGCGCGTTGGTTATGGCCCCGTTATTCGTGTGCGCCGGTGCTTCCGGGAAGGTGCTGTTGTTGCTTTGGGCGTAGACCGTCATTGCCTGGATAATCCCCCTGACATTCGCCATACAGACGGCCCGGTTGGCCAATTCCCGCGCTTTGGCCAGGGCGGGTAACAAAATACTAATAAGGATGGCGATGATCGAGATCACCACCAGCAGCTCAATCAACGTAAATCCGGTTTTCCGTCTGCGGTTTACAGTTTTCCGTAACATGGCGGCGAGAAAACCGGCCACGCTCCTCACTATTGTGCCTTCGTCCATTGTCCTTCCGCCTTTCATGATAGACCTCCTTTTAAACGCGTTCCTCGGATACTTGGCCCCGGATCGCACGACCCGGTGTAACCCCGCATCCGCCGGGGCGAAACTAACGAAGTTTTCGGTGTTCAGTTTTCGGCTTTTCCTGTATCACAATCCCGCAAAACCTCTGCGTGCCGCGCGAATTGTTTTCGCGCGACGCCGTGGAAACCACGGCTTACTCGCCGCGGCGGGTAAACCGTGGTTCTGGTCTTGCGTGTCTCTCGCGGCTCATCATTCCTCTTCCGCTGCGCCTCCGGGTGGCCCATCTTCGTTCGGTTCATCCCGATCCATCAGGACTAAAGGTCGCCGCAGCGACTCTGCGACGCGGTGCTTACGATTCCTTATCTCCCGCGAAGGCCGCGAAAATACCCTGTTTACGCTCGCTTAACATCCTGGGCGAGTTCACTCACTGCGACCGTTGCCCCCGGGTTCTCTAATCCGTCCTTCGCGCCATCCGCGGCGCAGTTTAGTCGCCACGGCGACCGTGATCCATCGGCCGTCTTCGTGTTCCGCGTGTCCTTCTTGGTGAAATCCCTTGTCGCGGCCGGCGCCGGGCCGATGGAATCGCCTTCCTGCCAAATGACCGGCAGCACGCGGTGCCAGCCGCCGTCCCAGCCCCCTGTTCTATTCGCAGCGGATCGCCGCGGGCGACTAAACTTAGGGGCATCGGTCTCCATGGAGGCGACTCGCCGACCGGCTACAGTTCCTCCGCCTCCCGGCGTCTGCGCGTCCCCGTATCCGTCCTGGAGTTTAGTCGCCAACGGCGACCCTTCATCCTTTGGTCCGCCCTCAATCAGGGCCAGCAACATCTCCATCGCCGCGGCGCCCATTTCCCGCGCCGGTTGCCGAACCGTCGCCAGGGTGGGTGTCAGCACCCGGCAGATGGGCAAACCATCAAAGCCCACCACGCTGATGTCTTCGGGGATGCGCAACCCCAGCTCGCGAATCGCCCGGCATCCGTCCGCGGCCGCATCGTCACGATAAAAGAAAATGGCCGTCGGCCGGTTCGGTTGCCTTAGGAGTTCCTTGGTCACTCGCACCACCTCGGCTGACCAATCATCCATGGAAGATTGGATTCGCAGTTCCCCGACCCGGGCGCCGGGCAGAGGCAGACCGACGTTGGCCATGGCGTCGCGCAGACCGCCCAGGCGACCCTGCACGGTATCCGCCCCCAGGAAACCGACGAACGCGATCCGGCGGTGCCCATGGCCAATCAGCTTCTGGCCAGCCAGATAGCCGCCGCCATAGTTATCTGCCACCACGCTGGGCACATCAATATCGCGCAGGGTCTCGTCCACCAGAACGAACGGATAGCGCGCCGCTTCGAGCTCGTAAAGAATCCTGGCGAACCGCCGATTATGCACCGACGCGATAATCGCGCCTTCGGCGGCGGTGTTCGGCAAGTTCGCAACCGCTTGCAAGTCTGAATCAAAGCGGCCGTGGGCGTCGTGAATTTGCGTTCGCACGCCCGCCTTCAGGCCAGCCTCCTTGACCCCCCGGGCAATTTCGCCGCAGAAAGGGGACGCCCAGTTGGGCATCACGATCTGCACCAACCGCGCCGCGGCGTTGGCCTTGGGCACATAAATGCCCCGCCCGGGCCGCCGCTCCACCAGGCCTCGGGCGACCAGCATCCCCACCGCCTTGCGCACCGTCGCGCGGCTGACGCCCTCCTGCCGGGCGATATCGTACTCCGACGCCACCAACTGCCCCGGCTGCAGGTCCAGGCTTGCGATGGATTGGGCCACTTTGTCGGCCAAGCCGTCGTAAATACGCCTACCGGTCTGTACACCAGAATAACTCATACACACCATAATAGGGCCCCGGCCAACGCAAGTCAAGGGCAAAAGATAGAAATATTTCTGGAGGTGCCTATAAGAAACCAGAAAAACACATAACATGCGTAATGGCATATAGTTACAACGCGACGCAGAGGTGGTCATAAGGCTGGTCACGCTCCCAATATCAGCTTTGTATCGCCAGCCTTGTGGCCGTACTATGCCAACCGGTGTGCATACCGGAATTCAAAAAACAGTATCCCGATCCCGGTACCGGGCCGGCGGAGAAAGTCCAACCGGCGTATAATATAGATATGCGAATATCTATGTGTATGTATATATAATAAATGTATCCACGGGGCTAAAGCCTGCGGGCAGCCCCCGCCCCGCGGCGACCCAGTGAATAGCTTCCGGACGGGGCATCCGAAAGTTAGGCGGTGACAAAGCCCTGGTCGCCCGGGGCGACCCGCTGCGCACGGGCCTGAGCCCGCCATTTTCGGGGCAGCTTAACCGGGGGCTTCGCGGTACCCAGAGCGGATAAAAATGGCAACCATAATTTCACAGATTCCACTGGCTTTATCCGTGTCCTCGGTGGGATCCCCGCTGCGGCGGGTAAAACCGTGGTTCCGCTCCCGTTACTTTGGATCCCGTGGGCGGAGCCGCTCTTGGGCGGGGGCGTGTCCGCCTTGACCCCCGCCCCAGGCCCCTCTACAGTATTCCTCGATGAAAGCCGAGAGCATACCCCCACCCGCCGTTTATCGGCTCAGTTTCTATTTGCGCCAACTGGAAATCTTCCAGCGCTTCAACCGCCATACTATCAGCAGCAAACAGCTGGGGGAGGCACTCGGCTACACCGACGCCCAGGTGCGCAAGGACCTGGCCTGCTTCGGCCAATTCGGCCACCCGGGCATCGGTTATCGCGTCGCGGAATTAATCGCCCAGCTCAAGAAATTGATGGGCACGGATAAAATCCACAACGTACTTTTGGTGGGCGTCGGTAACCTCGGCCGGGCCTTGCTGACCTACAGGGGATTTCTGCAGCAGGGCTTCCGCCTTACCGCGGCGTTCGATAATGACCCGGCTAAAATCAGGCGTCGCTTCGGCGAACTGCAAATCCGTCCGCTCGACGAATTGCCACAAGCCATCGCCGAACAACACATTCAGATGGCTATTCTCGCGGTCCCCGCCCAGTTCGCCCAAGCCGCGGCGGATCAGCTCGTGGCCGCAGGTATTCGGGGCATTCTGAATTTCGCGCCGCTATCCCTGGCCGTACCGCCCCACGTTTTCGTGCAGCGCGTGGATCTCGCCCTGCAGATGGAGCAGCTTTCGTTCCATCTGTCATTGGCTAACCTGAAGATCCCCGCGCCGGCTTCTCCTCCCGAGATCAATACGATCCCGCGGCCCTGAAGCAACCGCGCGGCGCTGTCCAAGTCCGCCGCGCTGCCCTGGCGCAGCCATCCCCGCAGGATGAAAGTAACAACGAGTACCGGATGATAATCCGGTCGAAGAGTCGCCTCGAAGACCGGTGGATGCGCCCGTACCACAAGCTTGGTGCTGCTGCGCGCCGCACGAAGATTGGGGGCCGCGGGGAATCCCCCGTTTCCAGCGGAGGATCCACCCCCGGACAAAGTCTGCAAGGCGATGCCACGATCCGTCGAAACTCGCTGGGGTGACTGAACTATTCCGGCTCCGTACGGACCGGGGGCTATAGATTTTGGTTGCGGCGCAGTTTAGTCGCCACGGCGACCCGCGCTGCGAAACCAGTCCCGCCATTCTCCAGCACGGACGCTTAGCCAATCCACAATTCTGAGGTGCAATAAGATTTCGCATCCCCTTCGGGTACGCTGACCAGCACCTGATGGAACGGCTCTGGCGCACGAGGAGGAGGCACACCATAGGCCACGGCGACGCGCTCGGGTTCCGGCGTTGATTGCCTCTGCGGTGGTGCTTCCGCCATTTCCGATAACCGGGCGCTCCCCAACGCCGCAGGGGCTGGCTTGGCCGTAGTCCAATTGTCCGAAGATTGGTTCATCATGGCCGGCTCCTTGTTCCTACCCACCTCGGTCGGCAGTCGCCTTCCATGGCCCACTAACTTGTATTGTAGGACCGCTGTTCGGCAAAAACAAGCGGTAGCCGTTCGCCGGCCCAAACCTGACTCCGCGCTAATCCCGATGCCATCTAATATTGTCCGGAATTTTGCGGCTCGTAGCCGCGGCGGGAGGGGCGTCATCGCGGCGCGTCGCCGAAGAGGGCGACTC
>JAJYFE010000199.1 GCA_021785435.1 Planctomycetota bacterium
CTGTTTCGCCGCGGTGTTATTGTTTTTTACATTTCACTTTTGGCTTGAGTTGGCACGTTCAGAGGGGAGTATTTCGTTGTCAAAGAACGGGGCGGGCGGGCAACGGAACCCGGGGCGACGCTGCGCTCTGGCCGGGTCCACCGCCGCCGGTCCGCCGCTGGGTGGACTTGGGCGGGGCCGACACCCGTGGGGGCGGCCGAGGCGGTGGCTATGAAGAAGTTGTAGGCGGAGTGCGGGTGCGATAATGAAATTTGGGGTTGCGGTCGGGTGCGGTGGTGGGCGATGCACTTCCCGCCCGGCTTGGTGCGCATACCGCCAGACGGCACTTGGCTCGACCTCCTCGGCGATCAGCGGTCGCCACGGCGCCCCCGACTGGCCGGCCAATTCGTGGACGGCGGCCCGCAGATCTCCCGTCAACTGCCGCAGCGGCAACTTTCGTCTCCCGGGGCGTTGGGAACGCCGGACAGGAACGACGCTTTGTCGTCGGCTCTCGGCGCGCCGTCTTAGTGGGAGTCGCCGTCGAGCATCCGTCGCACATGCGGCCCGTTTCCGGCCCATCGCGACCCAAGTATTACCTGGACAGACGGCAGGCCCGAATATTCCACCACCAAGGACGCAGGCGTGAAGTAAAAAGGCTAAGCCGAACTTCGGCCTAAAAACCATGCCTTGTCGTTCTTAACATCGTATGCTGACAGGATATAACGTCTCATCACGGATTTGTTGTGTTCCCATGCAGATACAATAAGTGGGCCTGCACACGGCCTTGGCAGGATTCCACCTTGGCCGCCACGTTGGGGGTGGCCGACGCCGAAGTAAAGGAACTCCCCAGCGCCTTGGACTGGCTCTTGGCGCGACCGGGTCGCATCGAGCGGAAACTGGCGGCGCGGCACCTGGCGGCGGTGGAGCGGCGGGTGGGGGCGCCGGGGACGGGTGACGATGGGCGAATCCCGAGAGCCATCGGGACCCGTGAACGATTATTGGCTGCAGACGCATCGGATGGTGGGTGCAGGGTGCTGGGCCGGTGCGAATCAAATGCAAGCTATTGATCGTATGACGCGGCGGCTCCTTTTGGATTGGTCGTCTGGTGGGTCCAATGGCGCCTTCTGGTCGACGGACGCCCGCCGGCAAAATCATAAAACAATTCGGGGTTCCCAGGATCCCGCCAGGTAACCATCCGGTAACCTGCGAACGCTGATAGCCGCCCAGCCCTTGACTCCGTACTATAGTACGTGGTGTAGAGTGGAATATGGGAAGGGCATCTTTCCAGGACGTACCGGCTGCTTTGGAGGATGGAGATCGTTGTTGACGCCGGGTTTATCGAGGAGGTGCCCTATGAAAGGCACGATTTCCATGTTGGCGGCCATGGTCCTGGCCGGTGGTTTGTCTGTGGCGGCGGTCGGCCAGGCTGCGGCGGCACAAATGTCGGCGAATGTCGGTTGGACGGCAACGCACGCGGTTACTTTGAGCACGGCATGCAAAGATCCGCACTGCAAACCCGGCAGTGGCAAGTGCCATGATCCGAGCTGCCCCGGTTGCAGCCATTGCCACTGAAACTTGGCCTGATTGATTTCCCCGGCGGTGGTACGGTGGCTGAAAGCAACCGGATCACCGCCGGCGAGTGGAAAATCAGGCGAGGGTCAATCTATGTGGACGGTCGGTCAAGTCGCAAAACACGCCGGCGTGAATATCGAAACGCTGCGCTACTACGAGCGGCGCAAGTTGTTGCCCAAACCTTTGCGCAAGGAATCGGGTTATCGGCTATACGACGAGCAGAGCCTGACGCGGCTTCGGTTTATCAAGCGTTCGCAGAAGCTCGGATTTACGCTTCGCGAAATACGTGAGCTTCTCGATCTGAGCACGGATAGCGTAAGCCCCTGCCGGGACGTGCGCGATAAGGCACTGGTCAAGATCGCGGACATTGAGCAAAAGATCAAGGAATTGACGGCTAGGCGTAACTGGCTGCGCGCGGTCGTGCGCCAGTGCCCCGCCGAACGGAAATCCTATGGTCTGTGTCCGATACTTGTTGATCTGGAAGAGCCGCGATAGGAGGATTTCGAATGGATCGCCAAGCCCATTGGCAGCGCGTCTACACAACGAAAAAGCCGGCGGAACTGAGTTGGTATCAACTGGAACCGGAAATTTCGTTGCGTTTGCTGACCGCGCTACCGCGCGGCGAGGGAAGGATTATCGATGTCGGCGGGGGCGAGTCGCGTCTCGTGGATCGGCTGCTGCAAGCGGGCTACACGGAAATTACCGTGCTGGATGTTTCCCCCGCGGCGCTGGAGCAAAGCCGAAGACGATTAGGTGCCCAGGCCTTCCAAGTGCGCTGGCTCGCGGCGGATATTCTGGCGTCCGAAAGTCCCGGCCAATTCGACCTCTGGCATGATCGGGCGGTATTTCATTTTCTTACCGATCCCGCGGAACAAGCGCGGTACACGGCCATCGCAGCCCAAAGTATCGTCCCCGGCGGCTATTTGGTGATTGGGACCTTTGCGCTGGACGGCCCGGAGAAATGCAGCGGGTTGAACGTATGCCGTTATGACGCCGCCGGCCTGGCCGCCCGCTTTGCCGGCGACTTCACCCCGGTATCCGACTGCCGGCATCTGCACACCACGCCGTGGGGAAAACCCCAGCCGTTCACTTTCTGTGTGTTCCGCCGAGCTTGACTTTGGCGACGCGATTTGTCCGCGCTTGACTCCGTACTTAGGTGCGCGGTGTAGACTTGATTAGCTGAAACGGCGTGGCGGCGATATCCGACCGTCGCCGGACATAAAAGGGTAACGGGCAGGGCGGACCTGCGGAGGTGTTAAATGGCAAGCACGACAGCGATGACGACGGAACCAAATCCACGGTTATGGGCCGATGAACCGGCCCACCAACCTGGCCGACGACGGCTGCGTGCCCGGTTTGGTGGGTTGCATTGCTCATTGTGCACGGGCACGATTGAAAAAGCGTTGGGCCGGCGACACGGGGTGGACCAGGTTTCGGTGAGCCTGACCCATGAACAGGTCCTCGTGGAATACGACCCAGCCGTAGTTGGGCCGGGTGATTTGATTGGCGTACTCACGCAGATCGGCTATACCGTGGCCGATCCGCGCAAGCTCAGGCCATTTGATGAAGAAGAAAGATCGCTGGTGCGAGAGCGAGGACGGTTTCTCACCGCCTTGACCCTGAGCATTGTCGCCATGGGGTTGGCCGGTTACCCCGTCAACAGCGCCTGGTTTCCACTGTGCGTCTTTTCCATCGCCGGGATGGTGGCGTTGGCTTTTGTGGTATTACGCGGTTATGGACTGGCCCGGGCGATGGTGGGGTCAACCGTGCTGGCCGGCTTTGGTTCTGCCGTCTACGCCCTGCAGTTGCGGGGGACCTTCGGCGCAGCGACGCCTTGGCTGGCCGGGGTCCTGGCGTTGTTGCTGATCTTTGGGATCGGCTGGCACATCCTGCGCATGGGCGCTTTGTCGCTGCGGCGGGGCATCCTTAACCAGCACGTGCTGGTCGAATTCGGGGCCTTTGCGGGATTGACCGGAGGAATCATCGGCTTAGCTTGGCATCCCGCTGGTTATCCGACCGTGCCTTTTTTTTCCGTGGCCGTCATGGTACTGGCGTACCACCTCTTCTCGGAATGGCTATCGCTGATTGTTAAGACCCGCAGTTCCCAAGCGGTGAAGAAACTCCTGGATTTGGAGCCGGATTTAGCGCATGTCGTTAAAGACGGCAAGGAACAGGATATGGTCCTTGAAAAAGTGGCCGTAGGTGACTTGGTGCGCATCCGTCCCGGCGAACGGATCCCCGTGGACGGCCAGATCGAATCCGGTGAATCGGATGTGGATGAATCACTGGTCACCGGCGAGCCGTTGCCCGTGGAAAAACAGCACGGTGATCAGACCGTCAGCGGGTCGCTTAACCTTCGTGGAGCACTGCTGGTGCGCGTTGGCGCCGTGGGCGAAGAGAGCTTTCTCCGGCAAGTGGTCCGCAGCGTCGAAGAGGCGCGGGCGCTCAAACCGGGTTTGTTGCACCTGGTGGACCGGGTGCTGCGCATCTACACACCGGCGGTCCTGCTTACCGCCCTGATGGCAACGATCTTCTGGCTGTTGGCGCCATTGGCGTGGGGGGCGGCGGCCGATTTGCAACGGGCCATGTTTGCCGGGCTAAGCGTACTGGTCATGGGCTATCCTTGCGCGGTGGGAATCTCGGCGCCGCTGTCGATCGTACGCGGGGCGGGCGACGCCGCCGAACGCGGCGTGCTGATGCGCACCGGCGAAGCCTTTGAAGGGTTAAAGCGAATATCCCACGTGGTGTTTGACAAAACCGGCACGTTGACGGAAGGACGGCCGGCGTTACGACGAATCCTCACCGCCGCCGCTTCGGAAAACGAGTTGCTCAGCGTGGCGGCCGCCGTGGAAGCAAGCTCCGAGCACCCGCTGGCCCGGGCGATTGTGACCGCGGCCTTGGAGCGTCAACTCAGTCCACCGGCTGTCAAAGGGTTCGAGGCCGTCACCGGTCGCGGCGTCAAAGCGTATCTGAGCGATGCGCGATTGGTTGCCGGAAGTCCGGATTTTTTGACGGCCGAAGGCATAAGCCTGTTGCGGCAACAATCGCAAATCAGCGATCTTCAGGCCCAGGGGCTCACGGTTATTGGCGTCGCGCGGGACAGTGTGCTTCTGGGACTTCTGGCGTTGGGCGATGCTTTGCGGTCCGATGCCGTCGAAACCGTGCGGCGTCTCGATGCGTTGGGCATCCGCACTAGTAGTCCGTCACTCTTGAAGTTTCGGGTATAATTTCTCCTTGGCAAGGATGTCCAACCGGTCAAGGAGAAAGGATGGCCAAGAAATACGTTTTGAAGCTTAGGTCCGAAGAACGGGCAGAGCTGCGACAAGTGGTCAGAAAAGGAAAAGCCGCGGCGTGGAAAGTGCAGCGTGCGCAGGTCTTGCTGGCGTGTGACCAGGGGCCGCTGGGGCTGGCGTGGCCCGATGCGCAAGTGGCCGCGGCCTACG
>JAJYFE010000200.1 GCA_021785435.1 Planctomycetota bacterium
AGGCGTCCCATTCGGCCTCGGTCAGTTTGATGCCGCGTCCCATGGCAACCTCCCGACGGCTCCGCCGTCACTGAGAGTATCGGCCACATCGGCACGAATGGGTAAATCATTTTGCGTTCCTACTTAGTCGCCACGGCGGGCCGTGCTGGGCGGTTTCACTGAATTGCAACGCGCATTGAGGTGAGCTTGTTCTCGATGGTCTGGGGGTCGTAGAAGTAGGCGTGACACTCTTGATGCCAGCCCAAACGGGAATCTGCCCGTACCAACTGGAGCGCCACAGCAGCGTTCTGGCATTCGTCGGCGATAATTTGCCGGGCGACAGCATCGAGCGGCAGATGGCAAGGGGGCGTGCCGCGCACGGCGGCAAGTTGGTCCAACCGCCAGCGGTGGAATTTCGCCAGATTCAAGAAGCTTTGCAGTTGCGATGCGATCATTGCCGCCGTGCTTAGCTCCTCGGCGCAGTGGGCTTGGTGGTGCCCGGTGGCGCTGCCGGACAGAGCGGCACGGTACTCGACGACACCGCGCGCCCATTGCCGGCCCATCGCTTCAAACGATTCAATAACCTGGGACAGGGAAAAATCACCCAGGCAATCTTCGAAGCGATCGCCTAATTCGTGGACGAGCCAAGCCGGTCCCAGCGGCTGGCCGCGGTAGTACGGCCCCAAGGCGACGGCCGGCGCATAGTTCAGCGGCGACCAATAGAGGAAGTGAATGGAGAACGGATGATGCTCGAAGGCTTCCGCGAAGTGCCGCCAAGCCTGCCGGAGTCTGGAAACATCGACAGCGCCGAAATATTGGCGAGCCAGCTCGGCGGTGAAGGTGGCGTAATCGTGGTAGAGCACCGGATCGGCGCAAAACAGTCCGAAGGCAAAGCTGTTAAGAGTTAAAGAGCATCCGAAATTCCAGGTGGCCATGACACCGGCGATGTTATGTTCGTGGAGCCGCACCAATTTGCGATGAAGGTTGCCGATCAAGGGTAGATTGGGCACGGTGGCGATTTCGTGGGTGGCACCAATTTGCAGTTTGGCATGAATGGGCAGGGAGGCGTGTCCGGCCGCCCGCTGGGAGCCAAGAAAGCGCTCGCTGGGACCAACGTAGCGCAGGGAATATTCATCAATCAGCAACGGGGCGTTGCGCCAAGTGGTGGTTCCGCCGCGCTCCCAATCCGCGAGCAGCTCTACTGGTGGATGAAGCCGACTGATAATCTCGCCCTGCGGATCGGCATACCACATGGACCAGCTCCAGTTCCACGCCAGAATGCGTGGCCGCGGTTGGACCTGGCCCGCCGCCCGGCGCCAGAGGTCGATCAGCTCAGCGACCACGTCGGCTGGTTCGCGCCGGGCGCAGCGCGGACACCGCATGGCGGGCGGAGCGCCAGGGACGCCGTCATTGAGGTTGAAGCGGCGGTAGTGCGACCAGCAGTGGGTGTGGTACTCGCTGGCGGTAATCAGAATAATGCCCGCCAGCCCCGGCAGCGACGTGAAGACCTGGCCGGTGGCCTCGGCCATGAAACGCCGCACGGTTTCGGTGGAGGTACACAAGGCCGTTACCTTACGATGTTCGGTCCAATCTTCCCACGGCTGCCCGGCGATATCGGCGTGGCGGTTCCAGAAGGCATCATCCGAGGCCATGGCCAGCGGCTCATTGAAATATAGCCATACACCCAGGCCGGCCTGACGTCCGCGCTGAATGACGGTGCGCAAACTCTCGATGCGCTTGCGCATGGCGGCGTCGTTGAGTTCCGGCAGGACCGTTGAGCGAATCAGTTCCCGGAGCCGGCCGCGCAGCCAGACTCCGTCGAAGCCGTGGGACCGGATGTTGCGCAATACCGGATCGGTATAAACCGCGGCTGCATGGAGCGGTTCGTCGCCATAGAAATCGCTCGCCGGATCACGCCAGATCCGCGGGCTTAGCCAAGCGGCGTTAGTGGGATTATGGGGCAATTGTGGTGTTCCTATTTAAGGTGGGTCGGGGGTAGTCACCGGGGGTCCAAAGATGCCGCGCAGGCGCCGCAATATCATTTCCACAGCACGCTGACCGTGCTGGCGCGTGGCCTTGCCGGCCGAGGCCAGGTACCACCTTTCGGTGGAAAGTTTGCTCATGTCCACACCGGCAGGGTCCAGCGCCAGCAACAGGCTGGTCTCGCCGACGCCGGCGTGATCAAAATCATAGCCTTCGATAATGGTCTGATCCATCAAGGGGTGGATGCGGACCCAGTTGAACGGGTTATCGCCGGTGGCGTGTTCGGCGTAATAAGCGGCCATCTTGTTGTCACCCCACCAACCCTCGCCGCGCTGCTTTTCGAGAAACTCAAAGGTGGCCTGCCGGGCCGCGAGCTTGAAAGCCAGATCGGTGGGCATGCCAGCCAGGAAATTCTCGCTTTGATGGTGGATGACGGCATGGACGTTGCGAAACCCGATACGGAGCAGACTGCGGAACAGGCCGCGGGCCAAAGGGAGCAACTCACTGGAATCCACATGCACCGTGCCCTTTCCCGCCGGCGCCTCCACGGCATAGCTGCCCGCGCCGTAATAAAACGGCGGCAAGATGACCAGAGGCATTTCCTTTTCCAGTTGCTCCAGGCTGCGCACCACCACCAGCGTGTCCAGCCCCACCGCCAGGTGCTCGCCATGGTATTCCAGCACACCCAGCGGCAGCACCACCGGCCAGCGTTGGTCGATGGCCGTACGAATCTGGTGCGGCAACATCATTTCGTAACGCATCGCGCCTCCTGGACGGAGCCGGCGGGAAACCCGAGCACCGTATAGTAAGCCAGATTGGCCTGCCGCACGTCGGCACGACCCATCTGACAAATCACCGGTACAGTGCTCGTTACCTTGAGCGCATACTGGCCGAAAGGCAGCCGGTAGCCGCCAATCGGCTGATCCAGTCGAAAGCATCGCACCCGTTGGGCCTGAACCACTTGCCGCGCCGGTTCAACCGGCGCGCGGTCCGTAAAGTACACCGTCAATTGCACCTCGGCGTTAAGGTCATTCGGATTGAGAATTATCAGGGACTCGTGGCCCTTGAACGCTCCATCTCCCGGCGGCGGCAGGTCACCATCCGGAAAAAACCAGATGCGATGACCGTATTTCGCCGTTCTGGCTTGAGGGGTATTCTTTGCGCTCGATTTTGTCATTCGGTTCACCTATCTGCCCCCGCAACTTCCGCTTGCCGATCAGGCGGTGTTGCCATCCAGCCGCCCCGGCACGGAGACCGTGCCGGGGCTTTTCCGCTTGGTTTGACGGCATGCGGAGCGTGCCTACTGGATCGGCTTGGCACCACAAGCCACTAAACTCTTCGCACGGCGCGATGATGTTTTTGGCTTGGCGCGGGCGGGCTCGTCCGCCCCGTCATTAGACTTTCTGTGATCCGTCCGTGGTCAGGCTCCCCTGCCGGTGCCGGGCTTGGATCATCATGGCGGGGGGCCTCCTTGGCGCCACGGACGTTCGTCCCTATTGAAAACCGAAAATCTCTTCGTGTCGCGGGGTTCCGGTCGCAGCTATGTCAGTTCGATGAGGCGCCGATATTGCCCGCTGAAAAGCTCGAAGCCAGCGCTGGTGACGCACCCGCCATTTTCCCAACGCAGGCCAAAATTGTCACTATGCACGAACGTATCGACCTGGAAGGTCATATTTTCAGCCAGCGGGTAATTGCTGGTTTCCTCCATCCACGGCGGTTCGACTTCCATCATACCCAGGCCATGGCAAGGGCCGTAAAGAAAATTCCGTGCGTAGCCGCGGTGTATAAACAGTTGGCGATAGCGCCGGGCGAGGTCACAGGCGGCCACGCCGGCCCGCAACCCGCGGATCGTGTGTGCGTGCGCTTCAAGCCCAAATTCCACCAACTCGCGCATCGAGGTGTCCATCTTTCCAAGGCAGACCGGTAGCCCCACGCTGGACGAGTAACCGCTGACCCGCGCCCCAATATTCAACTGCACCAGTTCGCCGGCGCCAAGCACCTTCGCGGTGGGGCGGGAGATGGCGTGCGAGGAACTGCGGCCCGCCAAGATGTAAGTGGGGTGGCCTTCGTACTCCGCGCCATTCTGATACATGACCTGCTGGGCAATCCCGACGACCTGCCGCTCCGTCAGGCCGGGCCGGATTTCTTCCAGCACCGCGGCAACCGCTTGTTCGCTGATTTCAAAAGCCCGACGAAGGCAGGCCAATTCGGCGTCCGATTTGACCGCGCGCAGTTTGACCATCAGGGAATCCGCCGGCTCAATCCGCAACCCGGAAAAGCCGCGGTGAAGACTGTCCACCAGCGGCGCCGTCGTGACGAGATAGCCCCCGAGGCCGAGCCGTTGGGGTGAGGGCACGCCAATATCGGCAAAGGCCTCCGGAAACGTACTCACCGGCACCCCAGGATAAGCGGGGTCGGCGGACTCGCGGTATTCGACCATTTTGTGGATTTTGCGGATGCGGCTACGATCGCGGGCGTAGGCGCCGCTTTCCGGGCCGATCAACAAGGCCGGTTCGCCGCGGGCGGGGATCAACACGCCGGCCGTTTCAAACAGCGTCCAATAATCAGAAAAGTAGCGGACATTGGCGAAATCGGCCTCGTTGCTGTTGACAAGCAGGGCGTCGAAGCCGGCGGCGCGGATCAATTCCTGGGCGCGCTGAACCCGCTGGCTGAACTCGGCCAGCGGAATGACGGGGGCGGCGCTAGAGGGCTGCTGTGGCGCCGCGGGTTCAAGAACATGGACGGATTCAATGGACATCTTACAGGCTCCTATATACCTACGGACGACCCGGAGCGAAAGGCGATCAGCGCCGTTCGCAAAAGTTCCTTCAAATACGCGGTCCGGTTGTGGCGGTTCCTCGTGTTGAAGGTCGCCGCAGCGTCTCTCGGATACGGCGCTCGCCATTCCTTTTTTCCCGCACCGCTAATCTCCGGAACCCAAAACCTAAAGTCTAACCGCCTCCATTTTTCATTGGGCGCAAATCTGTTGTCATCCAGCGCAAACGATTTTAGACTGTAGGCCATGCCAC
>JAJYFE010000201.1 GCA_021785435.1 Planctomycetota bacterium
TGCAGCGACGGCCTCGTTCGGCTTCGGGCCTTCTGAAGCCCGCGCAAACGCCAGGAGCTATCCACTTTTCGTGTACTCTACGCCCCTGTTAATGGGACCGCTGATTCGGTATTATTGCCGGAACATCAGCATTTGGCCGCGGCTTCCGCTCCCTAAAATGTACCGTCAGGGGCCACGTTAAGTATAAATGAAAAGGCGGCAGGTCGGGAGACCTGCACCACAAATGAACTCCAGCGACGGCCTCGTTCGGCTTCGGGCCTTCTGAAGCCCGCGCAAACGCCAGGAGCTATCCACTTTTCGTGCGCCTACGGCGCAGGAAAAGGGTTGTGGCGCAGGTGGCCGCGGTCGCCTACCGGCGAGCAACATGCCCGTCCCCCATCTTCGGGACAGGCGCATGAGCCACGAATTCACGCCAAGGTGCCCGCTCCAGTCGCGGGCACGGGAAACTCTTCCGGGAGCGTGTATGGGCATTTATTGGCGCTTCGGAATCGGTGGCAATATGGTGTCCAACTTAGTCTCCGGGCTGGCGGTGGTGGGGGGCAGATTGGCTTTGTCCGCGGCGGCGGCGTTGGCGCGGGCTGCGGCGCGTTGCGTTGCCATTTCCGTTACCGACTTGGGGGCCACGCGGGCGGCGCCGCGATAATCGTTTTTTAAAGCCACCCGCGTGCCGGTGCGTTGCGCCTCCTCCAGCCGCCGTCGGGCCGCGGGAATTTCAGCCGCATATTGCGGCAGCCAGGCCGCCTGCGCGACGAGTAACTCATCGGTCATTTGCCAGATTTCCTCAGGATTGCATACCGCCGCGGTCAAGGGGTCGTGCAGCAGGGCTTGTTTCAGGAGTAGGACATCGCCATGCACCGCCGCCTCCATCGCCATCTCCTGCACCCGAATGCTGGCAGCGCAGGTGGCCGCGCACGCCAGCGGCAGAGCGCCAATCACCGGCATGTTCAGGCCATTACGATCGACGTAACCCGGAATTTCCACGATAGCGCCCTCGGGCAGATTGGTGATGTGGCCCTGATTGGCCACATTGAAATGGCCGCGATAGACCCGGCCGGTTTCCAGCGCCTCGATGATGTAGGAACCGTGCTCTTCGCTGCGCTGGGCGGGGCCGATTGGCGGCGGCGGCTCTTTCAACCAATTCGGAAAATCGGCTTCAAACCAACGCCGCCCTTCGGTGCAGACCCGCAGATAGCCGCCGGTTTCTCCGTGGATCCATGAGGACAGATCAATCCATTGGTTGATTTCTTCGGGGCGTTTGCGGTACCAGGGCAGATATTCGCTCAGGTGGCCGTTGGACTCCGTACTGTAATAGCCGAAGCGGCGCAGCACGTCGATTCGCACTTTTTCGGTGCGGGCGAGGGTTGGATCCGCCGCGAACAATTCCGCAAGCCGGGGCAGCATGTCTATTCCGCGCCAGCGCACCTGTATAAACCAGGTTTGATGATTAATGCCGGCGGCGATCACATCCACGTCCCGACGATGCAGTTTTTCATTGGCTTGCAGTAACCCCTGCTGCTTGGCCCATCGTTCGATGCAGGAGGTGATCTGCCAATGCGCGCCCTGCACGCCATGGCACAGGCCGACGGTTTTCACGGAACCATATTTATGACAGGCCCAAGTGTTCATGGCCATGGGGTTGGAATAATTCAACAACCACGCGCCGGGTTTGGCGACGGCACGGATATCGCGGCAAAAATCGAGCAGGGCGGGAATGGTGCGCTGGGCGTACATGATGCCGCCGGCGCACAGCGTGTCGCCCACACACTGGTCCACCCCGTAGCGCAGCGGTATCTCAATATCCAGCTGGAAGGCCTCCAGCCCGCCCTGGCGGATGGTGCAGATCACATAGTCGGCGCCGGTAAAGGCTGCGCGGCGATTAAGGAAGGTTTTGACTCTTGCGGGCAGGTGATGGGCTTCGATGTCGCGTCGGCAAAGCTGGGCCACCATATCCAGATTCCGCTCGGAAATATCGGTCAGATGGAAAGTGGTCCCGGCCATTTCGGGAACGGCCAGGATATCCTGAACCAGCCGGCGCGTGAAACCGATGGAACCGGCGCCAATCATCGCTACCGTGACCGACATCGAAGCTCCTATCAACCCTGGCGGGTAATCACCATCCGCGCCAAATACCTGAGCCTCTCCCGGGCGTCGGAGGCGGGCAGAATATCGATGGCGGCGAGGGCCTGGGCGATCAGGATTTCGGCGCGGCGGCGGGCATAGGCGACCGAGACGCTGGGAATCAGCAACTGCCGGACTCTTTCCACGCGATCGGCCTCTGGCGATTCCAGCAGACCGATCAGCAGCTCCCGATGCGTCGGAGCGGCGGTAGCCAGAAAATGAATCAGGGGCAGCGTCAATTTACCCCGGTCAATATCCGTGCCCAGCGATTTGCCCATGGCTTTGGCCTGGCCGGTCAGGTCCAGCACGTCATCGATAATCTGGAAGGCGACGCCAACTTGGCGTCCGTACCGGGCCAGCGCTTCAACGGTGGACCGGTCGGAAGTGGTCTGGGCGGCGCCGATGCGGCAGGCGGTTTCAATCAGGCTGCCGGTTTTGCGATAGATAATGTCGAAATAATCGCCCTCCCGCAGGCTCCAGTTGCCGCGGTTGAAGTTCTGCGCCAGCTCGCCTTCACAGACGATATTGGTGGTTTGTCCGATGAGCCGCGCCGCGGCCGCCCCGGCCCGGCTGCTGCACAGATAATAGGCATGGCTGATCAGCCAGTCTCCCAACAGCACCGCGATCTCATTGCCATGCAGATGATTGACGGTGGCGCCGCGCCGGCGGATCTCGGCCTGATCCAGCACATCGTCATGAACCAGCGTGGCCAGGTGCACCATCTCCACGACGGTGGCCAGGACCAGATGGGTCTCGCCCAGCGGCGGGACGGGCCTGTCGGCGGTGGCCTCCGGTTGAGCGGCCAGTCCGGCCAGAAGCACCAGCGTGGGGCGCAACATCTTGCCGCGGAATCGTTCCACGTGCGCTAAGAGCTGTTGCACCTGCGGCAAGGCGCTGCGCAGTTCGGCGCGAAACAGTTCTTCCACCGCGGCCAAATAGGGGGTCAAGCCGGCCGGCGCCGGCGCCATCACGTCCGTGGCGGTTGAAACCATAGCACCGTGCCCCCCAAAAAGTGGAAACCATCCCGCAAAAGTTCTGGAAAGTATAGAAGCCATTGGCAAGCGGTTCAATCTCCGCTGGCGGCAAAAAATCCGACCACTCCAGCGCGCCAAACCTCACGCCTCCGCGTGGCGTTCTCCGCGCGGCGCCGGGGCCGGCAAAGGTCTTACCAAGCCGCGGGCGCCCGCGGCCAGAATGCCCATGGCGCTTCCGCCGCACAACAGCACGAGAAAAATCGCCAGCGCTTTCGGCGGCAGGGCGTTGGCCGCGCCCGCCAGGGCGGCCAGCGCCGGTCCGACGGTGGTGCCGGCGCCGATGACCGCCTCATGGATGCCGGCCTGGCGCGCGGAACCACGACTTAAATGCATGGAGTAATATAACGAAGCGCTATAGAGCATGGCCATGGCCAGTCCAAAGATGACCTGCAACACAATCAGCAGTCCGAGTGAATGGTTCAGAAGCAGCGCCTCGGTGGTCAGCGCCAGCAGGGCAAAGAAGATCAGCATCCAGCGTACGCGGTAGTGCCAGCCGGTCCAGAGCCAACTAATGCCAAAACCCAGCGCCCGGGCCCAGGCCCAGGTGGCGCCGACCGCGGTCGCCAGGGCGTAGGAACGCACGCCCGCCGCCAGGGTCAGGGCGGGCATCACGGGCGTGATGACATTGCTGCAGATATAGGCCAGCATATTGCCCACCCACGCCATGCGCAGCAAAGGCGCCGATTGAGGCGACGCGAGCACCTGCTGCGTATGCCGCTCCTCGGCCGGGTCGTCGCAGACATGTTCGGCGCTGATTAAGTGTTGGGGGATGGCCAGCCTGAAAATGATCGCCCAGGCCAGCAGCATGGCCCACGCCGCGCAGGCAAACACCCCAGCCCACGTAAACCAGAACGCCAAGGCGCCGTTGAGGCCGAAGGCGACAAACGCCCCGATGGCCCAGGTGAGGTTGTAAAGCGTTACCCGCGTAGTTAGACGCATGCGTCCCGGGCTACGAGTGATCGCGGACTCCAAAGCCGGCCACATCCACGAAACCGACAGGTTCAGCAGCACCACGTGCAGGCCCAGCAGCAGTTCGCTGCGCCAAATGACACCCGCGACGGCCGGGGCAAATACCGCCAGGTTGACCAGGCCCAGGGTCAGCAAAACCCGGCGCTGACCGAGCCGATCCACCCAGTAACTGCCCACCCAGGCGCCGAGCAGATAGGCCAGGCCGCCGGCGGCGGCTATCCAGAGCAGGACGGCGGTGGTGGTGTGTAATTCGTAGCCGGCGAAGTAGTAAACCGTATTAAGCGACAGGCTAACGGAAAACTGTTGGACCAGCACCGCTGCATACCAGGGCAGCAGCGTACGGCGTGCGCGTCCCCCCGACTCCGGCAGCCCCATGGATGCGTGAAAGGTTCCGTGGCGCGTCCGCATGGGTCACGCCCCGCCAGTTCCGTCGGGACGCGCGGGCCCGGAAGGCTCCACTTTGCCGCGGCGGTCCAGGGCCAGATTCGCCAGTTCGTCCGCCCGGTGGTTGGCTTCACGGTAGACGTGTTCAATCGACCAGCGTGGAATTCGCGCCAGCAGGCCCTGGACTCGCTGATACAACGGACGCAAATTGGCGTGGCGGACGCGGTACCGGCCCTGGATCTGCCGGACCACCAGTTCGCTGTCGGCGCGGATGACCAGTTCCCGCACCTGCAGCTGGCAGGCTATCTCGAGTCCGCGCGTGAGCGCTTCGTATTCGGCGACGTTATTCGTCTTCACGCCGAGAAACTCACCGGCCTCGTAGACGGTCCGCCCGTCGGGTTGCTGCAGCGTAA
>JAJYFE010000067.1 GCA_021785435.1 Planctomycetota bacterium
GCCGTTCTCGAAATTGGGGGCGATCCGTCGCACGCCTTAAGTATGGCAGAAAAACCGCCCGGGCGCAAATTACGCAATCGCAAATATCGGCGTGGAACATACGACAAAACTTTTGAGAACCGCTCTAGGGCCTAAGTTCCGTGTCATTATCACCCCGCGCGCCAGCACCGATCTTAATAATATTTTCGATTTTATCAGCAAGGGTTCTCCACGAAACGCGGCAACGATGCTGGTCCGCATTCTTGATTCTGTGGAAAGTCTCAGAGGATTTCCGCATCGGAATGTCGCCGAACACCAAAGCCCCGGCCTGCGTCTTCCCGTAGGGCCTTATATCGTCTACTTCCGTGTGGTTGGCGATGACGCGGTGGTGCGGGTGTTACATGTCCGGCACGCGGCGCGGCGTCATCCCGGAAGGCTACGCTGAGGCTGGCCAGGTCACGGGTTGGCCAAAAGCCAGTCCTGCCACGTCCGCGGCAGGACGGCGATCAGTTTCCCGGGCCAGTTCCACCACAACACACTGCGCACGACGGTGACCGCGATAGCCGCGCCAGCGACGACATCGGCTGGAAAATGATCGTGGCGGATCACTCGCTGAAACGCGGTATCCAGAGCCAGTCCGTAAAACAGCGCCCGCCCTTTGGGATAAAACCAGGACAAGGCGGCAGCTAAGGCAAACGCACCGCTGGCATGCGCGCTCGGGAAGGACTGGTAGGTGGCTCCGCGGAGAAAGCCATAGGCCGGTCCGAAGAAGCCGAACACCGCTTCATGCAGCAACCAGGGCCGGGCGCGACCGCAAAATCCTTTCAGCAGATAGCAAACCGCCACTGCGGCCAGGCAGCCCACCGCCATGGCCATGGCTTTGCGCCGGCCCTGTTGGTCGAGCAGCACCACGGCCAGGATCACGAGAACTGAGCAGGTCCATTGGCCCCACTGCATCAGCATGATCATTTCCAGATTAATATCCGACTGGAAAGTGATCGGGTGGGCATACGCCGCAAGCGCTACGGTCTTGTCGGCCATCAAGGCCACGATCAGCAGGACGGCGAAAAAAAGAAACTTGCTCCAGCGCGGCCAGGCGCAATCAAAATGCACCGGCGCTGGTTGATACCACACTTCGCCCCGGTGCCCTGCCTTTTTATCGTCCATATCTGCCTTGCCCGTGAAAACTATTCATTAAACCACTTGGCCGAGCCTGCCGCAACTAAGAATCCATCTCAACATATCGCGGGAGTCGCGTTAGTCCGGCCAAGTTTTGAGATAGATTCTAACCTCGACTTTTGCCGATTTCGGGGGAACCGGAAAGCGTGATTTCACTGGCCTTTTAAGATGGCGTGGATTTTTTGCACGCTCATATAATAGAAGACGGGGTGTGCCAAAACTCGCCCTGCCACCGCGATTTCCGAAGGATTCGACCATTTACGCTGCGGAAAAATGGCAAAAGTCGAGCCAAGTCGCCTTCCTCGGCGACTTGCCCGCAGCGCTTCCGCACCGTGGCGTTCATGTAGGCACGAGGAAGCAACTGCCGCCAAGACGCAAAACCCGTTGATTCCACTGCGCATTATCGCACGGCCAACCACCGGATTTTGCTGGAACATCTATTTTAATCTCCCACGGGTGTTCGCTGCGGACATGGACGGCGGCCTGGCGCCTATGGACCGAGCAGTTCCTCCACCAGGTCTTTCATGGTCACCAGTCCGATGACTTTACCGTCGCGGCTGACCACCAGGGCGATGGTGCGCTTGGCGGCCTGCATCAACTGGATCGCGGAGCGCACCGATTGTTCGTCCAGCAGGGTCATGGCCGGCTCCAGCCGCCGACGCAGGTTCCACTCGCCCGGTTCGGCCAGTACTTGTACCGCTTTGACCATCCCCAGAACCTCCTGCGCACTGTGTCCAAGCACGGGCAGGCGCGCGATCGGGTAGCGCCGCACCAGGGCCTCAAAGCCGGCCCGGCCGATATTGGCCGGTACGCCAATCACTCGATTCCACGGTGTCATCACCTGGCCGACCTTTATCTGGGCCAGCCGCAAACCGCGGCGGATCAAGTCGTGCTGGGTATCGCTAAGCAGCCCCCGGGAGGCGGATTCTTCGGCCAGCGCCATCAGGCGCGGCAGGGCGCCGACTTGAGCTTCGGGGCCGCGGTGAAACAAGCGCCGGGTCACGGCGTCCAGGGCCAGCACCAACGGCAGCAATGGCACCAGGGTGATGGCCGCCAGCGCCCAGCGCAGGGCGGGCGCCAGGCGGTAGGTCCAGCGATCCGCATGGGTCAGAAAAAGATCCTTCGGCAGAATTTCGCCGAAGAGCAAAAGCAACGGCAACACCAGCGCCGCCGAGAGCAGCGTTTCGGCCAGACCCGAGACCTGGTGCTGGTGCAGCAAGGTGGCGACGGCGGCGGAGACGGCGAAATTACACAAGTTCTGCCAGATCAACAGGCCCGCCAGCACACCCGCCGGGCGCCGCAACCACCGGGCAAGGAACAACGCCACCGGCTCCTTTTTCCAGCAGCGCATCTCCAGGCGGGGACGCGACAGGCTATACAGGCCCGTTTCCAGCCCGCTGAAAAGAATCGAACCAAGCAGACCGACCACCGCCAGAAACAGCCAAGGCAGCCACCGGGGTGGCGGCGGGATCAGCCAGGTTGACGGTAAAGGCAGGTTCATGGCGGGTCATCTCCGCAGGCCGGCGTTTCCCGGGTGGCGCAACCGGACGACCGGAACGGTATTTCCAGCGCCGCGTCGAACCCGGCCCCCGCTGGATCCGCAAGGCGAATGCGCACACGCTCCACGCGGGGGCCACGCATGGCTTCCACCGTCAATTGCAGATGGCCTATCCGCACGCCATCTCCGGGTTTAGGAATTCGCCCCAGCTTCGCGTAAACCAAACCGCCCACCGTTGCCGCCGTCGTGGCGCCTAGGTGTTGGCGCAGCAGTTCGGCGCAATCCAGCAACGAGACATCGCCCGCCGCCAGCCACTCGTCCGGCCCCACCGGCTCCAGCAGAGGCGTGGGCCGATCGCCCGGCTCCTGAATTTCGCCGATCAGTTGTTCCACCACGTCGTGCAGGGCCACCAGGCCTGCCACACCGCCGTATTCATCCACCACGATCGCCGTCGCGGTCCGCGTCGTTTGGAACCGGTCCAGCAGACGGTCCACGGTCTGCAGTTCCGGCACAAACACGGCCGGCTCCAGCAACTCGCGCCACGGCGGAGGCGCTGCGGGCGAGGAAAGAAAAAATTTCCGGGCGTCGATCATCCCCTGCAGGTTGTCGATATGCCGCTCGTAAACCGGAATTTTTCCTAAACCGGTGCTCTGGAACAGGGCTTTCAGTTCCCCGGCCGGGCGCTGCAGATCGAAGCCGATCATCTTCACCCGGGGCGTCATCACCTGCCGCACGCGCAGTTGCCGCAGGCGAAGCACCTGGCCGATCAACTGACTTTCTCCAGGATCGATCGCGCCCTGCTGGCGGGACATCTCCAGAAATTCCCGGAGCTCTTCCGCCCCGAGACCACTGGCCCCAGGGCGGATAAACAGCCGCGCCGCCGGTTGGATCACCAGTCGCCGCACACCCCGGGCGAGGGGATGAAGCACCCGCACCAGCACGGTCAGCGGCGCGGCCAGCGGCCCAGCCAGCTCGCGGTTAAAGGATCGCCCCAGCATCTTCGGGAATATTTCTGCGACATAGGCCACCGCCACGACCGGAATTACCGCCAGCGCCGCCGCCAGGTCGCCGATCTGCTCCGCTGCCCGCTGCAGCAGCACCGTGCTCAAGACGAAGATCAAAACCGTACAGAACATGTTCACGAACAGAATGATGATCAGCAGGGAGCTGCTGTCCCGACGCAAGGCCGCGGCGGCGGCCTCGCGCCGGTTGGCGCTGCGCTCCAGTTGATGCAAATCATGCCGGGTCAGGGAAAACAGGACCGTTTCCGCACAGGAAAACAGGGCGGACATGAGCAGCAGCCCCAGGCTCGGCGCCACCAGGTCCAAATTCGCCAGAAGAAACGTCAGCATGATTCGTACCCGGCCTCCATCCCAACCGGGTGGTCTCCGCATCGACAACGCCGGCTCGGTCGTCCTCAGCGACACGCCCCGGCGACTGCAACTTCCACGCTCACCCTTCCGGCTGAAGCAGGTTTACCAACGCCCCATGATTCTTCCCACGATCGGTTCTGAAATCCCGGCGGTCGGTGGAAAATATTCGTCCCTCTCCCAGATGCTCCGCCCCAATCACCTGCGACGCGCCCGCCAAATCCATGCATGTAAGACTCCCAGTATTTTTCCACCTGTCGGTCCCTGCACTCGGCAACGTCGTGGCGTGAGTCCATGACCTGCAAGGCGCCGCGCTGCCAAGCCGCCTGGGCCTGCGGCCCGAGTTGGGGATCAGTAAATGGCGGGGTTCGGTCATGCCCGGTCAGGTGGTGATCAATGGTTCCACCGGCAATGCCGACGCCTGTTGCGTCTGGTCATGCTGCGCATCGGGGCGATTAGCCAGGGCTGACCAAAGCCAGTGCCGATCATCATCACCTGCTCATGGAATTTTATGACACCAACCCCGGCGTGCCAATCCATTTGCCGTCAACTCTTGACCGTTTCAACAAAAGGTCCGTTCGCCCCTTTCGTGTTTTTCCTGTGTTTCGTCGTTGGAAATCCGTCTCAGAAAGTCTGGGTGTATTCGCGCCGCGCATATCATTCTTTGGCGCGCACTGGCGGGGTGGGCCCTTCCGTCATTACCCCCCTGAAACCCGTGTCAGTGCGGATCGTGTCTACGTGCGGCTTAGCTTAGCCGCCCCAGCGATCAGACCGCCCTGGGGTTCAATGCCGCGGCGCCTGGTCGGATTCAGTTCCGGCCAGATCTGTCGCTGCGGTGGCGAGATCCGCGGCCCAACGGGACGCCAGCGGGTCTTTATCGGTGCGGGCTGGAAAACGCAGGCGCCGCGCGGCGGCCATCAACGCTTTCCCGGTACCCTGGCGCCGGGCCATCGCGAATATTCGGCGATAACTCATCATGCGCACCAACGGATCCGGTGAAGCAACCAGCTTCGCCAGAGCGCCGGATAATCGCGGTGGTATGGCGGCTCGCGGGGACACCGGGGCCCGCCGGACCAACCACGCCTGCACCGCACCGCGGCTCGCGAAAGCCGCCGCTTTCCCCGGGGCGCCGGCGGACGGCGGTTCAAGCAAGTTGTAAAGCGAGGCGATCACCCGCGCCCGTACGGCACTCCAGGTGGCGCGGGCCGCGCCTTCACCCGCCGCGCTCCGCCGCCCGAGAGCCAGCGGGAGTCTTTCCGGCGGCGCGCTACGCCGCCGGGCCACCATCCGACGGCGGTACAAGGGACCAGATCTGCTCACGGCGCGCAGCAACACGCCGGCGGCCAGCATCTGTTTTCCCGGACGCAGGCGCGGCAGGCGTTGAGCGAGCTGCGCCAGCGCTTCGGCGTCGCCGGTGGTCAGGCCGCGGACCTGAAAATAACCGGCATCGATGGACTGCCCGCCCCAGCCGGGAAAGACCCGTTGCGCGGTGGCCAGAGGATTGGTAATCACCGTCAAGCGTCCCCCGAGCAGCATCGTACCGGAACGCCACAGAAGACGAGCCAGTCGTCCCTGGTCCACGCGATAGCGCACAATCAGCGTGCCTTGGGGCGCCAGAGACAACACCCGGGCGTCGGCATCCACGGCATAGGCGCCTAAATCCCCGGTTCGTGGCGGCGCCGGGCGGCTCGCCGCGCGCGGTGCGGCGCCATGCCACGCCATGATACGGCCCGTATCCAGCGTTGCGGCCAAGGCGACACTGGTTGAAACGGCTGTATCAGGTCCAACGGCCAGCGTCCACGGCGTGGCGTTGACATAATGAACATCCACCGCCATAGGGGCGCCAAAGCTGCTGAAACGCCGGCGCCAATGGATACTCACCTGCACCACGCGGCCAGGATGCTTGCACGCTTCCAGAAAACGGTTCGGATAAGCCGCCGCCAAAGCGCCCAGGGCGTGTGCCCGGCCGGGGTCCCACAGGGCCACCTTGCCGCGGCGGGCCAGAGCCGCCGCGGCGACGGCGGCCGGCGCCGGCGGATGAAGCCGCCATAGTTTCTTCAGAAACGCGGCCGCCGCCGCGTGGCGGCCCTGGTGTATGGCGATCCGCGCCAACCCGAGCAGCGCATACGGATCGTTGCCGGCGGCGCGGAAACGAATGGCCGCGGATCGGAAGCGGCCCTGGCGCAGAAGCTGCCAACCGCGCAAGCGCAGATAAACGCCCCGTTCGCCGTGCCGCGCCGAGCGCAACGCGGCCACGCGGGCGGTGATCTGCGCTGGCCACCGCGTCGCATAAGCCAGTTCCAGCCACAGCTGATCGGATCGGGCGACGCTATCGTTCGGCTTGGCGCGCAGCGCCGCGGCCAGGCGTCGTTGCAGACGGGACAGAATTTCCGCAGTTCCTTGGGCGCCGGCTGATCCCGGCACATCGGAGCGGTAGGCCGCCAGTGCCACCATCAACAGCCGGGTCGGTGGATGTGGGCGCGCCAGCCAGGGCGCTAAATACGCTGCTGGCGCCGCGGGCGGACCGGCTATGGCCCGCCAGGTTGCTATCGCCTCCGTCCACCGCGGATCCGCCGCGCCGAGGTACTGCCACTGCCCCAGCGCAGCGCTGCCCCAGTGGGCGGCCTGGGCATAATCGCCGGCCGAGCTTAGCAAACGGGCCACCGCGGCGAGGACCCACGGCTGATAGGGATCCGCGTGCAATTGCTCCATCCAGCAGTATAGGCGTTGCCGCGCCGGCGCGTGCCAACGCCGCAAAAGCGCCGACAACCGCCGCCACGCCGCCAGATTGGCCGGATCAAGCCGAACCGCCTTCAGAAACGCCTGCCCCGCCCGCCGAACCCGGGCTTGTGCTTCCAACAACCGACCGAGATGCAGAGCTGCCGCGCTGCGCACCGAGGCCTCCAAATGCGGGTTCACCAGCGCGGCGCGATACACGCGCTGCCGCGCCGCAAGGCTTTGATAAGACGCCGCCAGCGTGTCCAGATAGCGCACCTGGGCCACCGTATTGTGCGGCTCCAGCCGCAACAGGGCCAACCAGGCCCCCCGCGCCGGGACGGGGCGCTTCAGTGCGTCCGCGGCTTCAGCCAACAGTCGCAAAACGGTGGAGGAATCCGGATCGAGGCGCCGCGCCTCCTGAAGCAGCACCAGCGCCTGCCGCGCCGCCAACGCCGGGGGAAAGTGCGGATCGCGGCCCGCGGCGCGGGCATCGTTTATCAGCTGCCATACCAGCAAGCCGCGGGCCGTGGGACCGGACTCGGCGCGGGCCGCCGGCACGACCGGTGTCGAAAATATAGCGGCACTCAGCAGTGCGCCGAGCACGAAGTTACGTGGAAAACGGCGCGACGTAATCGACCATTGTCCGGAGCATAAGCGCTGGTTGGGGCGGTCCGCGTGGCAGTCCGCCCCGCGCTGATGTTTGGGGCTGTGAATCTTGTCATGGTCCGTAGGCGCCGTCGACAAACCCAGCGCACGGCCCGACGTCCGTACGATCATCATGGTGCTCCCAGCCGCTGCGACGCCAACTCCACCCGCGGCAATTTTCCCACCGCTCGCGCCGCCCGCACCAGGGTCGTCTGGACCTCGGCCGTCAGGGTTTCAAGATCGCCGCCCTCGAAACAGGTTAGCGCTTTAAGGCTCTCCAAAGGCTGAAAAGTGGGATGGAACATGGTCCTGGCGGCGGCCAGGCCCAGTTCCAGACTTACCCCGGCTTGCAACGTCGCCGCGATATCAACGTAGTCTTTCGCCTCCGCCTGCTGCAGAATCACCTTCACTTTAAACGCCATAAGGTCCGGCAGCGTGGCCACCTGCATCCCCCCATCATCCGTGTATTCCGGGGCGCCCACGCGGCCGCAGAAGATAGCGCCGAAAAAAGAGACCTGCACCGGTCTTTCGGACGGCCCGGCGCCGGGAACCAGCAAGCGACCAGGTGTTCGCTGTTTCCTGCAGCGTGGTGGCCCGCGGAACGAACGCGAACGCACTCTGCAGCGCCGTCCGGTCGAGCCTTCGCTCGGTGAAGAAGTCGAAGTCAATCGAGGAGCGGTGTCCCAACCGGAGCCCGATGGCGGTGCCGCCATAGAGTACCAATCCCAGCTGAGGAGCGGCCCACAGGTCCGCCCACAACCGCCGCTGGGGCGGTGGAAGGATGTCCCAGCGGGTCGGGAACCGCGGAGTCATGTGATTCTCCGCTCGGGCCTGAGGGGCACCCGCCCCACCTGCGCCAATCCCAACCGATAATGCCAGTAATGCCAGCTGCGCCGATTGAACCAGCCCGCCTCCGCGGTGATCAGCACTTCACGCAGACCTTCGTCTCCCAGCGTCGCCGCCAGTTCCTGGACATCCTGGAAATCACCCCGATTCATCACCTGGGCTATAACCCGTGACGGGAAACGGACCGCTTCCTCGGGCGCTTTCCACCAGATGTATTTGGCGGCAAGATCATGCAGGAGTTTCGGAGGGATCGTGCCCATTCCCACCTCTGACCGAATCCACTGACCATGATGGCGGCCGCGGCAGGCGCGACGCCCGCCTCCCCAACCGTGCTTACCCATAAACCATTATACATGCACTGGGGTTACGGCATGGCGATCACGCCCAAGCGGACCGCTCGCCGGGCGCCGGTGACGCTGGGCAGATTGCCGGGCACGCCATCCAACGTCGCCGCCGCCAGAAGCGCGAAGCTGAGCGCCTCTTTGGCCTGGTTCGGAATTCCGAGCGTGTCAATCCGTGCGCACCGGCGGCAGCCCAGGTTTCGCAACCGCCGCACCAGCCGCCGCATCAGATCGGAATTATTCGCACCACCGCCACAAAGAATCACTTCTTCCGGCAGGGTCGGAAGGAATTGCTGATAAGCGTCGGCGATACTCCAGGCGGTCAGTTCGGCCGCGGTGGCCAAGAGGTCCGACGGGGAATATCCGCCCGCATCCATCGCCAGTCCGCTGATCTGCGCTGCGCCGAACTCCTCGCGCCCGGTGCTTTTCGGTGGTCGGCGCCGAAAAAAGGGATGCTGGCGCCAGCCCGCCAGCAGCCGCTCCCGCACCCGCCCCCGCCGGGCCATGGCGCCATCACGGTCCAACGATTGCCGCCCCCGACTGATCCATCTGGTCAGTCCATCCAGCAGAACATTGCCGGGGCCGGTATCGAACGCCAGCACTGGCGCCTCCGGCTGGCGCCCCGGCGGCAACCAGGTGACATTGGCGATTCCGCCGATGTTTTGTATGGCCCGGGTCCGCGTGGCGTGCGTGAGCAACAGCTTATCCGCCAGTGGCACCAACGGAGCGCCCTGGCCGCCCACCGCCATGTCCGCCGCGCGGAAATCACCGATGGTGGGGATGCCGGTGAGTGTGGCGATTACCGCCACGTTGCCCAACTGCAGCGTGCTGCCGGGCCGGGTTCCAGGTCGCCGAAGAAGGCGACTCGACAAGGCGAGCGGCGGCCGATGGCAGACGGTTTGACCGTGGCTGGCAATGGCCGTGATATCCCGTGGTCGAAGGCCCTCCTGCCGTAGCAACCGCCCCACCGCGGCGGAAAAATGCCGGGATATCGCAAAATGAAGTGCACAGAGTTCCGCCACTTCCACCGGCGAATTCGGCAGGCCCAGAATTCGGCTGCGCAGGACCTTCGGCCAAGGGTGCACCACATGCCGCAGCACCGTGGCGCGAACGGCCCCGGCGGCCGGGTGCGCCGGCACCCGCCCTGCGATTCGCGCCAACACCACGTCGATGGCGTCAACACTGGTGCCGCTCATTAAGCTGATAAAAAGGCGGGATTCCGCGTTTCGATCGGTCGGCATAGATTCGGTTTCAGGTTTTTGGTTTTTAGTGTCTGGTCTCTGGTTTCGGGTTTTTACTTTTCGGGTTTCCCCTTCGGCCCGCCGGTAGAAGTCAAGGACAGGAAAATTAGAATACCGAACCGCCCCTTTAACCGCAACGTTAATATGGAATCGCCGCACCAACGGGTGTGGCCGGATTTTGTGACATGAACGTACCGACGGACGGCCTAAATGCCGCCGCTGAACCGGTTGGGGTTTTGGCACTATCGTTGCTGACCGGCATGGGCCAGGCCATCGAGCCACACCCGTGCCAAGCGGGAACGCTGAATCAATCCTAGGCTCGCCGACGGAACTCCGTGGCTCCCTCCCGCCGCAGGTCGAAGATCCGCTCCGGTGGACACAGCCCCAAGTGCCGCGGCTGGTCCGCTGGTTCGCCGGCCCGGCGGCGGGTGTCCACTGTGGCGGATCCTCGACTGATTCACGGATTCCTTCCGCGTTCCTATCTTAGCGGATCATCGCCCGGTTTCGCCGATCTGGTTCCTGGACCCAATGGCCGCGGGCGGAGGTCGGTTCGCGCGCAGCGTGGTCAACACAAAAAAATGATCGCTGGGATATAGGCTATCTCGCCTTGTCGAGTCGCCCTCTTCGGCGACTGGGCCGTGGGCGCGGATGATGCGGGCCGGCGTAAATTTCCAGCCGCGGCTTAGGAAAATCAGGTCCGTCGGCCAGTCCGCCACGGGGCGTCCGGTGTAGTTCTGCCAGGTTCCCCAACGCCTTGCCGGCGGTTTTGCGGCGTAGTCGAAAGCATCCACCAACGCGGCGCGGCTGTGGCGGCCACCGCGTAAGGCGTTGTAGACCGGCCGATCCGTCCACGGATGGTTCATATCGCCCAGGACGATCGCCAAGGCCTGGGGGTAGCGCCGCTGCCAGCGCTGTAGGATGATCCGCAGTTTTGCCGCGCTGGCGGCGGCCTGACGGTTGCCGTGGCGCAGATGTGTATCCAGCACAATAATCAGCGGCACGCGGCCCCGCTTATCGCGCAGCACAGCGAGCGAATAGTAAGCGTTTTCGGTTGGATTGGCCGCCAGGTGGTGCGGGCGCAGTAGTCCGTACGCGCCGGCAAGACGCGCGAAGCGCCGGGTATAAAAAATCTGATTCCAGGAAGCCAGGGCCTGATCCAGCGCGGAAAAAAGGTTGCCGGAAAGACCTTCGCCCGCGGGCCAATGGGCATAACCGGTCAGCCGGACGGCCAGCCAGCCGGTCTGGGCCGGGGTGGCGGCCTGCAGGGCCAGAATGTCGGGACGGTAATGGCGCAGGATGGCCAGCAGCACACCCCGGCGGCGCGACCAGCTATGAGCGCCGGCATTCGGCTCGATATTATTGATATTGGCGGTCATGGCCACCAGCACCGCCGGCGCCGGACGCCGGGGCGGCGGGGGAATCACCCGCGGCGTGCGCCAACGCAGCAACACCCAGGCCGCCACAGCCAGCAGCACCATGGCCGCCACCATCCCGGCGGCGCGGTGAAATTCCGGTCCCCGGAGGCGACTCGCCTCAGTGCGTTGCCGCATGCTGACCTTTCCCGCGGTGGCACGACCGCAGCAGCCGGCGCATGGCATAATCCGTCAGCGCCGGCAGCAGAGCGGCCAGGCCCAGCGCCCAGCGGGAAGCGCGATGGGGCCACAGTTCCGGCCGCGGGCGCTCCACCAGGCGGACTATTTTTTCGGCCACACTTTCGGCGCTTTGGATGATTCCCATCGCCTTCACCCGGCAGCCGCTGCGCTGCGCGGCCACGTCGAAAAAATCGGTGCGGGTGCTGACGGGGTGTACCGAGCTGACGGCAATACCGGAACCGGTTAACTCCAGGCGCTGCGCCTCCACCAGGGACAATTGTGCCGCCTTGGTGGCGGCGTAGGCGCCCATGTACGGCAAGGCGCGGCGGGCCACCGCCGAGGAAATGACGATGATATGCCCCGCGCCCCGCGGGCGCATCAGCGCCGCGGCCTCGGCCATCACGTACCAGGTGCCCAGAAAATTGACGCGCCAGATTTCCTCCATCTGGGCGTCCGTGATGTCGGCCACCGCAGCGCATAAACCAAAACCAGCATTGGCGATGGCGACATCCACCCGGCTGAATTTTTCCTGCGCCAGCGCCAGCAGTTCTCGCACCTGTGCCCGTTGCACCACATCACAGATCTGCACTTCCGCCTGCCCCCCCAGGCGGCGAACCTGCTGGGCGACTTCGGTCAGCTGCTCCCGACGCCGCGCTCCCAGCACCAAGTGACAACCGCGCCGCCCCAGCGCCAGCGCCGTCGCCGCACCCAGGCCGCCAGAGGCCCCCGTGATGACCACGACCTTGCCTGCGAGCATTGGGGACATCGCCTGCGACTCCGTGCGTGCTGTCCGCCACGTTTCAGGCCCCGGACTCCGGGCTAAACAGCGTCCGCTCCATCCGACGGGCCTGACACGCCGGACAATACCAGCTCCACCGCCCATCCGCCCCGCTACGATCGGCACGGATGGCGGCGCCGCATCGGTCGCACGGCTCACCGGCCCGATCATAGACCCGATAGGGCGCAGCTTCCGCCGCGCCGGATTGCAACGCCGCATGGCAAGCGGCGACGAGCCGCTCCCGCGCCGCGGCCACGATGCGTTCCCATTGGGCCCGGGAGAGCATGGCCGCCGGGGTCGCGGGATGCAGCCGCATCGCCAGGAGTATCTCACATTTAGTCGGATTGCCGATACCGGCGATCAACTGCTCATCCAGCAGCACCTGGGCCACGGTATACCGCGGCGGATAGTGCAGACCCGCCGCCCAAGTCTGTGGTGAAAACCCTGCATCGAGCACATCCGGGCCTAAACCCGCCAAATAGGGATGTTGCCAGACCTGGGCGGTTGGCAAAATTACCAGTAACGGCCGCCCGGAAAGCACGACCCGCATCCCCGCCGCCAAAGTGAAGCGCAGCAGCGGCCGGCGGCCGGGCCGCAGCACCAGAGGCCGCAGGACGGAGCCGCTGTCGCCGCTGGCGGCCTGGTTAAGTATAGGGACCGAGGACGTCATTTCCACCGCCCAGCGCCAACCGCGCAACGGATGGCAGATCCAACTGAGGCCGTGACTGAAATCCCACAGCAGCCATCGGCCATGCGCGTACACGCGCTGCACCGTTTGCCCGGCACAATGTTTCAACAGGACATTGGCCTGCCACCGGTCGGCGCGCACATCCAGCCGTTCCACCGGCCGCCCGGCGAGCAGATGCTCCAGCCGATATGCCAGGGCTTTGACCCCGGGCCCGTCCATCACGTCATCCCGCCATGGCCATGCGCAGGGTAGATCCGATGTCGGCGGGCGAGGCCGCCACCCGCACACCGGCCGCTTGCAGGGCTTCTATTTTGCTTAACGCGGTGCCCTCTGAGCCGCTGATGATGGCGCCTGCGTGGCCCATGCGCCTCCCCGGTGGCGCGGTGCGACCGGCGATAAACGCGGCCACCGGCTTGGTTACCGCCCGTTGGATAAATGCGGCGGCGGCTTCTTCAGCCGTGCCGCCGATTTCGCCAATCAGAACGATGCCGTCCGTCTGGGCGTCCTGCTGGAACATCGCCAGAATGTCAATGAAATCCAGCCCCTTGATCGGATCGCCGCCAATGCCCACGCAGGTGCTTTGGGCAAAACCCAGTTGCGTGGTTTGCCAGACCGCTTCGTAGGTCAACGTACCGGAACGACTGACAATGCCAATGTTTTTCCGGCCGGGTGCCGGGGCTTGATGGATGTAACCCGGCATGATGCCGATCTTGCACTGGCCCGGCGTAATGACACCCGGACAGTTCGGACCGATCAGGCGAACTTTTTCACCGTACCCGGCCAGCATGGCCTTCACCTTCACCATGTCCAGCACCGGAATGCCTTCGGTAATGGCGACGATCGTCCGGAGGTCCGCGGCGGCGGCCTCGGCGATGGCGTCCGCCGCGAAAGGAGCGGGCACGAAAATCATGGTCGCGTCCGCACCGGTGGCGCGCACCGCCTGGTCCACCGTGTCGAAGATCGGCAGACCATTGGGGTCGTTCGTACCACCTTTGCCCGGACTTACCCCGCCGACCAGGCGCGTTCCGTACTGCAAACAGGCGGCGGTATGGAAAGCGCCCCCGCCCCGCCCCGTGATACCTTGACAGATGACGCGTGTGTTTTGGTCCACCAGGATCGACATACAACCCAACTCCTACGCTCCCGCGGCGGCGACAATCCGCTGCCCCGCTTCATTTAAGTCCTGGGCCGTCCGCAGGGTCGGTAAATCCTTCTTGGCGGCGGCCAGCACCGCATTCGCCTCCCGCACCCGGGTTCCTTCCAACCGCACCACTACCGGCACTTTGAATCCCAGTTCGCGGCCCGCCTGCACCAGCGCTTCGGCAATCAGATCGCAGCGGGCGATGCCACCGAAAATATTCACCAGGATGCCGCGCACATTCGGATCCGCCAGAATAATGCCGAAGGCTTCGCGGGCGCCTTCGGGCGTCACCCCGCCGCCGACATCCAGAAAATTCGCCGGCCGGCCGCCATGCAGTTGAATCACATCCATCGTGGCCATGGCCAAACCGGCGCCGTTGACCACGCAGGCAATCTGTCCGTCGAGCTTGATGTAATTCAATCCCGCCGCGGCAGCGCGGATCTCCAGCGGATCGGTTTCACTGTCATCCTTAAGCGCTGCGATCCGGGGGTGCCGCCACACGGCGTTATCGTCGAAGTTCACCTTCGCGTCGAGCGCCAGCAGACGGCCGTCGGTGGTACGCACGAGTGGATTGATTTCCGCCAGCGCCGCGTCGTGCTCCAGGAAAAACCGGACCAGCTTGACCTGAATATCCGCGAAACCGCCGATCAGCCCGCCCTTAAAGCCCAACGCCACCGCGATCTGCCGGGCCTGGAACGGCTCCAAGCCCCGCCCGGGAGCTACCATCTGACGGATGATGGCGCTCGGCCGCTGGTGCGCGACCGTTTCGATCTCCACGCCGCCTTCGGCGGAGGCGATCACACCGATGGCGCCTTGGGCGCGATCCACCGCCACGCCCAGGTAATACTCATGGCTGATCTCCACCGCGGCGGCAATCAGTAATTTCTTCACCGGGCAACCCTGCGGCGGCGTCTGCGGCGATACCATCCGATGCGTGAGCATGAACTCGGCCGCCGCCCGCGCCTCCTCGGGCGATTTAACCAGCTTGACAAACCCCGCCTTGCCGCGCCCCCCGGCAAACACCTGGGCCTTGAGCACCTGCACCGGAGAACCGTTGGCTTGGAACGCCGCCTGCGCCGCGGCCGCGGATTCAACCACCCGGGCGGCCGGGACGGGAATACCGGCTTGCGCCAGCAGCTCGCGGGCTTGATATTCGTGAATTTTCATGGTTTCGGACGCTCCATCGATCAAAGTACGAGAGAATAAACGATTTGCGATGAGAATAAAATATGAACCATCCCGGAACCCCATTCACCGCCGCCGGTAAGACTCGCCCGCCCCTTGCAACCGGCCCAGTGCCATGTCATAATACCTCCAGCAAGGTTACAGGAAGCGAGCGCTCGAAGGAGTCTCGCATGCCAGAGTCATCTCTGCTGTGTCCAACCTGTGCCCGCCCGGTCGCGGCGCCGCCGGAGCATCACGGCCTATGGGGCCGGCGCCCCGGACAGGTGCATTGCCAATATTGCAACCGCCCCGCTCCGCTGGCCGAAGCCCAGAAGATGGCGGAAGCCTTCGTTGTGCGGTGCCGGCAGTTCCGAATGCAAATTGAAGGCGTGGCCGCGGCTTTGCCGGCCTTATCCAATGCCGAGGCGGTACGGGTGCTGCGTGCCCACCATCTGGAGGAGCAAATTCATTACGTCCGCAATCTGGACGAACTGGGGCGCTATGCCTGCGAACGCTTTCGACGGGTGTTGCGGGACTGCATTCTCGGTTCCGAACAACCGCAATTAACGGTCGAGCGACTGACGTATGAAGGCGCCGAAAAGGCCCTGAAAATTTATGGCCGTTGCGTGCGACCGCATCCGCCCACCGAAATGGAAGTGGAGGCGTGGAACCTCCTGGCCGCATGCCTGGATCCTCCCGGCTACCTGATTCACGTTAGCGCCGGTGGTCCTGTACCGGCCACGCCGCCGCCCGGCCGGACTTCCTGATTTGCTGGCCTATTTCCCGCCGCCGCGCGGGCGTGAAATCCAGCTCCCCCAAGCCGGGGCAGAGCGCAGCGCCGCCCCGGGTTCCCGGCCCGAGGCCGGCATTTTCAGAACCAAGCTTGCCCCCAGCCTGCTTTCACCGTGGCCGCTGCTCCAAAATCGAAAGGATATCGCCAGGCATCGGACCCCCGGCCGATCCAGCCTTGACACGGCTGGCGGGAGTTGGTTAAATCCGCGCGTGGGACGGCCGGCCGTGGCCAGAGGGCGGCTCAGGAATGCCGGCTGGGCCCCTCCCGCCGGTGCCGGATAAGGTTTAATGATGTCCAGCCCCCCGGATCATGCCCGCCTTCGAGAACAGCTCGCCGCGGCCGGACAAGAACATATCTACACCTTTTATCATACGCTGGCGACGGCTGAGCGGGACCGGCTCGATGCCCAGGTCGCCTCCCTCGACTGGTCCCTGATCCAGGAACTGGTGGAAACCCTCGTGAAGCGCCCTCGACCGTGCGTCCGGCCCGGGACGCTCGAGCCGGCCCCCTATTTCCCGCACCATCCGGCCGACCGCGAAACGGAGGAAAAATATCGCCTGGCCCGCCGGCGCGGTGAGGAGCTGCTGCGGCAAGGAAAAGTGGCGGCGTTTGTCGTCGCCGGTGGCCAGGGCACGCGCCTGGGCTGTCCCGGCCCGAAAGGCACGCTGCCGGTCACGCCGGTGCGCAGAAAGCCGCTTTTCCAATGCTTCGCTGAATTCATTCGGGCGTGGGAATCACGCTGCGGCTGCGCCACGCCTTTTTACATTATGACCAGTCCGGCCAACCATGCGGCCACAGTGGCTTTCTGGACGCAGCAGCGCTACTTTGGCTTAGGCGACGATCAGGTGATGTTTTTTCCACAGGCTATGCTGCCGGCGGTGGATTTCGCCGGAAAAGTCCTTCTGGAATCACCGGCGTCGCTGGCGCTATGCCCGAATGGCCACGGCGGTTCGCTGCTGGCCTTGCATGCAAGCGGCAGCCTGGCCGATATGGCCCGCCGCGGTATTGAGCAGATCAGTTACTTTCAGGTGGACAATCCCCTTGTCCGCTGCCTGGATCCGCTGTTTATCGGTCTGCACGATCTGGCCGCAGCCGATATGTCCAGCAAGATGCTTCCCAAGATCTGCGGCAAAGAAAAAGTCGGCACTTTTTGCCTGGCCGACGGGAAGCTGACGGTAATCGAATACAGCGATCTGCCGGAGGATCTGGCCGAACAGCGGCGCCCGGATGGAACGTTGCGTTTTTCCGCCGGCAGTATTGCCCTGCATGTCCTGCGGCGCGATTTCGTGGAGCGACTTAGCGCCGGTGGCTTCGCCCTGCCCTATCACCGCGCCGAAAAGAAAGTTTCCTGCCTCGACCTGCCCAGCGGGCGCCTCCTCCATCCCGCCCAACCCAACGCGGTGAAGCTGGAGACCTTCATCTTTGACGCCCTGCCGCTGGCACGCCGCAGCATCATTTATGAAACCGATCGGCTGGATGAATTCGCACCCATCAAGCAACTGGAAGGCGTCGATTCCCTGCGCAGCTCGCAGGAGATAACGGTGGCCCGCAATGCGGCCTGGCTTGAGGCCGCCGGGGTGAAAGTACCCCGCCAACCGGATGGGAAGGCTGACTGCGTCATCGAAATCGCCCCCTCGTTCGCGCTGTATCCAGAAGATGTGCGCCGCCGGAAACATCAGATTCCCCCTCTTTCGTCCGGCGGATCGATCTACCTGGCATAAAGCACCGGCCTTCAGGCCGGTGATCCTCCGAGTCGCCGTAGTGACTCGCCTGCGGTCGATAAACCGGCGCCCCTATCTGCGACGCGTGGCCCCGGTTCCATATAGCCGCCGACTTGTCAGCGGTGGTATGTAGGGCCGATGCCCTCATCGGCCAGGCGACCCCCGGTTCCATATAGCCGCCGACTTGTCGGCGGTGGTATCTGCGTTGAAGACACGCCCCCCCTTTTGTACCCCGCCGCCGGGTTCGTGCCGGCACCCCACCACCGGTAAACCGGCGGCGTAACTGTTCACGGGCCTGAACCTGGCCCCGCGCTGATCCCGATGACATCGGCAGGGCCATGCGGTACGCGCGTTTCTTAGTTCATAGGCCGGAGCCACGGGGCGCCGGGACCAGCCGCGCTGGGCCACAATCCTTCAAAATCTTTGCCCCCTGCGAAAATTTTTGTTCGTCATCAGAACAGCAGGTTCGGCGGCGGACCGCTACCCCCGGCAAGGTCTCCAAAGGCGACTCTGCGACGCGGGGGCTATGTGTTTGGTTGCGGCGCAGTTTAGTCGCCACGGCGACCCGCGCTGTGGTATCCTGTCTGCCAGCCCCGCCAGCAGCGCCAGCGGGACGCAGTTGTTGTTTCCAGGCCTTCCCACAGCCATGATTATTGCCGGAATTGATGAAGCGGGTTATGGCCCCGTGCTCGGTCCCCTGGTGGTGTCCGCGGCGGCGTTCCGGACGGCGCCGGGAGACGGCGCAGCCCTGAATAGTGAGGCGCCGGAACAGCTCTGGCGGCAACTGCGCCGCGCCGTGCGGCGCCAGGGCCCCGTCCGCGACGGTAAGCTGATTATCACCGACAGCAAACTGGTGCGGCGTCTGACCGACGGCCTGGCCCAGATGGAGCGGACCGTGCTGACCGTCTGCCGTCTGCTGGATCCGCCGATGGCGGACACCGGGAATATCCGCCAACTGTTGGTCCTGCTGCAAACGCCGCTGGAATACCACCCCAACCAGTGCTGGTACCGCGATGCGTGCGCCCCCTTACCGCTGTTTTGTAGCGCCGACGCTGTAGACGTTACCGTTAATTTGCTGCGCGGAGTCCTGGCGGAGGCGCAAACAGCGCCGGCGGCGCTATGGACGGAGTTGCTGGATGAAGCGCGTTTCAATCAACTTCTGGCCGCCACGCGCAACAAGGCCACCGTGCTGACGATACTGACCATGCGTCACCTGGCCCGGCTGCACGAGCGTTTTGGCGCTGAACCGCTGCTGGTGGTGGTGGATAAACAAGGCGGTCGCGATCGGTATTTGCCGCTGCTGCTGGACGCCTTTGGGCCGGCGCACTTTAAAGTCCTGGCGGAAGGCCCCCACGAAAGCGCTTACCACATCCACGACGGTCCGCGGGAAACCACGGTCTTTTTCCGGGAAAAAGCCGAGCTGAGCAGCCTGCCGACCGCCTTGGCGAGCATGGCCAGCAAGTACATTCGCGAGGCGTTCATGGATGCTTTTAACCGCTGGTGGGGACAGCGCGTCGCGCAGCTTAGGCCCACCGCCGGATATTATCAGGACGCCCAGCGCTGGTTGGCTGACACTCAGCCCCATTGGCCGGCCCTGGGCGTGCGGAATGACGATCTGGTGCGGATAAAATAGGCTTTGGGCGTTCCGCGGATGACGCCTAGCCGCCATGAATCCGGATCTTCCACCAGTTAAGCCCCAGCGCGGCCCGCCATGGCGACTAAACTGCGCCGCAACAAATAGATAGCCCCCGCGTCGCAGAGTCGCCTTTGGTGACCTTGCCGGGGGTGGATTCTCCGCCGGAAACCGGGGATTCCCCGCGGGCCAAAATCTTTGCGCCGCGCGAAGAAATACGGAGATTCTGATACAGATTCCCTTGATTTTATCCGTGTCATCGGTGGAGTCTCCGCCGACGACGACCTTGGGGCTATGGAATTGCCATCCTCTCCCGTAGCGGCGCCGCCCCATATTTAGCCGCGGCGGGCTATGCCCACATATCTTTTATATCTTCGTGTCTTCCCACCACGCTTGATCCCGAGGCCCCGGGGTTTCCCTTGGCGCTCGGGAGGTCCTGCTTGCGACCGGCGGGGGCGGCGAGCATGTTCCGCAATACATTCATCAACGTGTCACCTTCGAAATAGGCCGGCGGTAGACGCAGGTAAATCGACTTTTCATCAACCGGCCGGACGACGCCCGGGGCTTTCTGCAGCAGCGGACCCAGCTTGGATAAATCCTGGAGCGTGAAAATCAGGTCCGGCCTGTGGCTGATGATGCTCACAACGCCCCAGCCCACCGCCAAGACCCGCAACTCGGCCAGCGCGAAGAGCGTTTCGGCGGCCTTCGGCAACGGTCCGAAGGCATCCCGGATGTCCTGCCGCCACGCGGCCAGCGTTTCCAAGCTGTGGCAGCGCGAAAGACGGCGATACAGTTCCATGCGCTGCTTTTCACTGCTGACATACGTGCGTGGCAGGCTGCCGGTGACGCCCAGATCCAGATTCACCTCCGGCGGCTGCTCCAGCGGCAGGTTCTGGACCCGCTTGACCGCCTGCTCGAGCAGCTGGCAGTACAGCTCGTAGCCGACCGCGGCGATATGGCCCGACTGTTCCTGGCCGAGCAGATTACCCGCGCCGCGAATTTCCAGGTCCCGCAGGGCGATTTTAAACCCCGCCCCCAGGGAAGCGTATTCCTCCATTGCTTTCAGACGCTTGGCGGCGGTGTCGCTGATGGCTTTGTCGGCGCTCAAAACCAGATAACAGTACGCCCGGTGGTGAGAACGGCCCACGCGGCCGCGTAACTGATGCAGGTCGCTCAAGCCGAAGTTTTCCGCCTCATGAATAAAAATGGTATTGGCGGACGGAATATCCAGGCCGCTTTCAATGATCGTGGTGGAAACCAGAATATCCGCCTGGCGGGTGACAAACCGGTGCATCACGTCCTCGAGTTCCGGATCGGGCATCTGGCCGTGGCCGATCACCACGCGGGCGTCGGGCGCCAGACGTTGAATTTGCGCCGCCAGCACGGCGATGTTCCACACCCGGTTGTGCACAAAATAAATCTGGCCGTCGCGGGCCAGCTCCCGCTGCAGCGCCCGCTGGATCCGGGCGGCGTCCCAGGCCATGACTTCCGTCACCACGCTGCGGCGATCCCGGGGCGGTGTGGCCAGGTTGGAGATATCGCGAAGCCCCAGCAGACTCATGTGCAGCGTGCGGGGAATCGGCGTGGCGGTCATGGTCAGCACGTCCACGGTCAGGCGCAGCTGTTTGAGGCGCTCCTTGTGCTCGACGCCGAAGCGCTGCTCTTCATCGATGACCACCAGACCCAGATCGGCGAACTGGACATCGCGGCTCAGGAGCCGGTGCGTACCGATCAGCACATCCACCCGCCCTTGGGCCGTGCGCTGGAGAATATCGCGGATGCGCTGCGCCGTTTTGAAACGGGAAATACTTTCCACCACGAAGGGATAATCACCCATGCGCTGCCGGAACGTGTTTTCATGTTGCTCCACCAGCACCGTGGTGGGCGCCAGCACCGCAACCTGCTTACCGGCTTCGCACACTTTAAACGCCGCCCGGATCGCCAGTTCGGTTTTTCCGTAGCCGACATCACCGCATAGCAGGCGATCCATGGGGCGCGGCTGTTGCAGATCGGCCTTGATAGACTCCATGCAGCTGATCTGGTCCGGGGTCGGTTGAAACGGGAAGGCGTTTTCAAATTCCTTCATCCACAGCGTGTCCGTAGGATAGGCCACACCCGGAAATTGCCGCCGCGCCGCCTGGGTTTGCAGCATGTCCGTGGCGAGTTGCTCCAGCGCTTCGGAAACTTTTTCTTTCTGTTTAGCCCAGGAACTGCCGCCCAGCACCGACAAGGGCGGCCGCCCCTGCGCCCCTCCGACATATTTTTGCACCAGGTGAATCTGCGTGATGGGCACGTGCAACGTGGCGTCACGCGCGAAAACCAGCGTTAGATATTCCAGGGAGCGGCCGTCGCGGCTTAAGTTGCTGATGCCCTGGTACCGGGCGATACCGTGCTGGACGTGCACCACGTAGTCACCGGCGGCCAGATCGAGGAAATGGTCCAGCGGCCGGGCGCCCGGCAGACCGCGCAGGCGCCGCTTCTGGTGGTAGCGGTGGAACAGTTCGTGATGGGCCAGCAGAATCAGCCAGCGGCCATCTTCGCGCGCCCGGGCCGCCGGAGGGCGGCTTGCCACGGCGGGCGGGGAGTCCTTTGCGGGCCGCACCGGCGTTGCTGCTCTAGCAGACGGCGCGGGCGTTTCGCCAGCGCTGACGGCGCCATGCGGACCCAACGTTCGCGCCCCCTCGGAGCCAGGGCCGCAGGCATGGTCATGGTCCCCGGTTGCGGCGGAGGGCGCCGCTTCATCCAGCCGCCAGCGAAACCCCTGCGCCAGATCCCCGATGGGCATGGCCACCTTTTCCTGAATGCCGGGATGCTTCACGTGCAGTAAATCCTGCAGACGGTTGCGTTCCGAGCTGTTCTGACATACCACCACGACTTGGTTTTCCGCCGCCAGCGCGGCCAACTCCGCCAGCGCCGCCTCGGGTTGCGTATCGAACTGCTCAACCGATCGGCAGGGCAGACGAAGCGTGGATTCGGCGGCGGGGGCGAACTGATGTATCTGGGCCCACGCGAAATCCTCGGCCTGGCGAAACACCGCCGCCGGCGGATAAATACCGCGCGCATCGGAGAGGCGGTCAAAATAGCTGCGGCCCTGCTCCTGAATTTCGGCCGGCTCGATGAACCAGATAATCGTGTCGCGCGGCAATAATGAGAGAAAACTCACGGTTCTTTCCACCGGCCAGGCGACGCTCTGTTCCAGGCCGGCCAGGCGCACGCTGGAAATATCAGCGGAAGGGGAAAGCGTTTCCGGATCAAAGCCATGCAGCCGCTCGATCCCCTCGCCGAAAAACTGCAGACGCACCGGCTGCGCCGCCGCGACGGGCCAGACGTCGATAATTTCACCCCGCACCGCGAAATCGCCCGGATTTTCCACCGCATCCAGACGCGTGTAGCCGTGTCCCGCCAACCAGGCGATTAAGGCATCGCGGCGGGTATTTTCCGTGGCCGCGCCGGCCCGCAGCGTGACGATTTGTTCCGCCAGCAGGCTCTCATCGGGGCAGGGTTGCATCAAGGCTTGAATGGGCGCGAGCAGAAATTGCGGGCACCGGCTGCCGCCCAAGTCCGCGGCCAGTTCCAGCCGTTGCGCCGCCAATTCCTGTGACAGATTCGATTCTCCCGGCAGAACCTCATGCGCGGGGAACAATTCGCTCCGGGCGTCAGGGCGGAAGTAGGCCAGTTGCTCGAGGGCGTCGTCGGCTTCATCCAGATGCGCGTGCACCACCAAAACCGGTCGGTTCAAACGCCGCTGCACGCCCGCCGCCAGCAGCAGCGCGCAGCTTCCCCACTGCCCGGTGGCGCCAACGTGTCGGTGCGCTACCAGTTCGTCGGCGATACGGGCGAGTACGGCGGATTCGTACACTCCCCGTAGCTCGTCGGGAATGCCCGGCGACTCCATAGAACATGGTTTAACGCCTCCCGGCCCGCCGGGCAAGCCTTCGGCTGCCAACCGCCGCCTGCGTCCCGCCATGGCCCTTCACCAGTCGCGCCCAACGCCGCCCGCGGCGCCGCGTATGCAATCGCGTGTACCACCGCCGACAAGTCGGCGGCTATGAAATACACGCGGCTGTCGTTCATAGCTCGGAGGTCGCCGTTGGCGACTAAACTGCAGCGACGGGCCT
>JAJYFE010000001.1 GCA_021785435.1 Planctomycetota bacterium
CCCCAACCAGGCCGTCGTGCGGCGGGCGAGACGCCCGCCCCCCAACCAGGCCTCCGTGCGGCGGGCGGGAGGCCCGCCCCCCAACCAGGCCGCCGTGCGGCGGGCGAGACGCCCGACCCCCAACCAGGCCGCCGTGCGTCGGGCGGGACGCCCGACCCCCAACCAAGCCGCCGTGCGGCGGGCGGGAGGCGCGACCCCCAACCAGGCCGTCGTGCGGCGGGCGGGACGCCTGACTCCCAGCTGGCCGGCTAAACCCGCTCGATATCCACCCCGATGTACATTTTTTCCGCATGCCGCGCCGCACCCGCGGGCGCGGCCTTGTCGAACTGGCCTAAGTACTGCTTTCCCAGCCACAGCAGCATCCGCACATCCGGCTCCTGCTCATCCAGCGCTACCTGCAATTGTTTCTGCCGCAAGCCCATGCGCAGCACCGCCCGGCCGGTGCGCAATTGCCGCCGAAACCGCCTCTTGAGCCACCGGCGGGTAAGCCCAAGGCGCGCCGCGATTTCCCGGTTCGACGCCCCGCCCCGGGCGAAATTTTCCACCCGCGCCGCCAACGCTTCGGGGGTCTGCGGCGGCGGAACGCCGGTACCCACCGCGGAATTCATCGTCGCGCCCTGCCGGGTGGTAAGATGGCGCTGCGTCTGATCCATCCTGCTCAACGGCCAAGAAAATAAAACGAACAGATCCGCCGACCGGCGCCCAGCGCGGCCCGTGGACCGCCCCGCCTTGGCCCGGTCCGACGCAGCCCGCCCGCATCGCCGCGACAGAAACTCACCGCTGCCAGTCGCCAGCGGCCGCTACGCTGCAAACTGCGGATCATCGCCGGGTGACTGGTGACCAGGCTTAAACGCCGGCACTGAGGCGCTTCCAGTTCCGCGACCGCATCTCGAAACTTGCCGCCCACACCGATCCCCTGATAATCCGGCAGCACCACCACCCGGCTGAAACGCCGGTATCCGTTAAACCCCGCCACCGGGCAGGTCGCGGCAAACGCCACGCAGGTTCCAGGCTTCAGGTCGCCGCAGTCGCCGAAGTCGCCGAAGAAGGCGACTCGACAAAGGTCGCCATCGCGACTCCCCGACCTGTCCGCCCGCTGGCGGGGCGAGTTTTCGGTTTCAGCCGCGGGTCGCCGCAGTCGCCGAAGTCGCCGAAGTCGCCGAAGAGGGCGACTCGACAAGGCGAGAAGGCGACTCGACAGGGCCTGGTCGCCAGCGGGCGACGCGAGAGGGCGACTCGACAAGGCGGGTCGGACGGCCCGGGGTTGACCGCTGATGGCCGCCACGTAGCACCGTGCCCCGCCGGGCAGATGGCTGTTCAAATAATGATGACGCTTAAACAAGGCCCAAAGATGGCGCTGGCATCGGCGGATTTCCAGTGCAATGGGCGGTCGCTGAAGCCGCCCCCAGGCCAGCGTGCCGGTGGCCATGTCCACCACCCAGTCCGGGCCGAGCCATTCGGCGATGTCGTAATGGCACGACACCGCGACGAAGCGCAGGGCTCCGGGTTTTGGGTTCCCGGTCGCCGAAGTCGGCGGAGTCGCCGAAGTCGCCGAAGAAGGCGACTCGACAAGGCCTGGTCGCCAGCGGGCGACGCGAGAAGGCGACTCGACAAGGCCTGGTCGCCAGCGGGCGACGCGAGAGGGCGACTCAACTTCGGCGATCTGCCGTATCGCCTTGGCCACCGCGGCCGAGCCGATTTTCGCCACCGTCCGGTCCACCATGCTGGAGAATTCATCCATGACCACCAGGCCGCCCTCAGGCGCTTCCAGCAGCCGCCGGGCCAGATCACAGCGGAATTTTTCGCCGTTGCTCAATACCGCGTACGGCCGCAACCACGCCGGCGGACTGGAAAAACCCACGGCGGCCAGCATCCGAGTGACGCTGCGAATGTCCACGGCGTGGAAGCAATCAATCACGGCCCGATCCGCCGGCCAGGGCCAGGCTTCACGCAGCGCCTCGCCAAACGCCCGGCGGGCGATGGTGGTTTTTCCGCTGCCCGAAGGCCCGACAATCAGGCCGATTTGCCACGGCTCATCAAGCCCCGGCACTTCCACCGCAAACCGTTGCAGGCTCCGCGGACCGATGGGCAGATCGAACATCCCCGCCACCTGCCGCACCCGGAACGAGTCCGCCACGGAGCACGAAACTTCCGCTTCGACCAAGGGCATGTTGGGGTCCTTGAAAGCTTTTTAAATCGTCAACACACGGCACTGGCGGCCCTGGGCCGTCAGTTGTTCATACAGCTGTTTCTGATCGGCTTCATCACGGCACACCACCGCGAGTTCGTAAATTTCCGGCAGCGGCTTTTCCGGCCGCCAGGTCGCCGAAGAGGGCGACTCGACAAAGCCTGCCCGCCCGCTGGCGGGGCGAGGGGCCACTCGCAGACTGGCGAGCGGCAGATCCGGGCCGCGCTGTTCCACGGCGTCTAAAAGTGTTTTCACCTCATCATCCGCAAAGCCCGCGGCCACTTGCAGCGGCGCCTCCAGGGCGGCGATCTGCTCCGCCAGCGCGGGTGGATCCCATTGCGCCAGCTCGGCACTGCGATTGTCGGCGATGGCATACGCGATGGCGTCCGGTCCGCTTAAGTCGGTGCGAATAACCTGAATCCGCCGCCAACCGAGCTGCCGGGCGGCCTCGAAGGCGCCGTTACCGGCCCGGATCACGCCCTGGGCATCCACCACAATCGGTTTCTGCTGGCCGAAACGCTGCAGGCTGGCCTTAATCGCCGCGATATTACGCGGCGAATGCCGGCGCACATTGGCCGGATCCGGGTGCAGCGACTCAACCTGGACCATTTCGATAAGCGCGGGGGACTTTTCCATAACACCAAGCTATAGGCGGTCAAGCGAGGGGAAAACATTCTCCCTTTCCACTCTTCGGGGCGATATATATAATGTAAGTTCGTAATATGTTAGGTATCGGCAACCACGTCCCTGGTGGTGCAATGTTCCAGGCTTAGCCCAGCTGATGGAAGGTCAATGAGCCATGCAACTTCTCGCAACCAGTCAATCAGGTCCTCTCCCCCGCCTGCAGGGGTTGGCCCCGCTGCCCGCCGTCTGGTCTGACTTAGGCCCGCGTTTTCTGGGCTGGATCTTCGGCCGGGGCGCCTTACCGACAGTCGGTCCTGCCTTTCCGCCGCGGCAGCGCCGCACCGCCTTTGCACCGGGAAAATCGCCGCCAGCGCCTGGCGCCCCGGCCGCGGATCTGGACCGGTTGTGGCAGGCCTTCGCGGCCGCGGATAACGCCGTGGCCCGCCAACTCGCGCGGAGCCGCCTGCTGGACGCCTGCGTGCCGCTGCTGGCCGCCATCGGCCGCCCCCAGCCGCTGCCGGCGGGCTTAAGCCGCGGTGATTTGCAACAGGAAGCCTTTATCGGCCTATGCGCCGCGGTGGAGAGCTTCCAGCCCGGGCACGGCGTGCCCTTCCTGATCCACGCGCGCCGGCGCATGCGCGGCGCGGCGCTCGACGCGCTGCGCCGTTGGCGCCGCCAATCCCCGGGCCGCCTGCGAAGCGCCTACGCCCCGCACCGGCCCGTCGGCTACGCCCCGCCGGCCGATCTGCCCGTCCGGTGTCAGGACCTGATGGACATTTTGCAAAAAGGCCTCTCGCCACGCCAGCGCGAAATCGTTCAGGTGTGCCTGGTGGAGCGGCAATCCAACCGGCGCGCGGCGCTGCGCCTCGGACTGCACTCCTCGCGCGTGGCGCAGCTGCGTCGTGCCTTGCTGGAAACCTGGCGCGGCGACCCACGCCTGTGGGCCTGGCGGGAAAGTTGATCCCCGGCACATTCGCAGCGGGGCGCCGCGCTGGGAAATCTGTGGATCGTCTTTGGTTGCGGCTACACCGCGCTGTGGAATTGTTTTCCACGGCTTATCGAACCCGAAAGGAGAATCCCATGCTGGCCCCGGCTGGACGCCATCGCAAGTTAAACGACCTGCTACGGGATATTCCCGCCAATCGCCACCAGATTTTCCTGGCCCTGTATGAACTGGCCCTCTGCCGCTCCGCCAGCCTGCGTTTCCAGCGGCGGCAGGATCGCGAAGACGCCATCAGCGAGGCGGTGGTTCATGCCATGACCCACCTGCACAGCTATCAACCGGAGCGGCGCGCCGCGGTGGCCTACTTTGGCCGGGTGGTACGCCGCGCCATGCGGCGCTGGTTGCGGCACGAAAACCGTTATGCCCACCATCACGACGCGGTGCGGGAACGCCGGGCCGATGCCTCCCTGCTTGACCAGGGCGTGGACGTTCCCCGGCGCCGCCGGCGCCCGGCCTCGAAAGAACTCCCGCCGTTGCACGACCCTCTGGATCGCCGCCGCGCCACCACTGTGCTGGATGGCGCCCTGGAGGCGGCTCTGGCGACGCAGGAAAACAACCCGGGTGAACCGATCGCGGAAAAAGCCGCCGTGGCCGTCGGCGTGCTGCAGCAGATCCGCAAACGCCTCCTGGGCCGCTACAACCGCATCTGCAGCGACCATGAACGGCTCCAGGATCAGCCGGGCGGTTAGCAAATGGTTGCCGTTGCGTTAGCGTCGCGCTAATTCGCTCGGCCGCCCCTTGACAGCGCCGCCCCAGCGCGACATTGTTGGTTGGGTTTCCGCAAGGTGTTCAGCTATGGCGCGCCGAAAACGCATTCTGGTGGTCGACGACGAGCGCGATCTGGTGGAACTGATCGCGCTGAATCTGCGGCGCCAGGGCTACGAGCCGCTTACCGCCCACGATGGCGCGGTGGGCCTGGAAATCGCCCGCAAGCAGGCGCCGGATCTGATCCTTCTGGATTTGATGATGCCGGGCCTGAGCGGCCAGGAAGTCGCCACCGCGCTCAAGGGCGACCCGCAGACTGCTGCCATTCCCATCGTGATGCTTACCGCCCGCGGCGACGAAACCGATATCATCGTCGGCCTGTCCCTGGGCGCGGACGATTATGTCAGCAAGCCGTTTTCCATGAAGGTGCTTCTGGCCCGGGTGGCGGCGGTGCTGCGCCGTAAGAACGTCCCGGAGCCGGGGATGCAAACCTTTATCAACGGGCCGCTGGTGATCGATCAGACCCGCCATGAAATCACGCTGGAAGGCAAGCCGGTGATCCTGACCCCCACCGAATTTAAACTGCTCGCGGCCCTGGCCGCGGCCCGCGGGCGCGTGCTGTCGCGCGATCAACTGACCGATCGGGTCATGGGCCCCGACGTTTACGTGACCGACCGCGCCATCGACGTGCATGTCACCGCGGTGCGCAAAAAGCTCGGGGCCAGCCAATGGATGATCCATACCGTCCGCGGCGTGGGGTACCGTTTCCTGGAATCGCGCGACGAGGAAGAATAAACCGCCGCGGCAACAGGTGTCAGGTTCCAGTTTTCAGCAGTGGGCGAAGCACCGCGTTTCAACGCGGTGAAGGGAATGGGCGCGGGTTTACGGCCGCGCAGCGGGCTGGCATGGGGGAGCTGCGTCCCGGGTGCTACCGTTCACCGGGATAAATCCCGGTGCTGCCGCCCGGTGCTTCGCACGCACTGGGCATCGTGTTGATGGAACGGGCGCCGTGTCGCGTCAGGGTGAAAGCACCGCGTTTCAACGCGGTGAAGGGAGCGTGCACGGGTTTACGGCCGCGCAGCGGGCTGGCATGGGGGAGCTGCGTCCCGGGTGCTACCGTTCACCGGGCTAAAGCCCGGTGCTGCCGCTGCGACGAACCGCGGCAGGGGGTGGACTTCGTGATCGTGACCGATTCGGCCATGCCTTCACGCCAAAATTCACCGCAATGCCCGGGCAAGTATTCCTCCAGAAGGCGGCGCAGGTGCGCCTGATCCCTGACCTGCACGGCCAGCGCCCCTCGCGAAAACTTTTTTCCGGGGTGGTGCAGCCCCGCGGCCGATAGTTCGCGACTCGTCCGGCCCTTCAGGTATTGCTTAACCGTCTCCGGTGGCTCCCGCCCCCGCCAACTAAGCACGGCGTGAATGTGCTGGGCCGTGACGGCGATGCCGTGCAGGCGCCATTGCCGCTCCAAGGCCAACCTACGCGCTACCTCGATAATGCGCAGGGCGCAAAGGCGATCAAACGCCACCGGTAGCGCCCGGGCGTGCCGGTCCCATTGCCGGGCCACCACCGGGTCGGCAGGTAGCACCCCTTTAATCCCCCGTCGGCAGTAGCCGTCGGGATGATCCGCCGGCCAGGACCGGTAGGCGTGCAGCGTGAAGTGGAAAACGGGCATAAGGGGTGCTCCTGGAAACCGAGTAGAAGCCATTGTCCTGCCGCCACGCCGCGACCGTCAAGCACCGCGTTTCAACGCGGTGAAGGGAACGTGCACAGGTTTACGGCCGCGCAGCGGGCTGGCATGGGGGAACTGCGTCCCGGGTGTTACCGTTCACCGGGCTAAAGCCCGGTGCTTTCGCACGCACTGGGCATCGTGGCGATGGAACAGGCACCGTGTCGCGTCGGGGTGAAAGCACCGCGTTTCAACGCGGTGAAGGGAACGTGCACGGGTTTACGGCCGCGCAGCGGGCTGGCATGGGGGAGCTGCGTCCCGGGTGCTACCGTTCACCGGGATAAATCCCGGTGCTGCCGCCCGGTGCTTCGCACGCACTGGGCATCGTGTTGATGGAACGGGCGCCGTGTCGCGTCAGGGTGAAAGCACCGCGTTTCAACGCGGTGAAGGGAACGTGCACGGGTTGGTGGCGCGCTGTACGCGGGGATGAAAACGAAAAGAGCCGGGGGGTAAGCCCCCGGCTCTGAGATTCACTTGAACGGGACCGACAGCACGTGGTCCATGCGGGTGCGGGCTGTCGTTCACCGGGCTAAAGCCCGGTGCTGTCCGTTCACCGGGCTAAAGCCCGGTGTTTTCGCCCGGTGCTGCCGCCCGGTGCTTCGCGGCCTCACCAGGCCTGCGTGGCGGCGTCGTTGGGATCAACCACGCGAATCGGCGTCATGCAGGTGTCAAACGGCGAACCCAGCGTCTGGATAAACGGCCCCGGCTTGGTCAGGTTGCCTTGGGTATCGCTAAGGGTGCTTACCGTCCTCTGGTCGAGGTCGGTAGTGCCATTGACCACGCCTGTGGCGGTGGTGTAGGTGAAGATGTTGTCACCATTTTCACCGACATAGGGCGAGGTTTCCCAAGTCACGTGATCATCGGCGAAGCCTACGTTCTGACCGTCACCGGCATGGTTGCCGGAGTTGTAGATGTACGGGCCATAGGTGTTCGCCGTCGGCAGCGTGGTGAGCTGACGGTAGAACACGCCCTCGCCCGAGTTGTCGTAGTTCGGGGATCCACCGCCGAACGGCGCCATATCGCTGACCAGCGGCTGGTCGGTGCCGGCACCGGTTTCCGAAACGGTGTTCGTGGTCCACCACATCTGCGGCGTGCCGCTGCTGAGCATGCCGCTGGCACTGGCGCCGCCCCACGGGAAGGCGATGGAGTAGCTTTCGCCCTGGCCAACGGGGTTGTAGAGGTTGTTAGCCGCAACGGGGGCCGTGGTGCTGTCCATCTCGCCGAAGTTGCTGTAGTAATCACCCGTGTCCGTGGTCGGGTTGGTGCATGTTTCCGCGGACGGGCCGACCGCCAGCGGGTCGGAGGGGCAGATGAAGCTGGAGGGCGTGGTGTAGCCCTGCAGCACCATCATCCACAGGCCGGCCAGCGGGTCGTTCGCGTACATCGCGGCCGGCGCCGTGCTCGTGTACCAGCTCTGCACCGTCGAGGCGGCGGTCTGGTCGTTGCTGTTCACCGACGTGCCGGGCGAGCTGAACGGCCCGTTGTCGTAGCCGGTGGCGCTGCCGACGCCGGCGGTGCACGGGAAGACGCCGCCGTTGGTTTGGGCGTACGTCACCATGGACTGGATAATCCCGCGCACGTTGGCCATGCAGACGGCGCGGTTAGCCAGTTCCCGGGCCTTGGCGAGAGCTGGCAGTAGTATAGATATCAATATAGCTATAATTGATATCACTACCAACAGCTCGATCAGCGTAAAGGCCCGCTTACGCCCGGAACGACGGGCAAGCAACGCCCCGGCGAAGCCCACCAGGGATGCCAGGATTCCCGGCTTGGAATCCGACGCGGAGGACGGAGAAGCCGGGGCGACTGGGGAAACTTGGGAAATGTGGCGTGTCATCACACAGCCTCCTAAAAGCGGCGCCGCCTTCGGAAAAAAGTTCGGGATTACGCAATCCCAAGCCTTCACTGCGCTACGCGCCGATGCGGCGGACGCCAGGTAAGGGCATCGGCGGCGCAAAAACCGTTCGCCTACGCTTCGGCGAATATCTTTCATCATAATGTGAACTTATCCTTTGTCAAGCCGCAAACATTGTCCCACCATCGCGGCCCCCCGGCGTCCCTGCCGGGAACCTATATTTCGCCGGCACTAAGCAAGGCACAACATAACGCATTCTACCCTTCACCCGGGGCATGTCAAGCCCAATTTCCAGGATTTTCCACCTAATTGAATATAGGGGATTCCACCTAAATTTTCGGTTTTCAGCGGGACACCGGCAGCAGCGCACGATCATTCGGTGGCGGGGGTGTGGCATGGGTCGTTCCCTTCAGCCGGGTCGCCGCGGGCGAGTCGCCGCGGGCGACCTGAAGCTCACCGGGCTGAAGCCCGGTGTTTGCGCATACGCCGATACTTGTATCATGCGCAGCTGCGCTGAAAGTTGCAAACCATTCTTATGGGGGCGGCGGCGCGAGGGCTAACCGCCGCGGGGTGCTGGTATAATGGGGCTGGACACCGAGGCACAGCGATGGCAGCGCCTAAATTTTCGCGGAATGGGTATTGGTGGCGGTTGGCGCCGGGCATCTTTATTGCCCTGGCCGCGGCGCCGGTGTGGGCGGGGACGGCGGGCGTAACCCAGCGCGCCGGGAACGGGGTAACCGCGGGGATAAACGCCGTGGCCCCCACACCGACCACGGGCAGGGACCCCGTGGCTGGCACGGCGACGGCAGCGCCGCTGGTGCGGGTTCTGGCGGTGCTGCAGACGCGCGGCGTGCTGTACACGCTGAACCGCAAGCCGTACCAACGCGCCTTAGGCGGGCAGATAGGGCTGAAGGTTATTCTGCGGGTTTTCGACCGGCGAATTCCCTATCCGGAGGCGTTTACGCATCTACGCGTGGTGACCGGTTTTTGTAACGACGGCTCGATTCTGCAGCTGGCCCGGCCCCGGTTTACCGCGTGGCATCCCGTGGCCGGGGCGCTGTGGACCCATATGCGGCAGGCCGGGGAACTGGGCTTTCCCGTGACGCTGCATTTTCTTAGCCTGCCGCCGAAGGCCCGCGTGATCCGGCAATTGGCCGGTTCGTTTGAGGTGATCGGCCAGGGACAACGCCAGCAGGTGACGGTGTCGGACCTGGCGGCGCATCTGGGGCGGCGGCTGCGAACGGGTCATTTGGCCGCCTGGGGCTTGCGGGTGCGCCTGAGCCGCTGCGGCAAGATCGGCGATCAGCTTTATCTTCCCCTGCGGATCCAGGGGCCGAAGCACGCCCTAACGGCGTTGGCGGTGCGGCGGGACGGGAAACTGATTAATCACGGCTACATCGCCACCGGGGGCGGGACTCACGGCGCCACCAAGGGCGCGGTCGTGCTGGCGCCGCTGACGCGCCTGGTGGATCAGAAGACGACACTGGTGCTGACGTTTGCCGTGCGGCGCCCGCGGCAAAAAGTGGCGTTTCATTTTTATAATATTCCGATACCGTAAAAGCGATCAGCGGTCAGCTTTCAGCAATCAGCGGCACGCCGCCAGCACCGCGTTTCAACGCGGATGCGTCGGGGCGCCCCGCAGGGTCGGGGCAGCGTGGATCTCGGCTGCTTCGCTTCAGCCGGGGCGCCGCCGGCGACCTGAAGCCCGGTGCTGGCGCGAGGTCAATACCAGCGCTACTGACTTACCCGCCGGCGGGCCACCAGGCTGGAAAGGCCCAGCCCCAGGACGTATAGCGCCAACAGCGGCACAAAAATGCTCGCGAAGGTGAAAACATCCGGCGAGGGGGCCAGCAGCACGGCCAGCACGGCCAGACCCAGGACCACGTAGCGCCATAATTTGCGATATTGCTCCGGCTGAACCAGGCCGAGGCGCGTTAAAATCATCATTACCATGGGCAGTTCAAAGGAACCGCCGAAGACCAGACACATGATAATCACGAAACTCAGATAATCACGAAACAGATTCACCGGGGAAAACAAAGCGTGGGCGGGCTGGGCGGTGATTTCCAGCGTCTGGCGGCCGCTGTGCAGGCAGAGCTGGTTGGTGGCGGCGTTGAACCAGAGTACGGCCTGGCCGGGGGCGAAATGCGTCGGATCACTTTTGACCACGGGAATGCGCAGCAAAGGCGTGCGGTCTCCGGCGGGCAGGGCTTTGAGCCATTTCTGATCAAATCCGCCGCCATAGATCACCCGCTCCCAGGGGGTCGGGCGCAGCGACGGCAAGGCGATCTGGTTGTTGAACTGCATGACAAACTTCAGCAGAAAAGGCAACACCAGGAAGAAAAAAAACGCCACACCCAAGGCGAACAGAAGAATGCTCGGCGCCAGGTAACGATAAACCACCAGCCGTTCGCGGCGGTATAAACCGGCGGTGACAAACCGCCAGAATTGATAGATGATCCAGGGGCTGGCCAGCACCAGGCCGGCTTTGACCGCGGTCATCAGATAAAGAATCACCGAGCCGACGGGCTTGAAATACTGCAGGTGCGGCGAATAGCCGCCCCAGCGCAGGGCCAGCAGATAAGGCTGGTACAGGAAGTCGATGATGCCGTTGGCGTAATAAAGGCAGATAACCATCGCGATGACCACGCCGATTAAGGCGTAGAAGATGCGCCGGCGCAGCTCCTCCAGATGGTCGCCGAAGGACATCACCGGCAGTTCCTCTTCGGCCCCGGTCGGGGCGGCGGGAGCGGCACGGTGCAAGTGAAAGATTTTTTGCCAACTACGCATCAGGTACTCTTGGCTTTCAGCGGCGGCGGACCGGGGCGGGATCCTAGATCCCGGTTGCCGTCGTTCACCGGGCTAAAGCCCGGTGCTTTCGCCCGGGGCTTCCGCCCGGGGCGAACCCCGCCGGTTGTTCCGCCTGCGTGGCCGTCGTTCACCGGGCTAAAGCCAGGTGCTTCCACCCGGTGCTTCCGCCCGGGGCTTCCGCCCGGGGCTCCGTGAGCGCCGTAGAGCCGGGAGCACCGCTCGCCTTGTCGAGTCGCCCTCTTCGGCGACATGATCATGCGGTGGTGCGCTGCCGGTACGGAATCAACCACCGGGTTCCACTCGGCGCCCCCGTGTTCACGCGGATTTTATTTTACCGTCACACAGACAAACCACACGGTCGGCCAGGGCGGCCACCGTCGGCTCGTGGGTGACCAGCAGAATACTTTGGCGGCGCTGGCGATGCAGGCGGGTAATCACCTCCAGGATGCCGCGCCCGGTGGGAGGGTCCAGGTTGCCGGTGGGTTCGTCGGCCAGGACCAGGGCGGGATCGTTAATCAGGGCGCGGGCGATGGCCACGCGCTGGCGTTCGCCGCCGGAAAGTTCCGCGGGGCGATGTTGAAGGCGTTGGCCTAGCCCCAGATCCGCCAGCAACTCCAAGGCCCGTTTCTGCCGTGGCCGGGAAGGGACCAAAGCCCGCCACCACGGCGCCGCGACCATGGCCGGCAGCAGAACGTTTTCCAGCACATTCAACTCCGGCAGCAGGTGGTAGAGTTGAAACACAAAGCCGAAGGCCTGGTTGCGCAGGCGATGCCGCCGACTGCGGGAAAGCCGGCAGATATTCTGCCCGCGGAAGCTGGTGCACCCGCCATCGGCATGATCCAAGGCCCCGGCGATATGCAGCAGCGTGCTCTTGCCGGAGCCGGAGGCGCCCATCAACGCCACAAATTCGCCTTCGCGCACGGCCAGGCTCGCGCCGGTGAGCACGGGGATCGTCGCCGGGCCGAGTCGGAAGGTTTTGTGAAGCGCAATAAGTTCGAGCAGGTTGTCCATTATCGTTCGTGCGGGTCTTCCAGGTAGGTGTAGCCCTGCAGGCCGGATTCATAGAACCGCAGCAGCAGGGCGGATTCTTCCACGGAGATCGTTTTTTCGCGGACGGCGCGCTCCACGTCGCGGCGCATCCGGGCCAGGAGCTCTTCGCCGTTGAATTGCACGTATTGCAGCACCTCGCGGACCGTGTCGCCGCGGACCACTTCTTCGACATGGATTTCGCCGGTTTCGTCCATGTGCACGTGGACGGCATTGGTGTCGCCGAGAAGATTGTGCAGATCGCCCAGGATTTCCTGGTAAGCCCCCACCAGGAAGGCGCCCAGGAAATAATCACCGCCGGTGTATTCATGCAATTCGAGGGTTTTTTTCACGTCGTGCAAATCAATGAAGTAGTCGACTTTGCCGTCGCTGTCACAAGTAATGTCGGCGAGGATGCCGCGGCGCAGCGGGGCCTCATTGAGGCGGTGGATGGGCAGGATGGGGAAAAGCTGGCGGATGGCCCAGCTGTCGGGCATGGACTGAAAAAGAGAGAAGTTGCAGAAATAGGTGTCGCAGAGATGGGCCTCCAGGGCCTCGAAATCTTCGCTGACATCCCGGGTTTCCCGGAGCATCTTGAGAATTTTGGCGCACACGCCCCAGAACAGTTTTTCCGCATAGCTGCGCAGCTCCAGGCTTAAGTAACCGAGATTAAACAGGTTCAACGCCTCATCCCGCTGCTGCATGGCGTCGTGGTAAATTTCCGCGTAATTTTTCTTGCTTACATCCCGGTGTGCCTCGAAGAGATCCTTGACCGGCTGGGGAACTTCCTCGCCGGCGGGCAACTCCGGCGGCACGTCGAAACTGTCAAAACCGCTGACCCCCAGCACGTTGAAAACCAACAGGCTGTGATAAGCCACCATGGCCCGACCGCTCTCGGTGATGATCGTCGGAGGGGGTACCGCGCATTCGTCGCAAACGGTTTTAATGCGAAAGATCACATCCCCGGCGTACTCGGCCAGGGTGTAATTGACGGAAGATTCAAAGTTGGTCTGGCTGCCGTCATAATCCACGCCCAGTCCGCCGCCGACATCGATATATTTCATTCCGGCCCCGGCGCGGGTCAGTTCGGCGTAGATGCGGGCGGCCTCGTTGAGGGCGTTCTTGATGGTGCGAATATTGGTGATCTGGCTGCCCAGGTGGAAATGCAGCAGCTGCAGACAATCCGCCATGTTCCGCTGTTTGAGATAATCGAGCGCCTGGAGGATTTCCGCGACGAACAGGCCAAACTTGCTTTTCGCCCCGCCGGAAGACTCCCAGCGCCCGCTGCCGCGCGCCGCGAGCTTGACGCGCACGCCCAGGCGGGGGCGCACGGAATGCTTTTCGCCGTATTTGGTCAGCAGTTCCAGCTCCGTGAATTTTTCCACCACGGGGATGACGGTCTTGCCGAGTTTCTGGGCCAGCACCACCGTTTCGATGAATTCATCGTCTTTAAAGCCGTTGCAGATAATGGGTGTGTCGCGGCCGTTGGTCAGGGCCAGCACGACGAGCAGCTCCGGCTTGCTGCCCGCTTCCAGGCCCCAGCCGTAGGATTGGCCGGCCTGCAGGATTTCCTCCACCACGTGGCGCTGCTGATTGACCTTGATGGGGTAGACGCAGATGTGGCGGCCCGGGTAGCCATTTTCCTGGATGGCCGCCTGAAAGGCGCTGTGGATCTCCGCCAGGCGGTGTTTCAGAATGTCGCTGAAACGCAGCAACGTGGGCAGTTGGATGCCGCGGAGGATCAGATCATCGATGAGTTTTTTCAGATCGATGGCCCGGGCGGGGTTTTTGTCCGGGTGCACCGCGACATGCCCGGCCGCGTTAATGGAAAAATAACCTTTACCCCATTTCTGGATGTGATACAGCTCGGCGGAATCCTGCACCGTCCAGGGTTTGAGCATGTCCATGTCGCCTTGCTCCTGCTCCTCACTTCTCAACTTCTCACTCCTGCTCCTGCTCCTGCTCCCGCTCCTGATCGAAAGGCCCTCGATCAAGAGCAGGAGCAGGAGCAGGAGCAGGAAAGATTACGCTCCGGAAACGCCGCTGCCATATTCGCGGCCGGAATTCCGCTTGATCAGCCCCATGAGCATACGCACGATTCGTTGCAGCCGTTCCATGTCGCCTCGCTCCCGCTGCTCACCCCCGCTCCTACTCCTGCTCCTGCTCCCGCTCCTGATCGAAAGGCCCTCGATCAAGAGCACGAGCAGGAGCACGAGCAGGAGCAGGAAAGATTACGCTCCGGAAACGCCGCCGCCATATTCGCGGCCGGAATTCCGCTTGATCAGGCCCATGAGCATACACACGATTCATTGCAGCCGTTCCATGTCGCCTCGCTCCCGCTGCTCACCCCCACTCCCGCTCCTACTCCTACTCCTGCTCCTGATCGAAAGGCCCTCGATCAAGAGCAGGAGCATGAGCAGGAGCAGGAATGATTACGCTCCGGAAACGCCGCTGCCATATTCGCGGCCGGAATTCCGCTTGATCAGCCCCATGAGCATACGCACGATTCGTTGCAGCCGTTCCTTGCCGGGGTGGATCCGCTCTCGTGCCAGCCTCCTCCGGGAAACGAGAACGTCCAGGCCGGCGGCGCACTCGAGCGCGGAGCCGCGGGCAATGTCCAAGAATCGGCAGCGATCCTTGGGAGCATATTTGCCGTTGCCCTCGGCGATGTTCAGTAAGATCGAGCTTGACGCCCGATCCAACTGCTCTTTCACCTCGCCCCAGCGCACGCCGGCTTCCGTGAGTTCGGACAGCCAGGCGACGAACGCCAGGGCTTCTTGGTAAACGTCCAGCTTCTCGTGATCAAACCAGCACTTTTCGGGCGAACTCATCAGGCCTGACCCTTCGCCTTGCTCCTGCTCCTGACTTCTCACTCCTGCTCCTGCTCCTGATCCTGCTCGAAAGGCCCTCGATCAAGAGCAGGAGCACGAGCACGAGCAGGAAAGATTACGCTCCGGAAACGCCGCTGCCATATTCGCGGCCGGAATTCCGCTTAAGCCCCGCCCGCCGCGGCGGCGCCAGCAAGTGCCGGCAGAATGAACGTTTTGACCACTTCAATGCCCGAATCCCCGCGCAAGGCCGCCAGGCATTCCGGCGGGGGCACGGTATCGAGTTTGAGCAGCATCAGGGCCTTGTCGCCCTTGCGGCTGATGGTCATGTCCGCGATATTGATGTTCCACCGGCCAAAGGTGGCGCCGACGAAACCGATCACGCCCGGCCGATCCTTATTGACCACGAGGGTCATGGGACCGGCGGGCACCATGTCCATCCAGTAGCCCTTGAGCGCCAGCACCCGGGGCAGATTATCCGCGAAAACCGTCCCGATCATGGCGTGCCGGGTGCCGTTTTCCGTGATTTCCAGTTCCAAGCCGTGTTGCAAGGCCCGCTGCTGCGCCTGGCCCATGGTTTCGTGGCCCAGGGCGATGCCCCGCTGTTCGGCCAAATGCAGCACATTGACCAGGTTGGGAGTTTCGGCGATGTGCCCCCGCAGCAGTTCCATGACCGCCAGCCGCTGCAAGGTCGGCGCGATGCGGCGTGGTAGTTCACCGTTGGTGCGCAGGGTCACCGCAGCGAAGCCTTTTTCCACGATCGCCCCCAACATCACGCCCATGCGCCGAGCCAGATCTGCGTACGCCTTTTCCGGTTCGGACAAATTCAGGTCGATGCCGCCGGCATTCACGGCGCCGGCAATGCCCTGGCCGCGAAGGTAGAGCAGCAGTTCCTGTACGGCGTCCCGGGCCACAGCCTGCTGGGCCTCGGCGGTGCTGGCGCCCAGGTGCGGGGTCAGTAAAACCTTCGAGCCCAGGGCGAAGAGGGGGTTGGTCTTGGCCGGTGGCTCGCTGGCATAAACATCCAGGGCGGCGCCGGCGACGTGCCCGGATTCAATGGCCGCGGCCAGCGCGGTTTCATCAATCACGCCGCCCCGGGCGCAGTTGATCAGGCGCACGCCCGGGCGGCAGCGGCGCAGGCGGGCCGCGTCCAGCAGGCCGCGGGTTTCGCCGCCCGGCACATGCACGGTGATGAAGTCGCATTGGGGCAACAGGGCGTCCAGGTCTTTCACCAGGGGAACCTGGCCATCCAGGCCGGTCTCGGCGAAAAAGAACGGATCGTAGGCCAGCACTTTCATCTCCAGCCCCAGCGCCCGTTTGGCGACGGCGCGGCCAATGCGGCCGAAGCCGATGACGCCCAGCGTTTTTCCCGCCAATTGGGCGCCGAGAAAGCGCCCCCGCTCCCATTGCCCGCCGCGGACATGGGCGTCGGCGGCGGCCAACTGCCGGGCCAGACCCAGCATCAGGGCCAGGGCATGTTCGGCGGTGGTGATGGTGTTGGCGTCGGGCGTGTTCATTACCAGCACCCCGGCGCGGGTGGCGGCCTCCACGTCCACGTTATCGACGCCCACCCCGGCCCGGGCGATGGCCTTGAGCCGCCCCGGTTGGGCCAGTTCCGCCGCGGTGATTTTCACCCCGCTGCGGATCAACACGCCGTCATATTTGCCGATTTCCCGCGCCAGTTCGCCGGCCTGCCACCGCGGATGATCGGTGGCTTCGACGTCCGGCTGCTGGCGCAGCAGCGCCAGTCCTTCCGGGGCCAGTTTATCCGCGGCCAGAATTTTAAACATCAATATATTCCCATATCTATGCGCGGCTCGAGATTACTTCCCGCGCCGGCGGCCCAGGCCGCGCTCCCGCGGGGGCGCGGCGCTGCCTTGACGCCAGTATAGACCCGCGCCGCGCCGCGGCCAAGCGCCGCGTGGCGGCGCGGGGGACCGCGCGGGACGGCGATCGCGCCGTGGCACTGCGGAAATATCCTGGCGTCCAGGCGCGACCGTGCACCACGCTGAAGCCGTGGCGTTTTCGCCCGGTGGCGGCATCCGGTACGGGGGCGCGGTGGAGGTGACGCCGCGCGGCGATGCGTTGCATCCGCCGCGGCGCACCGCGACGCAAGCACCGCGTTTCAACGCGGTGGGAAGGGCGCGGGCGGGCCGGTCCATTTCGCCACTACCATCCGTATCACCATCTCCGTGTTTCTTGGCGCCGCGCGAAGATTCTATGCGTCACCAGAACCTCCTTTTATCCGGCGGACTGCTACCCCCGGCAAAGGTCTCCAAAGGCGACCCCTCGATCCGCCGAAGGTCGCCGTGAGCGACCAAACTATTCCGCCTCCGTGCGGACCGGGGGCTAGGTGTTTGGTTGCGGCTGCGCCGCGCTGGGAGATCCGCGTAATCCGTGGATTCCCTTTCGTTGCGGCTTAGTTTAGTCGCCACGGCGACCAGGCCGCATCGTGGCTGTAAGCAGGAACGCGGAATGGATCAGCAGTAGGCACACTCTCCCGATAGCTACGGGATGCCGTCGAACCAGCGGACAAGCCACGGCGCGGGAGATGTGTCCACCGGGGCGGCTCTTCGACCTGCGGCTGGAGGCGGCCACGGAGCGCCGCCGGCGATCCAATGATTCATTCTGCGTTCGCACTTCGTGGCGCAAAATTCAGGTTAGGCTCGACCGGCGGCTGGCCCCTCCAGTTGTTCCACGTCGGCGAGGTCCTTGGCCCGGTCGGCGCAACGCTGGTTGGCCAGCAAATCTTCGCGGTGGATGATGCTAAGCTCCACCCGTCAAGCATTTCCCGGCACCGCCGGGCGAAGCCGGTCTGGAATTCCAGTCCACTCGCGCCGGTGAGAAGCTCGATCCGCAAGGGCGCAACGCCCATGCGAATAACCTGACGCGGCTTTAGGAACAATTCGGGCGAAGCGCCGGCGCGGCCCAAGCCAAATTGTTCCAGCGGGGCCATCACCCGTCGGGCGTTCCCAGGATCGACCTGGATCCAGACGTCCAGATCCGCGGTGGTGCGGGGGTAGCCGTGGTACGCGACGGCATAGCCACCCGTGAGCAGATATTTAGCTTCCGAGCGGTTCAGGGTCTGTAAGAATTCTTTGAAATCGGGTGGTAACGAGATCATAATTGTAAGCCACCTGGCGCATAATTTCCAAGGCTTCCAGCCGCTCCCGAGGGGGCCGACGGCGCCACCCGGCGCGGTCTTCGGCGTCCACAAGGTCAAGCGGGGCCACCCTCAGGGTGGTGCGTTCCAGGCGCGGCAGACGCTCCGGAATCCATGGTTTTCCTGATTTTTCCGACCGTCTATTCATGGGCGTATTATAACCGATCGGCCGGTTTAACCACGCCCGGCCGGTCACGCGCCTCCGGGCTGGGCGTGGCCGGATTTTGTGGCGGCGGGTCTGGTAAAATGGGCAGGCCGCGGACGGCGGGAGCGGCGGGAGATTCCGCGCGCGGGGGAACCGGCCAGACGCAGCGCACGGTGGTGCCGACGCCGGGCGTGCTTTCCAGTTCCACCACTCCGCCCAATGCGGCCACGGCATGTTTGACGATGGCCAGGCCCAGCCCCGTTCCGCGGTCCGCGCCGCCGCGGCTGCGATTGACCGTGTAGAAGCGTTCGAATACCCGGCCGATATCCTCCGGGGGGATGCCGCAGCCGGTGTCCCGCACCTGCAGCACCGTGGCCGTCCCCCGCCGCGACCAGCGCACCTCCACCCAGCCGGACGAGGTGAATTTAAGGCTGTTATCCAACAGGTTTTTAAGAATCAGGATGATCAGGCGCTCGTCGGCGGTAATGGTTTTGACGTCCAGGGCGCTGGGAAAGCGCAGCTCGAGATGCTTTTCCTGGGCGCTGGCGCCGAACAGGCCCAGCATGGCGTCGCGCAGTTCGGCCAGATCGATCGGCTCCAGGTGCAGGATGGCGCGGGAGTCTTCGGTGCGCGACAAATCTAGCAGATCCTGCACCAGCAGCTGCAGCCGCCGTACATGCCCGCCGATGATCCCCAGGCAGCGTTCCGCGACGGCCCGGTCGTGCAGACCGCTGCTGCGCATGGTTTCCACCGCGGCGCGAATACTGGCCAAGGGGGTGCGCAATTCGTGGCTGGCGTTGGCGGCGAAATCGGCCTTGATCTGCATACTTTGCAGCAACTCCGTCTGGTCTTCCATCAGCAGCAGAATGCCCAGAAACACCTCCGGCGGCGCCACGCAGGGGAAGCGGGTCGCGGATGTTCCGCGCCTGGCGCGGGCGGCGCCGCGGGGCGCCGGCACGCCGGGCCGGGGGCGGGCCCAAAATTCGGCCGCTTCTGCGGCAGGGCGCACCGGCGCCACGGACAGCTGGACCATACGGGGATGGCCGGCGACGGAAAGGCGGATCTGCCGCCGCGGCGGAACCACCCCGCGGCGCGCCGCCGCCAACATTTCCGCTACGGCCGGCTGGGCCAGAAAGTCGGCCCACCCCGCGGCCCCTGCGGCGAGCAGTTCGCTGGCGCGGGCGTTGGCCAGGGCCACCCGCCCCGCTGCATCCAGAATCAGCAGCGGGTGCTCCAGGTGCTCCAACAACGTGCGAAAGGAACTGGCTTGTAAAAGCAGTTGGGGACTCCGCGGTGTTGCGGATAAGCCCAGCGCCGCCAGCAGGCGGGTGATCGGTCCGTGAATCCAGGTTGGCCAACGCTGATCCATAATTTCCATCCCGCCCGCCGGGATTGTCGATCACGCGGCTAAAAGCGGATTTTAACCATGCCGCCGCGCCGCGAGAAGCCCGGCGGCCATTCTGCACCGCGTTGAAACGCAGTGCTGGCCGTGGCGCTTTGCCTGGACCGCCAATCCGGGAAATCTGGAACCTGAAACCGTCCTCATCGGTTCACCGCGTTGAAACGCGGTGCTTTCATTTCGGGCGCGACACAGTGCACGTTCCACGAGCACGATGCACGGTACCTCCGGAGCACCGGGATTTATCCCGGTGAACGGTAGCACCCCGGGACGCAGGCATCCTACGCCAGCCCGCGGCACGACCGTAATCCCGCGCGTCCTCCCGGCACCGCGTTGCAACGCGGTGCCGGCCCCCCCCTCAGGCGCGACGTGCCGCCGGGCGTTTCGACCTATGCGGCGAATTCGAGCGTGCCAAAATATTGCGGCTGGTGGAAATTCAACTCGCCGGTAATCGGCGACCAACTCGCCCAATGGGGGTGGGAGGTCTTATCGGCGCATTTGTAAAGATTGGCCCGCCAGACCTGGCCGGCCGGGTTGCCCAGGGGTCCTAAGTAATGTTCAAAAAGTTTAAACGGGATGACATATTCGATCCGCCAGTGGACCGGCTCCGGCCGCTCCGGCTGAATCCGTTGGGGCAGGCTGTGATAAATCCGCAGGCGATCCAGCAAGTCCGCGGGTAGGGGCGTGAATTTCTTAAAACCGCGGCCGGGAATTCTTTGCCAATCTTCCATGTAATGGACCAGCGGCGTGCCGCCACAGTTGATTTCAAAGTTGAAATACGCGCCAGGCGGGCGGGGCTGCACAAAAAATTCCACACAACTGTCCTGGCAGACGGATGATTGCGGCTGCGTGTTCACGCATTGCACGTAGCGGTCCTGCACATCGAAAATAACGTACAAACCTTCCGCATCGTACAGCAGCTTGGCCCTGGTGACGGGGTGATGTCCGCTGCCGCGGGAGTGGAATTGATCCACCGCCAAAATGGGGGCTGACGCCCAGATGGGATCATCCCAGGCGCCCCGCAAAGCGGGCTTGACGGCGGTTCGCTGAATCACGTAGTGCATCGGCCACCTCGAAAAGGGAAGGTTATGTGATCCGGAAAATCAGGAACTTCTCCAGCGGCGTGCGCCCGCCACCGGACCAGCGCTCTGTCGCCACTTATTTTTCGGGTACCCCGGCCGCCGCCGTTCACCGAGCTGAAGCCCGGTGCTTGGGGTTCGGGGGCGAGTCTGGGGCTCTTTCTCCCACCAGAAATTTATCGATTGACAAAGCACCAGCATCCAGCGCTCGGGCGCTTCCGGAAGCCCTTACGCGGCGCTGGCGGCCGCCGGCTGGAGTTCAAACAGCTCGCCGCCGCGATAAATGGCTTTCGCCTGGCGTAAAAACTCGGGATCGTCAAAGGGGCTGCCCGCCAGGATAAGCAGATCCGCCGGCTGCCCCGCCGCGATATTCGCCGGCGCCGCGCCCCACAAGCGACGCGGCGTGGAGGTCGCCGCGGCCAATACCTTTTCCATGCTTAGACCGGCCTGCCGCAGGAAAAACAGCTCATCGATCAATCCGGTTCCATGCGCCACGCCGTAACTGCCGGCATCCGAGCCTGCCAGCAGGGGTACGCCTAGTTCATCGGCCAGGGCCGCCATTTCAAAGTGCTGCTTGAGGATTCCATCCAACCGGCGCACGGTCTCGGCATTCCAGCCGGCCAGTTCCGGCCGCGCGAATTGGAAATAGACGGGGGCAAACGTGGGATCCCAGGCTATTTGTTTATCCGCCATCATTTTCAGGATATCCGGCGACATGAAAAAGCCGTGCTCAATGGAATGGATGCCGGCTGCGGCGGCGACCTGCAGGCCCTCCGGCCCGCTGCAATGGGCAAAGGTGTGCAGCCGCAGCTGGCGGGCGGTTTCCACAATCAGGCGCGTCTCATCCAGGTTAAACTGCACCGGGCCTTTCATCCGGCCATGCTCAAAGTCGATAATGCCGGTCAGCAGAATTTTCAGATCGTCCGCTTCCGGCGCCACGCCGTGGATCGCCGGGACAATCCCGGCGGTATCGGTGATCGGCACACCGATAAAACCGCCGTATTGGCCCGCCTTGCGAAGACCGCGGCCGGCACTGCGCAATTCGGGTTTCAGGCCCAGATGGCGGCGCAGGTTCTGTTTAAGGTGCGTGTTGACGCCGTAAAAATCGCCGGCGTCCCGAATCAGCGTGATTCCCGCGGCCAGATTCGCCTGCAGATTCCGCCAAGCCACCGCCATCATTTCGGGCAGCGGCGCCTTTAAATAGGCCTTGCGCACCTGAACATTCAGCTCGGCGCCATCGAGAAACAAATGGCAATGCGATTCCACCAATCCCGGCATGGCGAACGGAGCACGCAGGGCGCCGGCGGCAGGGGCGGCGGAGGCGTCCCCAGGCGCCGCGACCGCGACCGCGGCGTTTTCATCCGGCGGAGCCGCGGCAACGCCCTGAATCACGCCATCGACCATATCCATGGCATAAGGGCCGGCGGCATGATACGCGGCGCCGTCAAAATAACTGTCCACGACCAGGCGAAAAGCGGCCATTAATCATCTTTCCGGTAGAGCTGCCGGACGCGCAGCAGGGCCTCGGTGCCTTCCAGCTGGATGGCCTCCTGAAAGCCCTTAAAAACGAAGTCCTCGGGCGGCAACAACTGATAGTCGCGGCCCGGCGTGCCCAAAATGGTGTCCAGACCGCAAGGCATGGTCAGGGTCAGGAACGACGACTCAATGCGCGTGGGAAGCGCGCCACCGTCGAGCGCCAGCTTCGGCAGCATAATGCCCAGATTGGATAGGCCCACCAGCCGGTGCACGCCGTGCAGCATCGGGTCGGCGTGCAACAGGCGAATCGCCTCCACCGCGCGGCGAATCAGACCTTCCGTATCGGTGGCGATGGGGCACAGAGAAACATCCACCAACAGATCGTCCGGCGTTAATCCATAACCATCCTGCAGCATCCGCCGCACCATGCGGTGGGCGGTTTGGGCAATCGCCGCGGCGGTGTCGTTGGCAACTTCCCGGCCGTTTTCTTTGCGCTCCGAGGCCATCAGCACCACTTTCGCGGGCTGAATTTTCAACACCTCCAGCATTTCCCAGCGCAGTTCGGAAACGGAATTGACAATGGGCTTGCGGCCGCGGGCCTTGGCGGCATCGTACGTTTTCAGGCATGTTTCCTGAACGGATTCATGCGGATAATCGAAAGACAGCGGTACATCCACCACCGCCTGGACCGCCCGAATCAGCTCCACCAGGAAGTGGGGGTCCTGGCCGGCCTTTTCCCCGACGTTGATGGTCAGATACTGGCAGCCTTTCTGAACCTGCGCCTGCGCCAAGGCCTGCAGACCGGCCAGATCCTGCCGCTCCAGCAACTCCCGTGACTTGGCGAATCCGGGGTTGATCCGTTCGCCGATGATGGTTAGATCCGTGGCAATCCGCCGCGTCGCCGGCGCGGCGCTGATAGAAGGCTGAGCATTCATTCGCTTCAGGCTGCCACCAATTTCCGCGCCACTTCCACCGCACTGGCCGCTTCCGCGGCATAACCATCCGCGCCGATTTCATCGGCAAAAGCCTGTGTGATGGGCGCCCCGCCAATCACCACCTTGATCTGGTTCAGGCCTGCGGCGTGAATCGCGTCGATGGTGGTCTTCATCGCGGGCATGGTGGTCGTCAGCAGGGCCGAGAGTCCTACCACATTGGCCTGATGTTCGCGGGCCGCGGCGACGAATTTATCCGGCGCCACGTTGGAACCCAGGTCGATCACATTGAAATTGGCGCCTTTCCACATCATGGCCACCAGATTCTTGCCGATATCGTGCAGGTCGCCCTGGACAGTCCCGATGACGGCCGTATGGGTGGGCCGAATGCCCGCTTTCACCAAAACCGGCTCCAACAGCGCCAGAGCCTCTTTCATGGCCCGGGCGGCGATCAGCATTTCCGGCACGAAAATCTCGTTGCATTTAAACCGGCGGCCCACCTCATCCATCGCCGCCACCATGGCGTCGAGAATTTCCCGGGCCGGGGTGCCGGCGGAGATGGCCTGACTGGTCAAGGCGGTGGCCTGCTTGCGATTGCCGCTTTTAATCGCCTCGGTCAATTGGCTCAGGGCGGCGGTAGTCATTGCGTTTCCTTTAAAAAACCGCGATACAACCACGGCCCGTCAGGGTATCATATCCCCGGCGGCTGTCAACCTGGCCACCGTTCCCGGACTGCACCTGACCCTTCCGGCCCGTGAATGGTTACGCAACCTGTTACCTGGACCGCCTCCCGGCGGTACAATGCACCGCATGGCGACCTTAAGCTATCGAACCGCCGGTGAATCCCACGGGCCGGCCCTGCTATGCCTGATGGAGGGCCTACCGGCGGGCGTGCCGTTGAATCTCGATTTCATCAACGGCGAATTGCGGCGGCGGCAGGGCGGCTATGGCCGCGGCGCCCGCCAGCGGCTGGAATCCGATGCGGTCCAGCTTCTGGCCGGCGTGCGCCGCGGCCGCACCATCGGTTCGCCGGTGGCGGTCCAAATACTCAACCAGGACAGCCGCCTCGATGCAACCCCCGCGCTGGTAAAACCGCGTCCGGGCCATGCGGATCTGGCGGGGGCGATAAAATGGCTGACCACCGATTGCCGGGAAACACTGGAACGGGCCAGCGCGCGGGAGACCGCCAGCCGCGTCGCCGCCGGCGCCATCGCCCGATGTCTGCTGGACCAATTCGCGGTCACGGTAGTGGGATGGGTGGTGCAGATCGGCACGGTGGCCGCCAACGTCGCACCCGATGCCGCGCCTGAAACGTTGCGTTCTGCCGCCGCAGCCAGCGAAGTCTACTGCCCGGATCCCGCCGCTTCGGCCGGTATGATCGAGCAGATCCAGGCGGCCAAGGCGCAAGGCGACACGCTCGGTGGTATCGTCGAAACCCGTGTCTACGGCTGCCCCATCGGTTTGGGCAGCTGTGCCCACTGGGACTGGAAACTGGACAGCCGCATCGCCGGGGCGGTAATGGGCATCCAGGCGATCAAAGGCGTTGAGATCGGCCTGGGCTTCCGGATGGCCCAACTCACCGGGTCCCTGGTGCATGATCCGATAATCTACGACGCCGCCCGCCGCGACACGCCGGCCCTGGGCTTTATGCGCCAAACCAATAACGCCGGCGGATTGGAAGGCGGTATGACCAACGGTCAGCCGGTGGTGGTCCGCGCCGCGATGAAGCCGATCAGCACGTTGCTCAAAAAGCCCATGCCCACGGTGGATTTGACCAATCACAGCGCCGCCCAGGCGGCCTATGAGCGTAGCGACGTGTGTGCCGTACCCGCCGCCGGGGTGGTGGTGGAAAACGTGGTCGCGTTTGAAATTGCCCGGGCCATGGTCGAAAAATTCGGCGGAGATTCCCTGGCGGAAATGCTTGCCAATTACCGCCATTACCTTTCCGCAGCGCGGCAACTCGGCTCCGGCTGAGCAGGCTAAGCCGCTCCCACCCGTGGCCGGTAGGTCGGGGAGTCGCTATGGCGACCTTGGGCGAGTCGCCTAGCGGTCTCATGGCGGCGACTCGCGGCTTAGCCCGCGCCGTGGCGGAGCTTCAGCGCTGCCGCGGGTGACGACCCTGCCCGCCAACGCATTCAATCCGCATTATTCCCGCCTAATCGTTCTCCAGCGAAAAAGTTGAAGTTTCGGATTGAACTTCTCCTGCCGAGCGGGTGGCGCCGGATGGCGGCGCGTTCCTTTCGCCCCCGGGCGAAGGTTCCCCGCACGGGCTGCTGCGGCGCGGCGCCGTGGGCGTGATGCGCCATAAAGCCGGGAACAAAGCCGTGATTTTCGTGCGCGGCACCGTGCGGGATTCATGCCGGGGATTCAGCGGTTGCAATAACAGTTCGCCGCCGGCATCCGGCGGCTGCCCGCCCGGGCTGGCCGTGGCCTGGTCCGCGGCCAAAAAGCGAATACGTTTGAAAGTGGTCGCGAAATTTGCCGCTTCATCCAGGCGAATTAGGCAGTCATCGCCGTCGCGCGGCACCGTGCGGCTGGAAAACACGACAATGTCGCCCGCCATATATTGCGGCGCCATGGAGTCGCCATCCACCCGCAGGGCCAACAAGCCTTCGGCTGCGGACGCGCCTTCCGGTTGATCCGGCAAGACCGCCGGCCCGACCACCTGCTGGTCCGCGATACCGACGGGGTAATCCAGATCGGTGAATTCCGCCGGTTTGCCCGCGGCCACCCGGTTAATCAGCGGTATGGACGTCAGCGGCACGAAACCCGCCCGGCCCTGGACCTCGACTGCCGCGGCGGCGGGTCTGCTCCCGGCACTCTTCGAACCCCTTTTCAGCAACTCGTCGAGGTTGATCGCCCCGTCGGAGCGCCTGGGTAGCGTTTCAGCGTCCGCAACCCCGGTCTTGCCTTCGCGTTTTTCAGGTATTTCGCGGCTAACATCCGTAAATTCCGTGCCAACCGCGGCCTCTTGATTGCCACCTGCGGACCGCATGATGAATCGCGCCCGCACTGAGGGCGGGGTTCGTAACCAATCCGCCAGTTCCACAAGACCTCCCGGCGTAAGCTCCAACGCCCGTTCCAGGCGGACCAGCTTTTCTGGTGACGGCGGCCCGATCAGGCGAGCGGTTTCGATATTTGACAAATAAGGCTTGCTGATGCCCGTGCTCGCGGCAAGTTGGTCCAAGGTCAAGCCCTTGCCCAAGCGAAACCGACGAACCAGTCGCCCTAAATCGGATAAATTACGCACTTGTGCGGGGTTGCATTCCACCGGTTCCGGCGGTTGATTTTGCCTTTCGGGCTGAAGCTTTTTGCGTGCGTCATGCGTTGTCATAGCGACCTTCTTTCGTCTGATGGATACCATACAAACAATTCTATTGCGTCAGCAGCGATTGTCAAGCCATCGGGGACAATCCCAGCATGAAAATATAAGGTCGCCGCGGGCGACTTCCAGGCTATGAAGGAGGCGTGGCCATTTTCGAGGCGGTTACGGTGAACGTCCGCCGTCCGGCCAGCGGCGCAGCCAGGCCGGACCGATCGGCTTGATCGGAACAGCGCCCGGCGCCTGGACGCTGAGGCGTTGGAGAATGGAGCCTTCCTGCAGATAAAGCTGCGCCTCGGCATCCAGAAAACTGACCACAGCCTGGACTTCGGCTAATTGAGCGGCGAGTAAATTATTTTGCGCCAGCGCCACCTGCAGGGAAGTGGTGGTTCCCGCCTGGAATTGGGCGGTGGTGGCACGCAGAGCTTCGGCCTGGGCGCGGCGGGTGGCCCGGGTGGCCACGATTTCCTGGCGGGCCGTTTGCATTTGGATGTAGGCGGTGCGGACGCTCAGTTCCACTGTGCGCACCAAATTGGCCAGGGCGGCTTCGTCCGCATCGCGTCCCAATTCCGCGCTCTGATAGTTGGCCTCGGCGGTGCGATTAAAAATCGGATGACTGAACTGCAGGCCGCCAAACACCGAATAGCCGCCAGCCACGGCCAAATTGGATACCGACCGCGAAAACGCGGCCGAGTAACCGGTTTGGCCGAGGGTAAGGAACAGGTCTAATTTGGGCAGCAAGCCGTCGCGGGTCTGCACGACTTGCAGTTGGCCGTCTTCAATCTGGAGGCGGGCTTCATTCAGCAGCGGGCTCAGGCGCAAGGCCAGGGCGGCATGCGCCGACAGGCGCGCCGAAACGTGGGGCTTAGGGGCGCGGGGTTGGTTGAGCAGATGGATTTGGCCGGTCCAAAATTTTCCGCCGGCAGGAATAATCAAACTCAGCAGCGTCAGACGGGCGATACGCAGTTCGCCCTGGGCGGCGATGAGCTGCTCGCGATTCGTGGCCACCTCCGCCGCGGCGGCGGGCAGTTCGGAGGCCGCCGTGCGACCTACCCGTATGAGTTCCCGCGTCTGATGTTCCTGTTCCTTGGCCACGGTAACGGCACGGCGCAAAATCGCCACGTTCTGGCGGGCTTGGGCGTAGGCCCAATAGGCTTGCACCACCTGGTAGGTGATGGATTGGGCCACGCCCCGCAACTCATAATCGGAAATGCGTCGGCCGATCTGGGCCTCACGAATGGCAGCCAGATTAACCCGCAAGCTGGCGCCTTGCAGCAGGGCCTGGGTCACCGTCAGGGAAGCACCTGTGCTGACGCTTTGGCCGGCGCCGGAGCCTTCCATGTCGCTGAAGTTGGTATTAACGCCGGCCTGGATGCTCGTTCCAGTGGGCAGGTTTTCGGCGACGCCGGCCTGGGCGGCTTCCGTGTCGGAGGCTCCGCTGCCCGGGAGGCGGCTTTTCCCGGCGGTGGCTTGGGCCGTTAACACCGGATCAAAGACGCCGCGCTGCGCCACGACGGCCAGTTGGGCGATGGCGGGTGAAAATCGTTGCACCACCAGGGACGGATTGTTGGTCAATCCCATAATGACGGCCTGGTGCAACGATAATTGCAGTGGTCCGGCGGATAGTGCGGGAGGATCGGCGTTGGCCCCGGGCGGCGGATCCAGTGCGGCGGGGGCGGCGTTGCGCCTGGCGGCCGCCAGCCCCGCCTGGGTCATAATCTGATGCTCCAGCGCGGCGTGCATGTAATTTTCGTAGCCGCCGCTATGGATGGAGCCGCAGCCGGCCAGCGTGGCCAGGGCCAGGAACGCCAGCGCCCCGGCAATGCGCCGCGTCACTCCGCGGGCGCCCGTCGAACTGTTCTGAAAAGGGGGGGCGGGCATCGCGCCGCAGCGAGTCGCCCCGCGGCAGTGGGTAAACTGTGGCGACTGGCGCGCACGGGCCGGCCCGACGCCTGCGTTACAACCATTTTCATACTCCGCGGGTCGAAGACCCGCCTCTGGAAAATATCCGCGGGGGCAGGCGGAACGGCCTTGAGGACCGCGGGTGGACTTGCCATGGGGCACACCACTCCCGGTCTGCTCGCGGGGGTTATTTACGCGGGGGCGCCAGGCGTTACTCATGTCGCAGCGCCTCAATAGGATTCAGGCGGGCGGCCCGCCGCGCCGGATAATAGCCGAAGAAAATGCCAATGGCCGCGGAAATGGACAGCGCCAGAAGCACCATCGACGGCTCCACCCGGCCGGGCGTATGCCAGCGGGGAATATGCACGTAATGGGAGACCACGACCCCCGCCCCGGCCCCGATCAGGCCGCCCAGCAGGCTGATCAGCGCCGCTTCGACCAGGAACTGGCGCAGGATGTCGCGCTGGCGCGCCCCGATGGCTTTGCGAATGCCGATCTCGCGCGTGCGTTCCGTGACCGTCACCAGCATGATATTCATGATACCGATGCCGCCGACCAGCAGGGCGATACCCGCCACGGAGCCGAGAAACCAGGTAATGGTTCCGCCGATGCGGTTGGCGATCTGAATAATCCGTATCTGGTTGGAGATCCAGAAATCATCGGTATCCCCGGCGATGAGATCGTGGCGTTGGCGCAACCGATGTTCGCAGGCGATCTGGACGCGCTGCAGATCCGCCATGTGATCGACCTGGATGCTGATATTGTTGAGCGCCACCGTGCGGCCGAACAAATCGGTCATGGCGGTGGTATAAGGAATAAGAATCTGATTATCGGGATCATACCAGCCCTGACGGCCCTTGGCCACCAGCACCCCAATCACCTGGAAACGTACGGTTCCCACCGTGATTTTCCGGCCCAGGGGGTCCATGGATCCAAACAGGCGGGAGGCGGTTTCCGGACCAATCACCGCCACGGAAGCCAGGTCCCGCACGTCGAAGTCATTGATATTCCGGCCGTTTTGAATCTGAAAATTATGGATTTTCAGCCAGGTGGGCGCGATGCCGATGACATTACAGCGGGTAAAATCGGCCTCCCACTTGACGGGTTCAAACTGGGCGACCACCGGCGAGACACGCTTGACCCCGCGAATGCCAAGGATGGACCGGGCGTCGCCCAGGGTTAACGGTAAAGGCTGCCCGTTGAGCACCGGAGGAATCGTGGGACTATGCGGGAAAATCATGATGGTGTTTTTGCCCATGCGGGAGATCCGATTCAGGATGCTTTGCCGTACACCATTGCCCAGGGCCATCATGGCGACCACGGCCGCCACGCCGATAATCATACCCAGCATGGTCAGGATGGCCCGCAACTTGTTCGCCAACATGCTGCGCAAAGCCAACTTGATGGTAGTCCACAAAAGCATGGCCGGCCCTTTAATGCTTCCAGGGTGTCCACATGGTATCCGCTCCCCCCAGATGCACCTGAACCTTCTGGCCTTCTTTTAAGCCGCTGATAACCTGCCAGTCGGTGTCGTTGCGCTGACCGAGGGTGACGGTAGTGGTTACGGCATCCCCGTCCGGCTTAATCACGGTGACGGTATCCAGCCCGTTCTGGACCACCACCGCCTGCAACGGAAGGTACAGCACGTTGTGGAGCGTGTCGGCGAAAATATCCACATCCGCGGTCATGCCGGGGCGGAGCCACTTTTTTTCCTTTCCCAACACCTCGATTTTCGCCTCAAAGGTGACCATGTTGGTGGCGCTGGCGTTGGCCGAGTTACTGTTGCTGTTTTGATCCTGGATGGAAACGGGAAATATGCTTTCCACGCGACCGTGGAAGACCTTGCCGGGCGCCCCCGGCGCCGTGACGCGCACGAAGTCGCCCCGGTGCAGGTGATTGATGTCACTTTCATTGATGGTGGCGTTGACAAAAATATGGGACAGATCCACGAGGGTCATAACCACCGTACCGCCGCCGACGTTGGTCACGGCGGAAGCGATGATCTGCCCGGGCTGGACCTGCTTATTGGAGACGACACCATTGATCGGCGCGTGGACGGTGGTGTAAGAAAGATTGGTTTCCGCCTGCCCGAGACTGGCTTGCTTGCTTTCGACGGCGACCTGGTCGGACTGGACGTTCAGTTTCTGGAGTTGAACCTGCAAAGCCTGCGTTTTCAGCTGGGCGATTTGAATCTGGTCCCTTTTTTCGGCCTGCTGGTCCTGGATCAGCGTGGTCTTGTCATTGTCATAGGTCTGTTGGGGAAGCACATTTTTTTGCAGCAGGGCTAGATCCCGCTGGACATTCAGGCGATCGTTGGCGACCTGGGCCTGGGCGGAGAGCAGGTTGGCGGCGTCGGTCTGTCGCGCGATTTCGAGATTCTCCCGGGCGATCCGATAATTCAGCTGGGCCGTTTGCAAGGCGAGTTGAGCTTGGGCCAGGTCTTGTTGGGCGATCGCCACGGCCTGCTTTTCCAGCGTCGGATCCACTTGGAGCACCACCTGTCCTTTTTTCACGATGTCGCCGATATGAAAGGGCATTTTCAGAATCTCGCCGCCCGCCAGGCACTTAATATCCACCGTCCGGTTGGCCTGCACGGTTCCCGTGGCGTAAACGTGCACCGCCAGGGTTCCTTTCCTGACCCGGGCGGTGGCGAGCTTGGCGGCCGGAGCATCGGTGGCATGGTAATGGTGGTACGCCGCGATACCGGCGCCTGCCGCCGCCAACACCACCAAGCCACTGACTATCCACTTTTTATTCATTAGCGCCTTCCGGACTTCCAGCACCTAAAACCTGGAACCTAGAACCTCAGCCTCTACGTCGCCGTGCCCATTCAGGCTCGCTTCCGCGGCGCCGGCGCGCGCGACCGGGTTGTGCCGCACCGTCGCCACGATCTTACCATCGCTGATCCGCACTTCGCCCCGGCAGTGTCGCGCCACCGACGGGTCGTGCGTGACAATAATGATAGTCCGCCCCTGCGCGTTGAGGCTGTGAAAAAGCTCCATAATTTCCCCGCCCGCGTGGGAATCCAAGTTCCCGGTTGGCTCATCGGCCAGAATAATCGCCGGGTTCGTCACCATGGCCCGGGCGATGGCCACGCGCTGCAACTGTCCGCCGGAGAGCTGATTGGTCTCATGGTGCAAACGATTGCCCAGACCTACGCTTTCCAAGGCCTTACGCGCGACGGTTTTAGCGTCCCGATGCGCCGAATACAGCAGCGGCAACTCCACGTTCTCCAACGCCGACAACCGCGGCAGCAGATTGAAATTTTGAAATACAAAGCCAATTTTTCGATTGCGGATCGCAGCCAGGCGGTCCCCGGAAAGTTTCGCCACATCATCACCATCCAGTAGATAGGTTCCCGCATCCGGGCTGTCCAGGCAGCCGAGGATATTCATCAGGGTGGATTTACCGCTTCCGGAGGGACCGGTGATCGCCAGCATTTCGCCCCGGCGAACCTGCACGCTGACCGCATCCAGCGCCCGCACTTCAGAATCGCCGATAGAATAGCGTTTTTCGAGGCCGTAGGCTTGAATTACATGGTCGTCGGCATGGTCCGGCTGGTCAGTCATCACGCGTCCATGGTCGCTGATTTAAAGGGTAAAAACAAGCGCCCTATTTACCAACGCACCTTGGCGCCGCAAGTTGCACCACACCACCCGGGATTGAGGCCTTCAAAAGAACGCTTTATTATTGGTTCATCGGAGAATTTTTACGTAGGAGCCGGCGAATGGCAAGAAAGCAGGCTGAGATAGCAGACCGATTGCGCCGGATGCGGTGGTGGCGGGACGCTCGGTTTGGAATGTTTGTCCACTGGGGTCTCTATTCCCAGATGGGCCGGCACGAATGGGTGATGAACCGGGAACGAATACCGCGGCGCGAATACGAGCGGTACGCCGCGACGTGGAAACCGCAGCCGCGTCCAATGCGGCAGTGGGCGAGGCTGGCCCGCCAAGCGGGGATGAAATATATGGTCCTGACGACCAAGCATCACGAAGGCTTCTGCCTGTGGGATTCCCAGGCTACGGACTATAACGCGGCGCGGTGTGGACCGGGGCGCGATCTGGTGCGGGAATATGTCGAAGCTTGCCGGGAATTCGATCTAAAGATCGGGCTCTACTACTCGCTGATGGATTGGCACCATCCCGACGGGGCGCGATGCGCCGCTGATGTGGCGGCTCGTCGCCGTTTCTGCGCTTACACGCAGACGCTGGTGCGCGAACTGCTCACCAACTATGGCCGTATCGATATTCTCTGGTATGATGTACCTTGGCCGCTTAAAACGCCAGCGCTCTGGGAGAGCGCGAAAATGAACGCGATGGTGCGGCGGCTCCAGCCACATATAATCATCAATAACCGTTCCCAGTTGCCGGAAGACTTTGACACACCGGAAGAGCAGGTTGCGCCTCAGCCAGCCCAGGATGGCCGCGGCTGGGAGGCGTGCATGACCTACAACGGCTCGTGGGGCTACATGCCCAGCGCGATCGACTGGCGCAGCAATCGGGAGGTGCTTGAGATGCTGCGGACGTGCACCGCGTACGACGGCAATTTACTGCTGAACGTCGGGCCGAAGGCGGATGGCACCGTGCCCGAGGAAGCCCGCTGGCGCCTGAGCGCCCTTGGCCGATGGATCGACACTCACGCTGAAGCCCTTTACGGTCCCGTTACTCGCGTGGATACCACCCAGGTCGAGTGGATGCCGACGGGTAGCTGGAGCCTGAAAGATGCCGGCTGCACCGCATATTTCTGGTGTCGGCATTGGCCTGGCAATGGCGAACTGGTATTAGGTGGCATTCGCAGCAAAATCCGTCACATCGCCAACGTGACGCGGGGTCTGCCGGTGGCATTCACCCAAAGCGGTGCGCGCACGGTGCTCACCGGTCTGCCGCGCCGCTGCCCGGATCCGCTCGCGGGGGTAACCATCTTCAAGCTGGTGTGCGACGGAAAATTCCGCCAGGTGCTTGGCCCCGGCTGTGTAGTCCTGCGCGATCGGGCCAGGCGTTCCTAGCCCGGCGCCGTGTTTTGAACAGCCATCACCCCTGCCGGCAAACCGGCGGTTGTATGCCAATTCGAAACTCTACGGCTGATAAATCGGCGTCCCTATCTGCGACGCGTTGCCCCGGTCCCATATAGCCGCCGACTTGTCGGCGGTGGTATCTGCGTTGAATACACGCCCCCCCTTTTTTACCCCGCCGCCGGGTTCGTGCCGGCACCCCAGCGCCGGCAAACCGGCGGTTGTATAAAAGCGGCCATCCGCGCCGTCCACCGCCACTTCCATCGCCGCCCACCGTTCCCGGCGCGCACCGCCGGATGGCTCGATCACAGGGGGCGGGTAGTGACCCGGTATCGGCGCGGCGAAACGCCCATGTGGCGGCGAAAGAAGCGGGAAAAGTAATAAGGGTCTTCCAGGCCGATCCGATGGGCAATGCGGTGGATCGGTAAAGGGCTGGAGCGCAGCAGATGGCGGGCGCGCTCCAGGCGCAGGCGGGCGAGCCAGGCCGCGGGCGAGGTTCGCATTTCGCGACGGAACAAACGGGCCAGGGTGGCGCGGCTGCATCCAGCGGCGCTAGCGAGCCGTGCAATATTGAGTGGCTCGGCCAGGTGTAGAGCGGCATACTGGCGGGCGGCTTGCAGGCGTGGCGACGCGGGAGTGGAAGAAACCTGGGCGATAACGCGCTGGATTTCCTCCACCAGCAGGGCCGCCAAGTTGCGCATGGCCGGCACATCCCCGGCGGTCGGCCGGGCCGTGTTAAACCGGGCGACAAGGTATTCCGCAAGAGCGATCAGACTTTCCGCGTGGCTTACATCCCCCTGCAGGATTTGGTTATCCCAGTCGGCCAGGGGTGCGTCCCGCCGGGTGGGCAGGTTGCTTAAGGGGCTTTCATTGGCGTGGGCTACATCAAAAATCACCGCCGCGGCCGGGTCGTGCCGCGGAATCCAATGGACGCCGGCGAGCAGAAAGGGAGCCTGGGCATGGGCCTGATAAACCATGGGGGTGCCCCACGGCAACAGAAGCCAGCGACCGGGTATCAGATCGAACCCGGGGCCATGCGTTTTCAACGTGCCGGCGCCGTGGCGACACCAGAGCAGCATCCGGCTTTGCCGCCGGGTCTGAACGATGCGTTGTCCGGGCGCGAACTGCACCCAGTTGGCCCAGACCACGACGGGCGGCCAGGATTGGACTTTACGGGGCATGATTTAGAAATCCATCTTTATGCACAAAAATCCATGGAATATGCGACGATTTTACCATAATCTCAACGGTGTAGACAGGCAGGAGGTTGCGTCCTATGCACGAAAAATGCCAACCCTTTCTCGATTCCAGCGCGCTGCTTGGCGACGCCAAAGCCTTGCGAGCGCGCGCCCAGGAAGACGGATACCTGTTCTTGCGCGGCCTTCTGCCGGAGCCGGAGGTGCTGCAAGTGCGTGCCGATGAATTAGCGGTGGTGGAAAAGTACGGCTGGCGTCAGAGCGGCCAGGATTCGCTGGGGGGCTGGATTAACACCGCGGCACTCTATCAGGTCCCGGAAGCGGAAATGCGCGCCGACATCGGCGTAAGCACCGCCGCCTACCATGATGTCCAAAAACTCGAAAGTATGCATCGTTTGCCGCATCATCCGCGGCTGCTGGAGCTATACCGGGCGCTGTTTGGCGGCGAGGTGTTGGTGCACCCGCGCCATATTGCCCGCATGATTACGTCCCATCCATGTATGACGCCCACCCCGCCCCACCAGGATTTCCCGCTGATTCAAGGAACAAAAAATACCTGGACAGCCTGGTTTCCCCTGGGGGCTTGCCCGCGCCGATTGGGGGCGTTAATGGTTTGCCGCCGCAGCCATCGGGTCGGTTATATACCCGTGGTTACAGCGAAAGGCGCCGGTGGCATTGCGGCGCAGTTGTGTCCGTATGAGCAGGATTGGGTGGCGGGGGATTTTGCGGCTGGCGACGTGTTGACGTTCCCCAGCTTAACGGTGCATCGGGCGTTGCCGTGCCGAGGCGGGGAGCAGATCCGGCTTTCCCTGGACGTGCGCTACCAGCCGCTGGCGGAAGAGGTGGAGTTTAAATCACTGTTGCCGCACTGCACGTTGTCGTGGGATGAGATTTACGCCGATTGGCAGCGCGACGACTTGAAGTATTACTGGCGCCGCTTGCCGCTGAAGATCTCGCCTTGGGACGAGACCTTGTTGCAGCCGAAGCGGCGGATTTGTTGAATTTTTGTAGCGCCGGATTTCCGGCCTGTGGACTCACATCGGCCGCCGGTTGGAAAGCCGGCGCTACAAGTTGGAGGTGCTAACATGGCTGCGAAAGCATTGGTGGATGCGGGGCGGCTAACTTCGCGGGAGCGGGTGCGACGGGCGTTGCGCCACCAAGAGCCGGACCGGGTTCCCTTGGATTACGGCGCCAATGCCGGGATTGACCGGCGTTTGAAGGAACATTTCGGGCTTGCGCCGACCGACGCAGAGGGGCTGTTGCAGGCGTTAGGCGTGGATTTCCGCGGAGTCGGGGCGGCGTATAAGGGCCAGCGGCTGCATCCGGAGCTACCCGGGCGGAACGTGGACCCCATCTGGGGGGCACGGTCGAAATGGATCGAACATCGTTCCGGGGGTTATTGGGACTTCTGTGATTTTCCCCTGGCGGACGCGGACGGTGAAACGATTGCCAACTGGCCGCTGCCGTCGCCGGACGACTTTGATTATGAAACGGTGCGCACCGGCTGCCGGCAATATGCCGACAGGTTCATCTATACCGGCGGCCCGGGGCTGGTGGATATCATGAACTCCTATGGGTTCGTGCGCGGAGTGGAGCAGCAAATGCTGGATTTGGCGGAGGAATATGAACCGGCCCTGCGTTTGATTGATCGGCGGCTGGCACTTCTCTACGAGGTCACGCGGCGCACCCTGCAGGCCGCCGAGGGGCGGATCGACCTGGTGTGGATAGGCGAAGACTTAGGATCGCAGCGCGGCCCTTTAATCAGTCCAGGGATGTTTCGCCAGTTGCTGCGTCCGCGGCATCAGCATTTTGTGGATTTGGCCCGGCAATATGCCACGCCGGTGATGATTCATTCCTGCGGCTCCAGCTCCTGGGCGTTTGACGATTTCGTGGAAATGGGAATCACGGCCGTGGACACGCTGCAGCCGGAGGCGGTGAACATGGCGCCGTCCTATCTGAAATCGCGGTTTGGAGACCGCCTCATGTTCCATGGATGCATTTCCACCGCCGGGCCGGTCGCGTTCGGAACCCCGGAACAAACCGCCGAGATGGTCCGCCAGACCCTGGTGACGATGATGCCCGGCGGCGGCTATTGCTGTTCACCGACCCACCTGTTGCAGGACAACTCGCCTTTGGCCAACGTTCTAGCGCTGTACGAGACCGCGCACCGTTTTGGTGTATACCAATGTTGATCCGACGCCCCGGCTCGGTCCCGACCGAGCCGGAACGAGGTGGCGGGATTTTCCGAGGCGTCCCGATAGCCGCCGGGACATCGGGTTTTCGACGCCCGCGCTTCCGCCCCGATGCCGCCGGAACTGCGAAATTTTTTCCTGGATCTGCTAAAGACTTTTCTCCGCTTCGGCGGCCATAATCCATCTGGAATGGTATGGTGGGAGTATGGGTGATGGCCGATGTCCCAAGCCGTCTGCGCGAAATCGATATCTGCTATTTCTGGTTCCAGACCGGAGAGCCGGAGGCAGCGCTGCGGCGGCTGTTCCGTGCCGATCAAATGCTGGTGGTAAGTTGCCCCGAGGCCTGCCCGCAATTGCTGGCCGATTTTGGCCGCGGCGGCGGGTTGAGGTTGCTTTATATATCCATTTATAAAGCGCCACTCCTGGCGCAACTGCCGCCCGATGCGCCCGGCTGGAAGGGCGGCAGTCCCGCCCGCGCTTCCGCCGAACAGAATCCGTTCTGGCGCCAGGTGAACTTGCAGGGCCACCCGGAGTGGATACTTTACAGCACCGCGGGGCAGCCCCGCCGCCCGTTTGATGATCCCAACTACATGCCGGGCTGGCAGCGCACCGCGCCGTCGGTGGCCCATTACCAGGAAGCGGTGGCCCGGGGTATCCAGGCCGTGGCGCAGGACGGACGTTTTGACGGCGTTTATCTGGATAATTTCATTCCAGGCCGCTGCGGCCAAGCCCTGCCGTGGCTGGTGCTTGACGACACCGGCCACTATAAGAATTGCCCGGTGGAGGTTTATACCGAAGCATTCTATGATTTAACCCGTCACCTGCGCCAACGCGGTCAGAGCGCCAGCCCCGCCGGAAAATATTTCTGGTTGGTCATCAACGGCGAATGCGACCCGCGTGCTCAGGCCTTGGCGGACAGCCTGGTGATCGAGAGTTTTATGTTTTCCTGGGCCTGGCCCGGATCCCGTTTAACCGACGCTGCGGCGCTGGAAAAGTTGGGGCAATTCGAATCCCTCCGCGCCCGGGGCGGCCGACCGACCGTACTATGCTACTTTGGGTTCAGCGGCCATCCGCTGCGGCAGGATGCCACGCGGGTTCGTCGGGTGCTTCAGCAGGGCGATGCGATTTTCGCCGACATGCTTACCCTGGCCCGGCCGGCGCTGCTCTCCAGCTTCGCCCGCGCCAATCTTAAACAGTCGGGCCACGCCGGGCCGCCGGGGCCGAATCATCCCGCGGTGGCGGCGCTGGCCCATGAACTTCCCGGCGATCTGGAGCTGGCGCGGGAAATGTACAACGCCCCTTGGGCCGCGGTCCGCCGCCCGCGCCACTCACCCCCGCACGGAGAAGTTTGACCCCGGCCCCTTCCGCCGGCCGGATGACGGGTGCGTTCACCGTTGATCCAGTGGCACATAATGCTGATTGACGAGGCCGGTGTAAATTTGCCGCGGACGGGCGATTTTCGTGGTCGGATCATCGTGCTGCTCTTTCCAGTGCGCGATCCAACCCGGCAGCCGCCCGATGACGAACATGACGGTGAACATGTTGGTGGGAATACCCACCGCGCGAAGAATAATGCCGCTGTAAAAGTCCACATTGGGATAGAGTTTGCGCTCCACAAAATACGAATCGTTCAGCGCCAGCTCTTCCAGTTTCCGCGCGATATCCAGCAGCGGATCCTTTATCTTCAGCTTTTTGAGCACCTTCTCGCAGGTCTTCTGCAGGATTCTGGCCCGCGGATCATAATTTTTGTATACCCGATGGCCAAAGCCCATCAGTCGCACGTCACTGTCTTTATGTTTGGCCAGTTCGATATACTTTTCCGCGGTCAGACCGCCCTGATGGATGCGTTCCAGCATTTCCAGCACGGCTACATTGGCCCCACCATGCCGTGGCCCCCAGAGAGCGCAGACCCCGGCGGCGCAGCTGGCGAACAGATTCGCCTGACTGGAGCCGACCATCCGCACGGTGCTGGTCGAACAGTTCTGCTCATGATCCGCGTGCAGGATGAAAATCAGGTTCATGGCGTCTTCAATCTCTTTGTCGATGACATGTTCGTCATACGGCATGGAAAACATCATGTGCAGGAGATTGGCGCAATAGCGCAAGCGGGGATTGGCGTAAATGTAGGGCAAGCCGCGCACCTTCCGATAGGTGAAGGCCGCGATGGTTCGGATTTTACTGATTAACCGGGCCGCCGCTTCCTCGGTCTCCTGATCATCACGCGGCAGAAATAACTCCGAATGGAAACAGCCAATGGTATTTATCATGGCGGAGGTAATGGCCATCGGTTGCGCCGTGGCCGGGAAGCCCTCGAAGTTGTGCTTCATCGCCTCATGCAGATGGGCGTTGTCCGTCAGGCGCATGCTGAAGCGAGCCAATTCCGCCTTTTTCGGCAAACGCCCGAAAATAAGCAGCCAGGCGACTTCAACAAAGTTGGGATGCTCGACGAATTCCTGGATCGGAATGCCGCGGTAGCGAAGAATGCCCTTTTCGCCGTCGATGTAAGTGATGGCGCTTTGACACGACCCGGTGTTGCCGTAGCCCGGGTCCAGCGTAATTAAACCGGTGGCCGCGCGAAGACGGCTGATGTCCAGCGCCCGTTCGCCCTCGCTGCCGATGATCATCGGACATTCGCAGGTTTTGCCGTCAATCGAAATGGAAGTGGTCGAAGTCATCGTCGCTCCTGAGTTTGTCGCGCAGCCCCAAAGGCATTCTATATCATATTTCCGGCGCTGCGGCAACCGGCTCCTGGCGGAATGTTGTACCCGGGTGTGGTCGGATTTTTTGGCGAACGCTGTCCAGCAGCGATAGCACCAAGCCCCCCCAACGTCTTAGCGGCGGCATTCATGCCACTCGCGGGTATGTCCCCGCCTCAATATCCGGCCACCCCCCGCAACCTGATGCATAAGGGTGTGACCCAACGATTATGACCATGGTATGATATCCATGGTCAAGGAAGGTCCCTATGAGAAGCATTGCGGCCGGGGTGTTTAAGACGCACTGTCTGGCGCTCAGGGACGTGGTTCGCACCAAGCGACAAAGCGTCGTGATTACCAAAGGTGGACGGCCGATCAGCCAAGCTGACGCCGTTGGGCGGCAAGCCCGATGATATACTACACAGCCCGTATTGAGACGTACCTTTCGTCAGAGTAGAAGCGGCGTCGCGCCGCTTTTCTTGGGCCAGATGCACGCTGGCCTGGCCTCTGGAATGCATCATTAATAGCCGTGTGCGGTATGCCTACGGGTCTCGACCATTTCCACCAATTGCCAATAAATCGCGCTCTGCATAATTCCAGAAATGGGCAGGACCTTGACGTCATAGCCTTTCAACTTGAGCAACGCATCATCCACCGCCCAATAAGGATTCAGGTAGATGTGGCGGGGATTGGTGGTGAACGAAGCCGGCGGCGGGACGCTGCAGGTGAGGATGCAGGCGCCGCCGCCGCGGAGAATCGAATCGATGGGCGGTTCGTTGAAGAGTTGATAACCGAGAACCAGCGCTGTGTCGCCGGGACCCGATGGCACGGGCGGATGGGCCGACTGAAACCAGGGGGGAGTAGGCCCATTGCGCATCTCGGCGGGAAACATGTGGGCTTCGTATAACACGTCAATGGTATGACCGGAACGATGGGCCGCACGGATCCACCGCGCGGCACGCCAGAGGCCACGGCGATCATGGCGCCAGACTTGGCGCAAAGCTGCCGCCACGCCGGTGAGATAGCGCTGGCCCAGATTCGCGGCGGACGCCGGCGTAACGGTGCTGCGCTGTTGAAAGGCGGCGCCCATCAGTTTAGCGTCGCGTGCCCGCCCGCCAGGTCGGCCATAGCTTTGATACATGTTGGGCATCCGGCCGTCGTCCACACAGGCTGTGATAAATTCAGCCGTCCAAGCCCACATTCCGATGACGTTACTGACGGATGTGGTGCGGATGGACGGGCGCCCTGACTTCCATGTCCCGGGGGCCGTGGACCGCGGGTAAACAGCAGCGAACCGCGCCGGCGGATTCGCCGGCGGGATACCGGTAAAGAAAATCACGACGCTGTGGGCTTCACGTGCTTTAAGGAGCAGACGGGTCAGCGCCGGTCCCGGCGTGGGGCGTGCGGCTGCCGCCAGGACTGTGTCCTTCGGACCCAGCACGGTCCCCGGATGATAGGACTTTATCAGCATCAGCCCGCCGGAACGGCCAACGGCCTCCGCGACAAAACTTTGTTGGCCGCCGGCCACGTACAAATGACCGCCGTGGATGACTTTGCTTGCGGCCTGTTTGGCCGTTGTTTGCAGAGCGGGTAAGGCGGCGCGCCATTGCCCAACTCGGTGCAGCAGGCGGGGAATATAAGCTGCAGCGCCCCCGGAGCCGCGCGCCGTGCTGGCCAGCCAGAGCATGGTCCCAACGACCAAGGTGGCCGATAAAATCCATTTCAAATGCTTCATATCCGCCACCGCATGATAACCGCCGCTGGCTACCGCCGGTTTTCGCCGCCCCGCTTCGCGCCGGGCCACCGCTGCCACCGCCGATATGTGTCCCGCCTTATCGTATGCGGGACCATCGCAATCGAAAATCAGACCGCGAACCTCCCGCGGCGGTTCCGCTTCCGGGTCGGTCAGCCAGGGCCGGGCGACTTCTCGTCCACCGCGGCGGATTTCCGGTTCGGGATGGGAGGTTTCTGGAAGCATCTTAATTGGGATTCCCACCGCCTTGTCCAAAGCCGCCGTGTCTATCACTTCTCAAATGCATCGGGAGTAAGACCGGCTTGGTTGAGGATGCTCCGCAGGGTGCCGCGTGGCACGTCACGCGAATGGCGCGGCACGATCACAATTCGTGTCCCGACGGGGCTCACCTTCATGAACTTAACGTGGCTGCCTTTTTGGCTGATTTCAACAAAGCCGGCCGAATGTAGCTTGCGGCGTATCTGGCGATAGGGGGTTGGGCTAAGCCGCCAGCTCCGCCTCCACCTGGGTCAGTTTGGGCATAATTGTAGCGGTCGGCGCCTCAAAATACAGTTCCAGCGCCTCCCGCAAATTGCGCAGGGCTTCTGCCTCGCTGTGGCCGTGGCTGGCGACATCCACTTCCACGCACTGGGCGATGATCCATTTACCTTCCTTCCAAGTGCGGGCGGCGAACGTATGTTTCATGTAGGGCCTCCTGTCGAACCCGGAATATTATAACGTTCTAATGCACCCGCTGGCCCGGGGTGGCGTTTGATTCCACGGACAGCAACGCGAGATCCGTCCCACCGGCGCCCGCCGCCAGGATCATTCCATCGCTGACGCCGAATTTCATTTTCCGGGGCGCCAGATTGGCGCACACAATCACCTGCCGACCCACCAACTGCTCTGCCGAATACGCCTTTTTTATCCCCGCCAGCACCGTGCGACGGCCCAAGGCCCCGAGATCCAGTTCCAACCGCATAAGTTTTTCGCTGGCTTGCACCGGCTCGGCGGAAAGCACCCGGGCCACGCGCAAATCCACCGCGTTAAATTGTTCGATGGTACAGGTGGCAGCCAGTGGCTCCGCCGTCACCGGGGCCTGGGCGATGGCCGACGGCGCGCCCGTTGGCCCCAAGGGAGATTTCGGTGACTCGTTCCCGGCGCGCCAGGACCCGCCTGAGGTGGGGCGATCCGACGTTGCCGCCACCGGCCCCGCGACCGCGGCGGGTGCCACAGGGGTTTGATTTTCCCGCACCATAACCTCAATCTTCCTTTCTTCGATGCGCCCCGCCAAATGTTCAAATGGCGCCAGACGCCGCGGCGAAAGAACCTGCTCCACGTCAGCCCACGCCAACGGACCAAGCCCCAAACATTGTTCCACCTTTTCCGCGAACCGCGGCAGGATCGGCTTCAAATAAATCGTCAGGATTCGCCCGCATTCCAGCGCCGTTGACCATACGCTTCGCGCGGCCTCGGGGGCGGTTTTCACCATCGACCAGGGCGCCTGTTCTTCGACATATTTATTAGCCATATCCGCCAGCGCGCAAATCCGCCGGGTGACACCCGCGTAATTCCGATTTTCATAGTCGGTGGCGATTTCCGGCGCCGCGGTGCGAAAATCCGCCAGCATCGCGCCCGCCGCCGGAGCCGCCGCGCCGCTGCGCCCTTCCAGCAACTTGGCCAGCGGCCCGGCGGCGCGGCTGATCAGATTGGCCAGTTTTCCCACCAGTTCGCTGTTGACCCGCGCTATAAAGTCGCCGAAATGTAGATCGATATCCGCCGGTGTTGCCGTCAGGCGCGTGGCGAAATAATAACGCAACGCCTGGGGGTCCAGATGGCGGGCGTATTGCTCGGCGCTGATAAACGTGCCGCGGCTTTTCGACATCTTGCCGCCGTTGATGGTCAAGTGCCCATGTACGCATAACTTTCCCGGCGGCGGCAGGCCGGCGCCCAGCAGCATCGCGGGCCAGAACAAGGCGTGAAAATAGATAATGTCCTTGCCGATGAAGTGATAAGTTTCCCGGCCTGGCGCCCGCCAAAAATCCTCCGCCTCCGCCGGCTCCGCCCGCAGATAATGGGCCAGCGAGGCCAAGTAGCCGATGGGTGCGTCGAGCCAGTTGTAGAAATATTTTTCCGTCTGGCCTGGGATCGGGAAACCGAAAAAGGGCGCATCCCGCGAAATGTCCCAATCTTTCAACCGGTCGCCAAACCATTCCTGGAGTTTGTTGGCCACCGCGGCGTCGACCATGCCCCCGCGGATCAACCCGCCCAGCTGGTCCCGAAAATCCTCCAGTTGCAGGAATAGGTGGGGGCTGGATTTGCGCCGCGGTGTTGCTCCACTGACCACGCTGCGCGGATCGATCAAGTCGGTGGGGGCATAATGTTTTCCGCAGGCATCGCAGGAATCCCCGTATTGATCCGCCGCGCCGCAGGCCGGACATGTTCCTTTGATGAAACGGTCGGGCAGAAAAATGTTTTCCACCGGATCAAAAAACTGCTCCACCGGGCGCTGCGCGATGTGACCGCCCTGGCGCAGGCGCTCATAGAACCGTTCGCACAAAACGCGATTTTCAGGTGAATGCGTGGAATAGTAACTGTCGAAAACGATGTCAAAACGGGCGAAGTCCGCCTGGTGCTCCTGGTTCATCCGGGCGATGAATTGCTCGGGCGCCAGTTTTTCCTGCCGGGCCCGCAGCATGATGGGCGTGCCGTGCGCGTCGTCGCCACAAAGATACACGACATCATGGCCGCGCAGGCGTTGAAAACGCACCCAGATATCGGCCTGAATATAACCGACGAGATGGCCGATATGAATAGCACCGTTGGCGTAAGGCAACGCCGACGTAACCAGAATTTGTCGCTTGGCCAGGGCCATCCGCCGCTCCGCATCCCGGGGAAACGATGCATTGTAACGCCCGCGCTCCGAGGAGCAACGCGGCGGTTGCGGTAGTGCCCCCTAATCCCGCGGCGCAGTTCCCTGGGGCTGTGACAAGTTGTTCCTGGTTCCCGCTCTTGCTCCCGCTCCCGCCCTTGATTGAGGGCTTTCGATCAGGAGCATGACCGGCAGCGCGAGCAAGAACGGCGATGATGCCATCGCTCCCGTTTAGCGGTCAGTCCCGATCCGCGGATCGGGACTGGATTTTCAGGGCAGTTCCTCATGCCCCTACGGAGCACCTGCAGAGCATGAAAATCGGTCCAATCCGGTGCCCGGCGGTCCCGACACATCGGGATAGCCGGTGCTGTTGAGTCAGGAGACAAAATCCCGATGCGGCAGGAGACGCCCATCGGGTTCCCTATCGCCGCTGCTGATTCATCACCGCGCCACGGCGCCACGACGGACGGACGATTTACTCCCGATAGCCCCGGTGGACACACTCCAATGTGCTGTGTTTTTATGTAGTAGGCACACTCCGATGTGCCGTAGGCCTCGCCTTCCCGCCGGTCCAAACGGGCTTGTGGCCCGACGGCATGTAGGATCATGCCTGCTACGTTGCGCCGTTGGCATCCCGCTTCGCGTCGTCGCGGCTTTGCGTGACAGCGTCCGCGATCCCATGATTCATTCCGCGTTCCTACTAAGAAAAATCGCCACGCCCGCCCCGAAAGCCGCGGGCAAGGGGGCGGAGCGCGGCTCAGAAAAGCATGTTGAAGCCGGCCGTCCGGAAGTGCCGGTCGTTGGTGAAGGCGTCCGTTATACCGAGGCGGCGCATGACGGCGAAGGAGACATGGTCGGCAATGCCGGCACCCGTTGCGCCACCGTTCTCGTAGGCCGCCCAAGCCGTCTCCTAATCTTCGGTCCGGGGCGTTAGCAGGCGCCCCGAGGCACCCAACGCCTTTCGGGCCTGGGCGACCAAGCCGCGGTAGGCCCGCCGGGCCGCGGCGTGCCATGGGTCGATCCGGTCCCACTGTGCCAGCAACCCCACGGTGTCCAAGAAGACGACACTCATGGTTGGTGCTCATTGTGGCGTTGGGACACGTCGGTTTCTCCGGAAGCCAAGGACTGCCCCAGCGATTCGTAGATGCGTTGCTGCGCCGCGCGGTCGGCCTGGTCGTCGTCGAGCACCCTCAGGTCAAACGCCACGCGTGACCGGTCCGGAAGGAAGGCCGAGCCGTTCCAACGGACGAAAGATGCCGTTTTCATAAATTGCTTGAATCGTCATACTTCGGCCTCCGCGCCTACCGGCGGGGCGGCGGTCCGGCCGTCCCTCATTAATATAATACGGAGCATCGGTGGCATCCGCAGTCAGGGCCTGCGCAAGCCCGGGACGTGACAATTTTTTGCAGAGGGCCGAACACTATGCCACAGGCACGTAAGATTGGAACCATCGCGGCTGGGGCCAGCGGACCGCCCCTTGGGGGGCGGCCTTCCAGGCGGCCATGGTCTTGGATCGAGTCGGGCCGATCGCCCCAGTTTACCCGCTGCCGCGGGGCGACTCGCTGCGGTGAGATGCCCGACCCCAGGGGGCCTTTCAACCATCTCTCAATCTTGAAACGCGCGGCATACCCCGAAAAATGATCCCACCACCGCATTTGCGACGGCCACTTGACACTTGACATGCGGCTCGCTAGGATGTATTGTTGTTATCGTTAACAGACCAATAGGTGACGTTAACATATAGAGTGTGGCCGGTCCTGGAAACGGCGGCCTAAGAGGCTCTTGATCATGCCGGTGACGCTTCGCGACATTGCGGATAAAGTCGGGGGCTGCATGATGATGGTGTCGCGGTACGGCGACACCGCCCGATTTGCGACGGGATTGGAACCGGCACTTAACACTTGACATACGGCTCGCTAAGATGTATTGTTGTTATCGTTAACAGACCAATAGGTGACGTTAACATAGAGAATGTGGCCAGTCCCGGAAACGGCGGCCTAAGAGGCTCTTAATCATGCCGGTGACGCTTCGCGACATTGCGGATAAAGTCGGGGTCTCCATGATGACGGTGTCGCGCTCCCTGAACGGTGAAGCGCCGTCGATGGTTTCGCCCGCCTTGAGGCAGCGCATCCGGAAGGCGGCGGAACAATTAGGCTACCATCCGAATGTCAACGCCCGGGCGTTGGCCCGCAACCAATCGATGCTGATCGGCGTGCTTTATAACGGCGTCAATTTCCTTCAGAGCATGCAATTTCTGGCCGGTTTGCAGGAGGTATGCCTCGCCCGCGATTACGCCCCGCTTTTCTTAAGCCATCAGAATGCCGCCATGGAGCGGGCCAATCTGCGCCTGTGCCTGCGGCGCAAGGTCGATGCGCTGATCGTCAACCCGTGGGTGGAAAACGAGGATCCTGACCCATCGCGAATGGGCCGGGACTTCCAGCCGTCGGCATCACCCTACCGGAAAATCGTAAAGTCCGGCTTGCCGATGACCGAGGTTTTTGGACGGCGGGTTCCCGGGGTTTGCTCCGTGCGCTACGACCACCTTGCGGAGGGCAAGCTGGCCGCCAGGCATTTGATTGAGCACGGCCACCGGCGAATTGTGCTGTTCACCCACGCCTGGTACCGGGCCGTGGAAAAAATACCGGGCTTGTGTTTTGACGCCTATGAACAATGGCAGGGCTATGCCGCCGAGATGCGCCGCATCGGCGCCGAGCCGGTCGTCGTGGCGCACCCACTGACCTTGCAGCCAACCATCCGCAGCGATCCGATGGCATTCCACCAAGCCGCCATGGAGTCCGTCCGCGGCGTGTTCGATCATCCGGCTGCGCCCACCGCGGTCCTGTGCTACTCGGCGTACCAGGCCCTGGCGGTGCTGAAAATAGCGCAGGCTCGCGGGATCCACGTGCCGACCGAGCTGTCCCTTGTCTCCGGCAACGACTTTCCATTCGCCTGGCCTGACGGCCAGCGTCTCACCTGCATTGTCCGGGATCCGACGGAGGCTGGGCGCGTTGCGGCGAAAACGGTGTTCGCCCAACTGGACACCGGCACCGCGACAGACGCTGCCATCGCGCCGACCCTTCAGCCGGGTGAAACAGTCGCGGACCTAAAAGCTCAGGCGGTGAAGACGGCACCGCGCGGTTACGGCAAGACTATAACCGGTCAGAGAGTAATCCCCATGCAGACCGATGGCCGGCAGTTTAGTCGCCCGCGGCGACCCGTGGCGAACGCGATCCGCCGACGCGGTAAACAAGATGGACCGCCCAGGCGCCAAGAACGCTGGGATCAAGCTTTGGTAATGTCAGGAAGCGTCTGAGGTATAAGGAGTCCCGCCATGTAGACACATCAAAGTCATCCGCGTAGTGGTTCCGTTTGGAAAATCCCAAAGGCTCGCCGTTCGCGGAGTCGTTACGGCGGCAGTTCACCTTTTTTCAAAGGAGTCGCTCATGTTTGGTTCACTGAAAATGGATCGCGGAGTCGCCAAGGCGACGAACTTAACCTTGGGTACTGGTAATACTGGCTCTCTTTTAAAGGAGATTACAATGCGAGCGTACCAAAACATCCAATTCGTAGTCGCAGCCGTGTTGTCCCCCGTTACCTGGCTGCTTACTGCGGTGGCCCTGCTGCTGAACTCCATGGTGCTGAGCCTGGCCCGGGGACTGGGCGCCTACGGCGACCTGGAATCCCTGGTCAGTCGCGCCGGATTCCGGTCGTGGCGACGCCGTTTCAGAGGCGCGTTGGCGTTTACCCTGATCGAGCTGCTGGTAGTGATATCAATAATAGCTATTCTCATATCTATATTACTTCCAGCATTGGCCAAAGCCCGGGAACTGGCCAACCGCGCGGTCTGCATGGCCAATATCCGCGGGATCATCCAGTCCATGGTGACCTATGCTCAGTCGAACGACGGCACCTTCCCGGCCACGCCAACCGTCCAGTCCCCCGGCGAGGTGGGCAACGGGCCGGATTTGCCGAACAACTCGGCCATCTCCGGCCAGACCGCCCAGGAAGTGACGGCACTGTGGTATTACAACATGGTCTACCCAAGCGGCCCGCCGGTCACCCCGCTGGCCTGCATGTGGCTGCTGGTCCTCGAGGGTTACGACGCGCCGGCGAGCTTCGTGTGCCCATCCGATCCCTTGGCGCAGGGGCCGTCGCTGGAATACTGGACGCCGCCAAGCAACGGCTTCACCAGCGCCACCTACGTAGGCAACTTCGGGTTAATGTCCCCGACCCAGGCTGTGGCGAACCCTGTCAACGATGTCGGCGCGGGGGAGAGCTACTCCATCGCTTTCCCTTGGCCGACGGAGTACGACGCTGCGATAGGGGCGAACAACATGATGCCGGCCCAGCCCGGCCGCTGGTGGACCACGGACGGTGCGGACAGCGAGGTTCCGCTGGTCAGCGACATGGCGCCGGTCGATGGCGGCGGCGCAAGCACGGTCTCCTTGGGATCCGGACCGGGAACTGGCGCCTTCCAACGCGTCACGACCACGCTGCCAACGGCCAACACCTATGGGCCCTATATTTACAACTCCGGCAATCATGCCGGCGACGGCCAGAATGTGGGTTTTGGCGATGTTCACGTCACTTGGGAAACTTCGCCCTATGTGGGCGAAAATGGTGATAATATTTTCACCTACACCACCGCCACGGGTGTGGTCAATGGCACCACGGACACGAATCAGAGGGGGACGTCGGGGTACCCGGGATACCCGCCGACGGGGTACGGCGTGGTGCCCTACTACATCAAGACGCTGGCCCCGCCCTTTGACATCTGCATGGCGCCGGTGCGCACGGTAAACCCGACCACGGCGTCGCAGAACATTGCGTGGTGAACTGACCGAACGCCGAGGTATCCCCGGAGGAGCGGCGGCCCGTCCTCCGGGGTGGGAACAATAGCCAGCCCGTGTTTTCGGGCGCGGCAACGTCAATGAACGTCAACACAGCCTGATTTTGAAGGGGCCTGAAAAATGAAATCCTTCTTGTTCCACCGTTGCGGTGCTTCCCTGGCCGCCATGATATGGTTCGGCCTCGCGCTAGCCCCGGTCTGTCGCGCCGGCGCCGGCGGTTGCCGCCACAGGCCATCTCCGGCGTTCATCAACACCTGGCTGGTGTTGGGAACGTTTCCCAACACCCCCTCCAACACCGGCTTGGGCCGCGCCTGGATACCCGAGGCCACGGCCTCGCCGGAGGAAGGCGCTGTCGCCGGCGGTCATACCTGGCGCTACTTCGACGACCATCTTTTTTCGCGCAACTACGACAACTACCAGGACCTTTTCAGCTATTTCCACATCGAACGCCGGGAGTCAGTGGCCGCGAAGGTCGCCTACGCTTTCACCTACCTTTACACGCCCCGGGCCCGGAACGCCCAGCTCCGCATGGCTGCGGACACGTCGGCGAAAGCCTGGCTCAATGGCCAGGTCGTCACCCGCTTTCTGGACGGCTCGGGGCGCCGGCAGGACAACCGGACAAACGTCGCACTCCGTGCGGGCTGGAACCGCCTGCTGCTGAAGATCGCCAACAGCGAAGATGGCCGCTTCGGCTTTTACGCGCGGGTTTGCGCCCGCAGTGGCGATAATCTGCCTGGCTTGGTCATCTCGCCGGATGGGCCGGGGGACGGACAATTGCAGGTGGAAACCAAAGCCATGGCTGATATCAGGCCGCGGCTGATGGGGCTAACCAAGTCCCCTGACATGCCGATCGGCTGGCGCTCATGGCCATACGTGGGCGCCCAACCGGATCCAAACAACCCGGTTTTTGACCTGGTCAAAGGGGGGGCGCTCACGACCTTCATCGCGGACCGGAACACATTGCTGCAGGCGTCGAATTTCCAATTTGCCGCCCAGGGCGGTACGCCGCCCTACGATTGGAACCTCGGCGCCCATGGCGGCCTCCCGCCGGGCCTTTCGCTCCAACCCAACGGAACCATCACGGGCACGATTTCGCCCTACGCGAAGCTGGGCACGTATCATTTTACCGTCTGGGTGATGGACGCCGGGGGAAAACTGGCCTCGAAGAGGCTCTCGATAATCGTACGCCCGCGGCCCAACAAATGGTACGAGGAGGCTCGCCTTGTCGGCCTGATGGAAGGAACCGGGACCCTGGAACCGGCCGAGATCCCACCCTACGTCCGGATACTCAAGCGTGAGGGGTACCAGGCGGTTATGGTGAAGGCGTTCAACAATGGCGGCATGAGGTTCTGGTACCCGACGAAGTTCAGCAGGGTTCCGGTGGAGCGTAACTACGTTGCACCTTGGAAGGAGGCCGTAGAGACGCAGGGCATGAGGTTCGGCGTGTACATGGGCAACATAACCAACCTCCCGGGCCTGCCGTTCTCAAGCAATCAGGCGGTTCTGGTGCTCCAACAGGTCATGCAACGGTTCCACCCGGCCGTGCTGTGGTTTGACTGGTCGGGGCTGAACGCGGTTTCCCCCGACGCCATGTTCAGCGCCATCCGCACCCTCGACCCCAAGACGGTGATCGTTCTCAACGGCGCGATGCGCGGCAGCACCGGCGACTGGGACGAAATCTGCTTCGAGGGCTGGGGGGCGTGGGGGAGCCGTGCGCGGGCTTGGGGCGTCTGGCCCAGGCCGATTCCGTGGCCACTGAAGAACTCGCCGGAGGCATGGCGACTGATGGTCCAGCCCGGCTGGGGCCCTTACAACCCCACTAACATCCTCTCGAGCTGGAAACAGATGCTCCGCATCCAGATTTCCCTGATCGGCGCGGGCTTCGTGGCGGATGTCGACGCGATCCCCTGGCTGGGGGGAGGCCCGTCGCCTCTTCCGCTTGGCCGAATGCCGGAGGTTGTCAACCATGATAAGATGGCCGACTGGGCTAATCCGTCAGGCATGCCGCCGCTTTATCCGTCGTTTACCTGGGTCAATCCCGGCCCGTTGCATCCGGCCTCCTGGGGTTATGACGTTATCAACCTGCGACGGAATGTGATCTATCTCCACATACTTAAGAACCCGCGCGGCAAGACCGGGCTTCCAGGTGATCGGACCCTAACCGTCCGGCCGGTCACTGAAAGAGTGAAGGATGTGGTCTGGATGAACGCCAACAAGCCGTTGAAATTCGCCCAGCACCTCACCCAGACCGATCACGGTTTGACCATTGATACCACGGGTGTCAAGCCGAGCCGAATTGACACCGTTATTCGCATCGACCTAGAACATCCCCTGCCGCGGCCGTCGCTGGTGGCGCGCCGGGCCGTTCCCGCCGGAAATCTGGCCTACCGCAGGCCGGCTCGGTTGCTCAGCGCGGACGGCTCGCGTGTATTGCCGCCCAGCGTCCACAATCGTGCTCGTTACGGCGTGGACGGCGACCTCTCGACCTGCGCTGAGGCCGCCAATGATTGGGCATGGGCCTACCAGGTGGATCTGCAACGGCTCTTCCGAATCGGGCGGATTGACGTTATCTTCACCCAGCGCGCGTACGCCACCGAATACAATATCCTGCTCTCGGTCAATGGCCTGCAATGGAAACAGGTGGCCCATCTGACCACGAATCACGGCGGCGCCCACGTAACCCGAATCCAGCCAACCTTGGCCCGCTATGTGCGGATACAGGCGGTAAAACCGGATGGGCCTGGCCAACCTGGGGCGCAAATGGCCATTGCGGAATTGCGGGTATTCGCCGCGAATGAGAAGCCGTGAAGGCACGGGCCGGTCGGCCGGGGACTCCGGCTGAAAAAGACCAGAAAGCCCCAACCGCAGCGCCGTATCATGTCGGAACCTTGGTGTACAGTCGCGGCGACTTGCAGCGCCTGTTTTTCTGGCTGCTGCTGGGCGATTTCGCGTCCAACGTCATGGGGGCGGCCCTGCCGACCCTGCTGCCGCTGCAACTCAGCGCCCGTGGCGTATCCGCCGCCACGATTGGCTGGGTGCTTTCGCTCGCCCCCCTGGCCACGATTATCTTCTCTCCGTTTCTGGGCGTCTGGAGTGATCGGCTGCGCACGCGCTGGGGGCGGCGCCGGCCGTTCCTGATCGTCAGCACGCCCATCGTGGCGGCGGGGATGCTGTTACTGCCCCACATTCAAAATATGCTCTTACTGCAGGTGGTGGTGACGGTCGTGCAGATCGCCAACGTGCTCCAGACGATCCTGCTGTATCTGTATGCGGACATCATGCCGCCTTCACTGATGGGGCGCTTTATGGGGGGCTTCAGTTTCGTCGGCGCCCTGGGAACCATGGCCTTTCAATATTTTTTGGTGCCGTGGTTCGGGACGGCGCCGACGATGGTCTGGACGATCTGTGCGATCTTCTATTTCGTGTTGTTCCAGCTGTCCGTGCACAACGTGCGGGAGGGGCAATATCCGGCGCCCGAACCGACCCGAAGGTCGCATATACTCCGCGGCTATCTGAAAGACGGGGCGGGAAGCTGGTACATCTGGTGCCTCTGGGCGGCCCTGGGGATGAACGCTCTGGCCGGCCCGGCGGGGCTTTACTACAATCTTCTCTGCCGGGACCAGCTGGGCATGAGCATGCGCGCGATTGGCATGATGAACACGGTCGCGACCATTCCCCGGCTGTTTGTGATGTTGCCGGGGGGATGGCTGATTGACCGCTTCGGACCGCGCAAGCTGTGGGGCCTTTTCAGCCTGCTTAGCGGCGGCGTGACCCTGGGCGCCTGGTTCTGGGTGCGGGGCAGCGGCGCGATGCTGCTTTATATGCTGCTCAGCGGTGCCCTTGGCGCCTTTACGAGCGTGGCCCTCATGCCCATGCTGTATGCCCATCTGCCGAAGGACAAATTCGGCCAGCTGGTCAGTATGCAGTCCGTGGTGATGTTTACGTTGATCTTCCTGAGCACCAACGCCGTCGGACAACTTATCACGCTGCGGCACGGTGATTATTTTATCACGTTTCTCTATGGAGGACCGATTATGATGCTCACGCCGATTTTCATACTCCTGCTGGCCCGGGCCAAGAACCCATTCGCCGGGATGGCGACCGCCCTGGCCCGGGACGAGGGTGTTCCGGTGAGGGAGGGAGGTTTTGACCACAATTAGCCCAGATTCCGCACCACGGTGCCATGGGGTTCACGGAGATCCCAGCGCGGCGAAGCCGCAACCAAACACATAGCCCCCGGCTATGCCGGGGCTAGCGGGTCCGCCGGGCAGACAAAGTTTGCTATCGAACCAAAATCTTCGCACGGCGCAAGGATTTTGATGGATTGTGGCACGGAGAAATAAGGAGCTGCGAACTTTCTAGGATTAAATCCCGACGACCATCGGGACTTTCCGAAATCTCGGTATCCCGGCGCACCGGGATTAATTTCAACAACCTCGGCGAACTCTCTGTGGTGAAATATCGGGGTTAGACTGATTTCACGGATGGACGGATACGATGATCTAAACATTCCTTTTATCCGTGCCGCCGGTGTAATCCGTGGTTATTTGGAGCGGTCGGGGATGGACTCAAGGATGCCCACGATGCCAACCGATTGTCGTTACATGCTTCGCTACTGCCTGATGGCCTACAACGCCGGGCAGCGCATTGCCGAGCTTGTGGAATACTGCCGCCGTTGCGGGATCGAATCGGTCATGATTCACACCGAATCGCACTCGATGCACCTGCGGCATCGCACGGTGGAGGAAGCCGAGGCCTACACGGATATCCTCGTCCGCTGCGCCGCGGCGTTGCGCGCGGCGAGGATCGAGTTTGGCCTGAACATCTGGCAGACGCTCGGCCATCACGACGCGGCGTTTTCATCGATCGCCCACTTCGGCTGGCGTCCCATGGTCGGACACGATGGGCGGCTTTCCGCGCGGTCGCCGTTTCCTTTGGCGCTATGGCCGCGCACCGGCGCGCGCCGTGCCCAATCATTTCCCGGGGTCGGCCCGACCGTTCCGTTCAGCGATGTACCGCATGGTTGGCCGGGCCATTGCGTGCCGCAACCCATGGGTATGTCGGACGCGCGCATCCGCTGGCGCGACGCGCGCGGGGGCGCCGAGGTGGAAGTGCGGTTCACGAGCCGCGCGACCTGGGACGCCTTTCCGATTTTGTTGTGGCAACCGCCGATCCTGCCGTCGCAACTCGATGGTTCGCGCGACGGTGTGCAGTGGATGTCGGCGCGACCACAGCGGGGACGCGTCGAGGGCATTCTGCTCGTCGGCGCGATCCGCCAAACCGGTCGGACGACTTGGAAGGTGTTCATACCCGGTAAGCCGGCGGCGGCGCGGGAACAGGACGTGGTGGAGTTGACGCGTGAGCTGACGCTGGTCCACATGCCGGCGAGCCTGGAGCCGGTGCGGCACGGATATTTGGTGAAAACACGACGCGGCACCGCGGACGTGCGGATTACCGGGGGCGTGACGAAGGTGGAAACGCATGGGGGCGAGGCGGCCATGCCAAAGCGTTCGTTCGCGTTGACCAACGAGAGTCCGTATCTGCGTGTGTGGTTGAAGCGAGGCGCCCTGGTGCGGGTGCGGGCGAAGTTCACGCCGCGGCGCGCCGCAAAAAACTTCTCGCTGGAGAAGGACACGGAGCAGTTGCACGATTGGGTGCGGCATTCGGTGTTGTTGCCGACGGAGCGCCTGGTGTTTTCGTTGGGTTGCTTCCGTAAATGCATGGAAGGCACATGGGGGCATCCCGTCCAGGAGGATCACGTGTCCATTACGCGGGAGGGGCTGGGTTACGAAACCCATGAAGTGGATTTCGGCCAGGCATGGGCGCCAGGTCACACGACCTGGGTGCAGCCGTGGAGGCTTTCGCTGATCCTTCTTCATACGGATGGGTTGAAGGGAAAGATGGCGCGAATTCATCTGCATGCCTACGATTATGTTCCAGGGCTGAATCGAACGTTCGTGGTGACCGCTAATGATCGGTTGCCGAATGGATTTTCACAATGGTTGATTCCGGAGGGGCCCGCGGCGCGGTTCAGCCCGCAGTCGGTGTGCAGTTTCAGCGCAACCGATGCACTCTTGGCGGAGGGCAAAGTGAAAATCAGCCTAAACTCGGTGCTGCGTCATCCGGTGAACGATTGGGTCAAGGACAGGGCGTTTTCATTATTACTCGCCGACGTATGGGTGAGCGTGCGGGAGAATCCATGAAAACTGTGTGGGTAACATGGCCATGACGGTGGAGCTCGGCCGGCAGGTGGCCTTGGTAACAGGCGCGGGCAGGGGCATGGGTCGGGCGATCGCCGACACCCTGACTGTCAACGGCGCGCGTCATCTACGGCGATGTGGACATGGCCTCCGTTACGGCTGGCGCATGGGCCTCTCCCAACGCCAAGCCCATGGCCGCGGATGTGGTCGATGAAGAACAGGTCGAAACGGGAATTGCCGACGCCATCAGCGAGTCTGGCCGGCTCGATATTGTGGTCAGCAACGCCGGAATCAACACACTTTATCACCGGGCGAGAATTGACGAATTTACCCGTGATGAAGAAGATCACCTCGTTCAGGTGGATATCACCGGAGTCCATTCCATAAGCAAATTTGTTTCCTGGGATGACTTTTCGAAAGGTCATAAAGGTGCGTTTTGAGTCGGAGGACGTTACCTGGCTGACGGAAGCCTGTAAACGCCAAATCGAGGGATGCCAGCGCAAGGCGTTTGATGGAACGACCCTTTTTACGCCCGATGGAACCGGGCACTATGGCGCGCTCTGGACACGGGATTTCTATTACGTCACCACGGTCTTTGATTTGCTCGATCCGCGCGAGGTCCGTGCCGCGCTCGAGTACCTTCTGCGCGGGCAACGGGCCGATGGGGTGATGCCCGACCGAAGGCAGGCCGACGGAACATCCGTTTATTGCGCGGGTTCGCAGGAGCAGCCCGTGGGCCTGCCGCCGCTCGATAATTCCGCCTTTTCGGTCTTGCTGGTGTGGGAGTATGTGCGCCACACCGGTGAGGCGGCTTTTTTTGGAAAACACCGGGATGGCTTGCTTCGGGCGCAGGCGGCCATCCCACGCGGTGAAAAGGGATTGGTGTTCAACGATCCCGTAAGGCCCCATTCGCCGTACGGTTTTGCGGATACGGTCGGCCAGACTGGCGAGCTTTTGTACTGTTCGCTGCTCGATTGGCAGGCGTGGACCGCTTTGGCGGCCATGTTGGACCTGCTGGGTGATCGTTCCCAAGGCGCCCGTTGTCGCGCCCGGGCGGATCTGATCGTGCGGGGCATTCAGACCCTCTGGGATGAAGCCAGTGGGATGTTCCTGGCCGCTTCCCATGATTGCCGACAGATTGATATCTGGGGCAGCGCCTTTGCGGTTGCAGTTGATTTCCCGCTGCCCTTGGCGCGACGCGGTAAAATCACCGCGTATCTGGCCCGGAACATCGACAGCATTTCCCAAGCGGGACAAATCAGGCACTTGCCGGCCGGCGCCTACTGGCAGCGTTTACTGGCTCCCATCGCGCCGGATCATTACCAGAATGGCGGATATTGGGGAACCGCGACGGGTTGGGCGATGCTGGCTTTGGCGCAGGAGTATCCCGAAATAACCCGACGGCTCTTTCATACCATGGTTGCCGACTACCGCCGGAGCGGAATTTATGAGTGGATTTGCGGCGACAGGCGAACGCTCCCGCGCTATGTGGCCAGCGCGGTGAATCCCTTGGCAGCGGCCCGGCAGCTTCAGTCCCAGTTCGGATTCCCACATGAGGATAGCTGAGCTAACAAACATCGGCTGTTGCGATGTTAGGGGGAGAGTTTACCCCACGGTGGCGTGAGTTAAAACAGGAGCCGCAGACGGCGGCCGGCGAGCCAGGGGATGGGCAGGTCGGTGTTCTGAAAGCCGGCGGCCAGCAACAGTGGGTTATGGGCGCGTTTCTGGAACCGTACATCAATGAACTGATCGCTGATGGTCACGGTGGCTGTGGCGTCCGCAAAGTCATCAAGAACCCGTCGGGCCCTGGCCGTGCTGATAGCCGTGGCCGAGGCGCACCGCCAGGAGACGGTACAAGCTGCTGGCGATCAAGGTGAATTGGAGATCACCATCCACCGTCATGGCCACGGCCGAGGACAGGGCATCCAGGCGGAAGAAGTCGATGCCATCCTCAATGGTATTCTCGATAATCATGCGTTGCGCGTACCCTCCGATGAGGGTGGCGGGCGACCGGCGCAGTTGGTTGGCCAACAATAAAGCGGGGGACTCGTGGCCCAGTTCGGTGATGCCGATCTGGCGCATGCGGTCGCGGTAATCGGGCAGGCTCACGGTGGCGTCGAGGATGCGTGGAATGCGGTAACGCCGGGCCAGGTTGGCCAGTTCGATGCGTCGCCAGGTGGTGGCGGGGTGTTGGGGCGATCTGGCCGAGCAAAGGGGCCGTGCGTCGCCGCAGGGTAATAAAGTTGATGCCCTGCCGGTTGAGCCGACCGAGATTGCCATAGGTGGTCAGGCAGGAATCGAAAATCAACTCCCTGGGCCGCTGGCCGGTGCGTTGCTTCCAAAAGGCGATAAAATCCAAAATGGCGTCATTTTGCTGGTCCTTACGCAAACTGGCGTCGGCATAGCAAAACACCTGGGTGTGGGCGTCTTGCGCGAAGAAGGCCAGGCCCCCCCCTGTCGACGGCTGCGTTTGGAAACGTAGTGTTTTTCCACCAGGGCGTCGTCCCCGTGAAAAGGGATGGTATGGAAGTCCAGATCAAAGGAATCCCCGTGGCGTAAGCCCCGCTTCCGCGCGGCCGCCAGCCGGCGGGCCGGAACTTGGCCGACTACAAGAGTTCTCTGCGTGACTGGGCCGTCCAGGCGAAACAGCGTGGCTTCCGGGCGGCGAAATTAGAGGCCAGTTTGTTCGGACCCTATGCCCATGGTCGGCTCAACGAACCGGAAGCAGCGCTGGTGGAGGTGATCGCGGCGTGCCGGGAGGCGGTCGGGCGTGATTTCACCCTGATGGTGGATGTGCAATACGCCTTCTCCGACGCGAAAAAGGCGTTGCGCATTCTCAAACAACTCGAGCCTTTGGACCTTTTCTTCATTGAAACACCGCTATGGATTGACGATCTGGACGGCTATGCGTTTCTGCATGAGAACTTAGGTATCCGCGTGGCGGCCGGTGAATGGCAGACCACGCGTTTTGAGTTTATCGATCTGATGGATCGGGGCCAGGTGGATGTGGCACAGCCGGATGTGGGCCGCGTGGGCGGTTTGACCGAAGCCAAGCGGGTCTGCGACCTGGCGGCCGCCCGGGGTCGGCTGATTGTGCCGCACTGTTGGAAGACCGGCATCGGGATCGCGGCCTCGGTGCATCTGGCGGCGGCGACGGGGCACTGCCCCTTCGTGGAGTTCCTCCCCGCCGCCCAGTGCGATGCCCCGTTGCGCCGGGAACTGGTTCAGGAGGAACTGCGCATGCGGGACGGTCGCCTCGCTTTGCCGACCCGCCCGGGCTTGGGCATTGAGCTGAATCGCGAGGCGCTGAAGAAATTCGCGGTTTGACCGAACGCGGCGCTGTAGTTTTGTCGCCCGCGGCGACCGCTGGGCCATGAGATAAAGACCGCAGGTACCTCATGGTCCCGATACCTCGGGACGCGCCGGGTTTGGGCTTGCGACGGCCATCCGGACCCGTGGTTGCGGCTTAGCCGCGCGGGGCTTTCCACCGGCTATGGAAACACCCGCACAACCAGTGCGGAATTCTTGGCGCCGAAGGCAATGCAGTTGGCCAGGACCCAGGCTGGGACTTGGGTGGGGCGGGCGTGCTGGGGCACATAATCCAGATCGCACTCCGGATCGGGATCATCCAGGTTAATCGTGGGATGAATAAAACCCGCACGCAGCGACAGAATCGCGGCGGCCACGCCGGCGGCGCCGCAGGCGCCCTGCGGATGACCGATCATGGATTTGGTGCTGCTCATGGGAATCGCCCCGGCGCCTGGGCCTAAGGCCAGCTTGAGGCTCTGGGTCTCCAGCGCGTCATTTAAAGGCGTGCCGGTGCCGTGCAAATTTACATGGCTCAGGTCGACCGCGGTGATCCCGGCTTCGCCCAGGGCCAGAGAAATCGCGCGGGCGCTTTCCACCGCATCCGGCGCGGGGCGGACCCGGTGCCAGGCGTCGCAGGTGGAGCCCCAGCCACACAACTCCGCCAGCGCGGGAGTGCAGCGTTGCTCGGCATGATCCGCCTCTTCCAGTACGAACATCCAGGCCCCTTCACCCAGGACGAAGCCATCGCGATCGCGGTTGAACGGCCGGCTGGAGCGTTGGATTGGTTCCACCGGCCCGGCCAGGATCCGCATCAGCTCGAAGCCCTTGAGGGTACCGGCGGTGATCGGGGCGTCGGCGCCGCCGACCAGCACCATGGGCACGTCACCGCGCTGAATGTGCCGATGGGCATAGCCAAGCGCATCCGTGCTGCTGGTGCAACCGGTGCTGATCACGTGCGAAAAACCGCGCAAACCCAGGGCAATGGAAATTTCACTGGATAAATTGCCCATCGTTCCGGCGGGAATGGTAAACGGAGAATATTTGCCCCGGCCCGTGAAAAAAGCGCGATACTGCGGCTCCAGGAAATCGATTCCCCCACCGCCGCTGCCCAGGATCACCCCGATATCCCGGCGCCCCTGCCGGTCCCCGGGTTCCAGATGCACCCGCGCCATGGCCAGTGCTTCCCGGGCCGCGGCCAGGGCCAAAGGCACCAGGCGGGGCACGCGGCGCCTATCACGCTCGTCCAATACCCCGCGGGGATCAAAGTTTTTCACGGCGGCGGCGAAGCGAACTTTAAGGCCCGTCGTATCGAACGAATCAATCCAATCGATGCCGCTGGTCCCGCGGCGCAGGCTCTCGGTAAAGACGGCTGCGCCAATTCCATTGGGCGCCACGACGCCAATTCCCGTGATGACTACGCGGCGGTTGAGGGGCATAGGTCGCTCCGGACGGCCCGCGTGAGACATGCTAAATCCGGCTCTCCAGAGCACCGTCGATATCGTCAGGGGGCTTGGTCCGATTGCTTGCGCGGAGCTCCGACCTCGGCCTGCGGTTCGCGGCGCCCATAGCGGGCCAGCAACTTTCGTCGCCATCGAATCATAGGCTGGGCCACGCGGCGATGGGCGCGAATGTACCAACTGCGGTCTTCGGCGCGCTTAAAATCATCCGCGGTGCACGCCTGCGGGGCCAGGCGTGTCTTGTGTTTATAGTAATGGTACCAGTCTTCCGCCTGCAAGCGGCGCAACAACCATCGGGCCAGGAAATGATCGCGCGCGCCGCGCCGGCACAGAAACGAAATCTGAAAGTCGATCAGGTACGGCCGGCCGTCGGAGCCGTACAGAATATTCTCCCGCTTATTGGTGTCCACGTAGGCCACGTGGCGTTCGTGCACGGCCTGCAGCAATTCCCGCAGCGCCTGAAAAAATTCCGCTCCGGCGCCAAGCCCTGGCCGCAGATCCTCCCCCGGGATAAAAGCGTGGACGTATCCGGTCGTGCCCCAGGTCCCCAGAAACGTCGGAATCCCAGGCACGCCCTGCAGCGCCTTCAGAACAGCGACCTCGTGCCGCGCCGCCAGCCGCCCCAACCAGCGCAGCGGCAAGCCCTGGAAGGGCTGCGTGCGCTGAACCTTCAGCACCGCCAGGTGGGGCGATTCGGTGGCCATGGGCAGGTCCGCGCCGATTTTCCGCGCGTACAACCCGGTGACGGCAAAAAAATCGTGCTTGAAGGTTCGCACCAGCTGCCAGCGGTCTCCAGCGATTTGAATTTCCGCCGGAAGCGAGGCATAGCCCAGGGCGAAAAAACTTGCCGGCGGCTGGCGCGGAATCTCGGTGGAGCGGCGCCGGAAAAATGCGGGCATAGGCCTACCTACCTTCTTAAGATGTCTATCGTCGCGGATCCGCCCACGCCGATTCCCGCACGCCGCCGTCGCGAAGCGCGCCGAAGCCTCTGCCCCACGCCCGCTGCACCCAACGCCAAAACGACCCGTCAACTTCCTCTTAAAATAACAACTCGCCAAGAAAAAGGGCGACCTGAAGGGACCGGATGGCGACTCGGTGGCGTTGCCGCCACGAGCGTAAATGGATCTGCGTAGCGCGAACCAGTCCCCCGGGACACCGCATTTTAACGCGGTGAAGGGTGCATGACAGATTTGGCGCCCGTGCCGTTCCCAGTGCGCCCGTTTTGCGCAGCGAGGTAAGGACGGGACGTGATTGTACCGCACACGGCTATTAATGATCTATTCCAGAGGCTGGGCCAGCGTGCAACGGGCCCAAAAAAGCGGCGGGACGCCGCTTCTACTTTGACGAATGGTACGTCTCAATAGGAGCGGTGTGTCGTATATCATAGCCCGGCGGTCGCCGCGGGCGACTAAACTGCAGCGACGGGTGACGCCGGGCGAACTACCCCAGCCCGTGAACGGTTACGCGAAACTCAGCGCAGCTTCGGTTCCAGCACCGATTGCGTGCGAATCACAACCCGCGCTTCGCCGAGCAGATGAAAGCCTTCCACATGGATTGCACGCCGATGCAACTGCGCCACCAATACCGACAAATATTCGGTTTGGCCTAATTCATTGCGGCGATGCGAAAGCACCGCGGCTTGTTCCTCCGCTAAACGCAGCAGCTCCTGCACGGAGTTCTCAAAAAGTGCCTCGGAGATGTGCTCCTCATTTAACGCCAGGTAGTAGTGGTAATCCTCGCCCAGCGGAAGATCGAACAGCTTATCACCCTTGCAGGGCAGGCGCTCCACCAAGCCACGCTCCGGCAGGTTGGTGTTCGGAAAGCACGCCACTTCAGAAATCATTTGCGGTCCGCAGATGGCCGCCATATGGCCGCCCCCCGCCAACAGCCAGAGGTTGATATCAAACTCTCCGAGCGACTTGGTTTTGCGTGCATCGGCGACAAAAAGCTCGGGATGCAGGATGCGGTCATAGATTAACACCGACAGCCCCGCGCTCCGCGGCTTCTTGTGATGAACACCGCCCGCCGATTCCCTTCTGGTCTTCACGTTGTTTCCTCGCGTCCTTTTTTGCGGGCATTTCCCGCGGCCAATCTTTCACGCTTTCGTCATCCGGGTGCCGCCGGATCACGGACAGACTTCCGCGATGGGAGACGCCCAAGCGCCTCTGAACCGCCAACCATGCCGATGTTCCGCAAGCTGATTTTCCGCCGTCCATGGCAGTGGCGGGGCTCGCACCATTCCGGGCTGGCTCGCCGAGGCGAGTCACCTTCGCACATCGGTGCGATTAACGTAACATACGGTTCGCACCGTCAGTCAGTTCATTATTTTACCCCGTCGTCAGCCAAAATGGAAGCAAAATCCTGCAGAATTCATCCACCTATTGAAGCTTTGGCCCAAGTTCCCGTATTTTACCGATAATTCGACTTGGCTTTTGAGCAAAGTCCCGTTCCCATTGCCTTCCGCAGGGCGTTACCGCACCTCAACACCGCCGCAAATACCACGGAGCGCAATTTTATATAACCTATTTCTAAATAAGTAGTTACATGCTGATGGGGCAGGAAAATGGTTCCAAACCAAGCCGAGCTGTCGGAAAACCATCGGCCATTATCTCCAGCGGCCGATCATTAAGAAGCACAGCCATTGCCATCGGCATATCCGAATGATAGGGGATGGTTATTGGCTGCTGTTCCCAAGTCGAACGTGGCCCACTCCGTTCCGAAAACTGAAGACTGACTACCCGGCGGCCAAGTTGGGGCAGAGCATAACGCCGCCCCGGGCTCGGGATGCGTGCCGGCGATTTTCACGCCAGCTCCAATAATCTTGTGCTGCTACCGTTGGGCCGATAAATCCGAAGAATCGGCACATAAAAATTGAAAACGCCCGGTTGCCGATCCCCGCCACGCGCTCTAACATGCCCGTATGAGCAATTTCATCAGCAATGGCCGGATGCAGCGCGTGCGGGAGCATTGGCAGGCTACGAATGCCATCATCTGCGGCGATGTCACCATCGGGGCGGACTGCGGCATCTGGTTCGGCGCCGTTATCCGCGGTGATGTGGCGCCGATAACACTCGGCAAAGCGGTGAATGTGCAGGAAGCCGCGGCATTACACTGCGATCTCGGCGAGCCGCTGGTTATCGGCGATAAGGTGACCATCGGCCATGGGGCAGTGGTGCACTGCCGGTCGGTTGGGGCTGGAACATTGATTGGAATCAAGGCCGTCGTGCTCGGCGGCGCGGTCATCGGGGCTGACTGCATTGTGGCCGCCGGGGCAGTGGTTGCACCCGGGACCCAGGTCCCCGACGGCCAGGTGGTGATGGGCGTCCCCGGCAAGGTGGTGCGGGCGGTTCGCCCCGCCGAGTTGGAGCAGATGCGGGCCAACAATCGCCATTACGTCGAATTGGCCGCGGCCCATGTGCTTGAACCGGAAAGGTACTACCGGTGACGCCCGCCATCAACCCTCTGTTCTGGCTAACTCTGCTGATGCGCTGGATGCACATTGGCTCGGCGATCATTCTGATCGGGGCTGTGGTATTCATGCGTTTCTTTCTGCTGCCCGCCGCGGCCAAACTGGACGCCGAAACCCGTCAGGCGTTATGGGACCGGATCAACAAACCTTGGCGGATGGTTCTCGGCCTGGTTATTCTCACCCAAATCGGCTCCGGCGTGTATTGGCTGCTGGCCGTCGTGGACTTCAGCGCCCAGCCCGCCATCTATCGCCTGTTCTTTACGCTAAAAATGCTCGCCGCCCTGGCATTTTTCTTCTTGCTTTCCGTCCTGGCCGGTCGCGCTCCAGCCTTTGAAAAATTCCGCCAGGAAAATAAAACCTGGCTCACGGTCTGCGTGACCCTGGGCGCCTTCATCATCGCCTGTGCTGCGGCCATGCATCTGATCCGCTAAACCCGATATCCCCCGCCACGGATGAAAATCAAGTCAGAATATTTTTCCTTTTGCCTTTTTACTTCGCAACACCCCCGCTATTATCCTGCCAGGCTCCTATGCGCTGCGCCAAGCCGCACGGATTTTCAAAATGCACAACTAAGCCGCTTCCAGTTCGCCGGCCGGGGCGGTGCACGTCATGGCTGACCACCACTTTCACGCCGTTCGGATGCACACGTCGGAAGACACGGAAATTACCCGGGTCAAAATCAGTCGCGGACCACTGGCATTCGATCGCCACCGGATCACCCTCGCGCGGCGCCCACATGAAATCAATCTCGTGCTTCGACTTGTCACGCCAATAGCTGATGGTACGCCGCCCGGCGACCGCATGGAGCTCGTTAAGCACCAGGTGCCCCCAAAGCGCCCCGACGTCCTGCGGCCGCAGGCTGGTCCAGCCACGGTGAAAGCAGGCAAATCCAGTGTCAAAGCCGTAGATCTTGGGAGCCGCGATAATCTTTTTGGGTTTGTTCCCATGGAGCGGCCGCAAGATGTGGATCACCATGGTCTCTTCCAGCGCGCTGACGTAGAGTCTCTAATAAAAAGAACGTATATAAGTTTAATTGGCGGTTGGACAAGGAGGTCTAATTATGGCCCAGCAATTACTGGACGACGATTTATGGAAGTTGATCGAGCCGATCTTGCCAGCACTGAAACGCAGGCGATTTCGATATCCAGGGCGCAAGCCCATCGACAACCGCCAGGCACTCCAGGGCATTCTATTGGTGCTCAAGACCGGCATCCTTGGGAATATCTGTCCCAGAAAATGGGGTGCGGCTCCGGCATGACCTGACTGGCGGCGTCAGCACGATTGGCAACGGTGTGGGGTCTGGCAGCAGTTGCACCAGGTATTGCTCAGCAAACTCCGCGAAGCCGACAAGATCGACTGGTCGCAGGCGGTGGTGGACAGCACCTCGATTCGCGCTGTTTTTGGGGGGCGCAGACCGGCCCAAATCCGACGGATCGACAGAAAAATGGGAGCAAACAGCATGTTCTTACCGGCGGCCATGGCATTCCGAGGGCCATCACGTTGACGGCCGCCAACCGACATGAAGTGACGTAACTGCTGCCCTTGGTCGATGCCGTACCCTCGGTGGCCGGCAAAGCGGGCCATCCACGGCACCGTTTCCCACGTGCGCAAGGAGACCGGGCCTACGATTCCGAACCCCATTGGCGCGAGCTTCGCCGGCGCCGGATAGAACCCGTGCTGGCCAAACGCCGCACGGCCGTGGCCTGGGTGTTTATCGCTGGGTGGTGGAACGAACCGAGAGCTGGCTGCACCAGAACCGGCGACTTAAAATCCGATACGAACGACGCGCCGATATTCCGATGGCGTTTCTGAAATGGGGCTGTGCCTTGATCTGCCATCACTATCTCAAAAGTTCATTTTGTTAGAGGCTCTTAACAGCGGCGCGACGCCGCTTGTATCATGGTTGCCACGGTTGCCATGGAATTCAGTCACGCCCCACCTGCTGGTCGGACTAATCCCAAGCGTCCAGCCATCACCTGCCGCCGGCGCGTTCCAACGGGGCGGCGATGATGGCGTCGAGGTCGGCGATACGTTGACCCTGATCGGTACGCAGGTCAGCGATGGTTTGCCGCGTGTCCAGAAGCATATGCTCGGTTTCCAGTTGACTTTCCACACCTCCGCGGCCCTGCTGATAATCCGCCCGGTCCAACGCGGCAATCTCTTTCAGCCGTGGCTGAATATGTTGAGCGAACAGGATGATTTGGCGGTGATCATTCCGCAGGGCAATCAGGTCGATCAGCAGCCGGGCGGCCAAGTTGACTTTCTCCCGGCGCAGCGCGGCCTGTATGGACCGAAGCTGATTTTGGGTCTGGGCGATGGAGGCGTTAATGGCCTGATAACGCAGCCATGGCGCCACCAGATCACCGGTGAAGTTCTGTACGGCGCCGTCGAGGGAGGTGGAAAAGCCCAGGTCAAAATTGGGAAGGTATTGCATCTGGGCGCGGTGAATGTCCAGACGGCCAGCGGAAACCAAGCGATGAAGACCGCGTAAGGCTGGATTACGCTGCATGGCCAGGATCAAAAATCCACGCTCGCTCAAGGCTGGACTGCGCGTAACAGGGATCGTCGAGGGCGGGGTCAGAGGCGCCGCGGCGGGACGCCCCAGCAGCGCGTTGAGGCCGGCCAATTCGAACTTTAGTTGATGGACGAACTGTACAATTTCCACGCGGTGATTGTCAATACGATTTTGCAGTGCCAACAGCTGCCGCGGTGGCTGGCCGCCGGCGCCAACACCGGCGCGAAGCAAGGCCGCCTCCATTTCCAGGAGCCGTTTCATGGCTCTGGTTAGCCGGAGCTGTACGGCGGTGTTGGCGTAGTCATACCAAGCGAAAAGCACCGCGCGCCGTACTGCGAATATTTTTGCGCGATAGCGCCAGCCCGCGGCACGGGCGGCCTGTAGCGCGGCGCGGGCCTGGACCGACAATTTCGACGGCCAGCGAATATTGTATATCGTGTCGCCGGCGCCCAGAATGGTGTTGGCCAGCGCGGCCTGACCGTTCTGAAGGGTCGTACCGGCGGTAAGCATCAGCGTGGCCGCTTGTGTACCGGCTTGGGGAATTTCCTCAATAGCCGCCCGCCATTTCCAATACGCCTCTTCCACGCCGGGGTTATTGAGCACCGCATACTCAATCAGTTGCGGTGCGGTGGCATCCAGCGGCAGCGGTGGTAAGTGACGCTGGGCATATGGCTTTTGGAATGGCTTGCCCGCCGCCGCGGCCTGCCGCCGCAAAGCCTGTTCCCCGGTGGGGTGGATGGTGCAGGCCGGCAGCAGGACCAGCAGCAAGCCCAGCAGACCCAAAAGAGTATAAGGTGCTTCGGCGGCCGCGCTTAAGACACGAAGGCGCGAAGACGTGAAAGGGTATGGCCAGATTTTGTGGGTGGGGGCACCCGAGGCGGTGCTGCACTCTGCCCCGGTCCGCGCGGAGGCGGAGGAGTTCAGTCGCCCCGGCGAGCTCCAGCGAACTTGTGCTAAGCCGCAAGTCGCCGCCGAGAGACCGATAGGCGACTCGACAAGGCGAGCGGCTGGGCAGCGGAGGCTGTGGTTGGACGGCGCTCCGGCTTTGCCACAAATTATGGCCACGCCCGACACGAAATAGCGTCCGGGGGAAACCGCATGGGGACGGCTGCAGACGATATTGTGGCGCTGGCGCCTGATCATGGTTGACCCTCCTTTCCGCGGCTGGGGTTGCTTCCCGCCAGCGCGGCCGGCTGGTGCTGGCGCCGGACTTGATAATTCATGGCCACCAGATAAAGCGCCGGCAGCACCAACAGTTCCAGCACAAAGGCGCTCACCAGTCCGCCGATCATCGGAACCGCCAGGTGCCGCATGACATCGGCGCCGGCTCCCTGCACCCACAGCAGCGGCATCAGACCGGTCAGCGCCGCGGCCACGGTCATCGTCTGCGGCCGAATGCGGCGCACTGTGCCGGAATAGACCGCGTCGTAGCAGTCACCCCTGGTATTCAGGCGTCCCTCGCGCCTCGCCGTGGCGAAACTGACATCCAGATAAACCAGCAATACGACCCCCATTTCCACGGCCAGCCCGGCCAGGGCGATCATGCCCACCCACACGGCTACGGACATATGGTAGTGCAGGAAGTATAAAGCCCAGACGGCCCCGACCAGCCCGAAGGGAACGGTCAGCAGAATGGCCAGCACGCGCGCTACGCTTCGGGTGGCCACGAATAGCAACATGAAAATGACCCCCAGTACCAGCGGAACGATCAGCTTAAGACGTGCGTTGGCCAGTTCGATTTGTTTGTATTGGCCGATCCAGGCATAGGTATAACCCGACGGCAACACGACCTGACGCTGAATCGCACGGCTGGCGCGTTGGACATATCCAACGGTGTTGGTGTCGGATATGGTCAAGTTGATGTAATTCACCGTCATCGCATCCTGGCTGTCGATTTCCGGAGGGCCGGGGGAATAGTGAAGGTTGGCGACCATGCCCAGCGTGATGTCATTTCCGTTGGGAGTTTGGATCGGCAACTGGCGCAGCGCGGCAAGGTTACCTCTGAGATTGCGCAGATAGCGCACATTGATTGGGAAACGCTCCAGACCGATGACTATGGTGCTGATCGGCTTGCCGCCGATGGCCATGGTGACGATTTTTTGCACCGCCGCCTGGGTCAGCCCGTAGCGGCCCGCCTTCACGCGGCTGACGTGGATATCCAGGTAATAGCCGCCGACCGGTTGGTTGGCGATGGCGCTTTGCGTACCAGGCACCTGCTGGAGCACTTGAGCGATCCGGTTGGAAACTTTTTGCAGCGTCGCCAGATCTTCTCCGAATACCCGAATGCCGAGCAGCGTTTTGCTGCCGGTATTGGCCATGTTGACGCGGTTGGCGATGGGCATGGTCCAGTAGGCCTGAAAACCCGGAATGTTGAGAGCTTCGTTCATGCCCTGATGGAAGACGCCGTGCCCGTCGGTCCAGCCGTGCATCACCTGGTTAAGGGTAATATGCCGCCAGTTCGGCCAGAACGTATGTTTAAACGGCCAGGCCAACCAACTCAGCCCGTGCGGCCAGGAATCGTAGAAACGCGGAATGCGGATGCTTGGCCATTGGTCGCGCCGATCAAGCCGGATAATCGTGTCGATCATGTTCAGGGGCGCGGAATCGGTCGCGGTATCGGCCCGGCCGATCTGGCCCCAGACACTTTTCACTTCCGGAAAACTCTTGATGATCTTGTCGCTCTGTTGCAGCACGTATTTGGCCGTGCCTACGCTTAGGCCCGGATAGGTGGTGGGCATATATTCCAGGTCACCTTCGTAGAGCGGCGGCGTGAACTCCGTGCCCAGCCGCGCCCAGGGCCAGAAAATGGACGCGGCCAGCGCCAACGCCAGCGGAATAACCACCCAACGTCCCGCGATGGCGAGCCGGAAGATGGGCGTGAACACGGCTTTAAGCAGCTTGCTGATCGGAGAATGTTCTTCGTGGATGATTTTCTGCGGCAGAATCAGCAGCGCCGCTAAAACTACCCAACCTCCGCAGAGCCACCCCTGGTAGCGAGCCATGATCCCATGTTGGCCAACGGCGTAATATAAACCGGCGGCCGGCAGCGTGATGATGGCCAGCGCCGCGAGACCCTGGACCCACCAGGGCCACTTTTTCGGAAAGAACCGCGGACTGATGAAATAAATCATCAGCACGGGGACAATCGTGATGGAAAGCAGCGCCGCCGAAGCCATGGCAAAAGTTTTCGTCAACGCCAGCGGACCGAACATCTTGCCGCTTTCACCGGGCAGAACAAAGATGGGCAGGAAGCTGATGGTGATAATCAGCAGGCTGAAGAAAAGACTGGGCCCGACTTCCTGGGCCGCTTCGAGCATGATTTCGAGGCGCGCGCGCGGCGGTTGGCCTTCCCGCCGCCGTCGGTCCTCGCGGTTCAGATGCTGGTGGGCGTTTTCAATCATCACAATGGCGGAATCCACCACCACGCCGATGGCGATGGCGATGCCGCTTAAGCTCATGATGTTGGCGCTGATGCCCAGAAAGTAAAGGATGCCCAGGCTGATCAGCATGCTGGAGGGAATCACGGTGACCGCGACCAGAGCGCTGCGCCCATGCAGCAGGAACAGCAGGCACACCAATGCCACGACCAGGATCTCCTCGCGCAGCGTATCGGAAAGCGTGGCGATGGAGCGATTGATCAGATTAATGCGGTCGTAACCCGTTTTGAATATCACGCCGGGCGGCAGGCTGCCAGCGATCCGCGCTATCTTCTTTTTTACCGCGGCAATAACCCGGTAGGTATCCGCACCATAGCGTACCACCACAATGCCGCCGACCACTTCGCCGCGGCCGTTCCAATCCAGAATACCCAGCCGTTGTTCCCCGGCGGTTTGCAGCGTGGCAACTTCCTTGAGGAATATGGGAACGCCATTTTTCCCTAGGCCGACCGGGATATCACGGAATTGCGCCAGGTTCTTCAGATAGCCGCGGCTGCGGACGATGTATTCAAAACCGCTGCGATCCACCACCGAGCCGCCGACATCGTTATTGGACTGCTGTATCGCGCGGATCACCTGGTTCACGCCGAGGTGATAGGCCCGCAACTGATTGGGATTGAGGACGACCTGATATTCCTTTTCAAATCCGCCAATACCGGCCACTTCCGATACGCCATATACCGCCTCCAATTGGTAGCGCACGAACCAGTCCTGCCAACTGCGCAGATCGGCAATGTTGACATGGGCCGGGACCAGCGGCTGTCCCGACAGCGGCGACTTGCCGGGATGACTGAATGCCCGGACTAAAACCAACCGCCCGCGGGCTGTCACCGGAGCTGCGGAAGCTTGCCCGTACCATTGATTGGTCTTCGGATCATGCCAGATACCATGCGGATGATTTCGGCAGTACCAGCCGGGGAACAAAATGTATTGATACGCCCAGCCGGCGCCAGTGGCGTCGGGACCAAGTTGCGGGGTAACGCCCGCCGGCAGCAAAGCTCTGGCATAATCCAGATAAGCCAGCACCTGGTCGCGGGCCCAGTATAAATTCGTGCCGCTCTTGAAAACCACCGTGATCAGCGAATACTCGAACATGCTCTGGCCGCGCACCGCTGTCACATCGGGTACGTGGATCAATTGCGTTTCCAGGGGATAGGTTACCTGCTTTTCCACCACCCCCGGCGTCTGGCCGGGATAGTTGGTCAGCACCAGCACTTGTATCTCGGAGAGATCAGGCACCGCGTCGAGCTTGCTATGGAAGGCGGCCCAGCCGGCGATGGCGATGGCCATCAGGACCAGCAACACCGTCAGAAGTTGATTCTTAACCGAAATTTCTATGATTTTCCGGAGCACAGCTTGGTCCAGTTTGGCTCCAGGTTCCAGGTTTTAGCTGCCGGGTTTTAGGTTTCAGCCTCCCTACCCCCGCTTCATCTGGCCGCGACCGTTCCTGGAACCTGGCCCCTAAAACCTGAAACCTTAGTTCATCTTCATACCCGGCGGCATCTTGGCCGGTGTGGCAAAGCTTGGTTGGGCCGCGGCGGGCTTGGTCGCGACGGGAGTCTTACTCATGAACCGGGCGGTTACTTCACTCATCTGTGATTCCACATCAATCAGGAACTGGCCGCTGGTAACAACTTGCTGGCCCGGTTTCAGGCCGGAAAGCACCTGCACGAGGCCGTGGTCGCCCCGTAGGCCGGTGCTGACCCTGACGGGATCAAAATGGCCGCGGGAAATTTCCACGAAGGCCAGCTCGCCGGTGCCGGTATGAATAATGGCTCGGCTCGGCGCCAGAATAGCGTGCGCCACCGGCGAAGTGTGAATATCGGCCAGAGCATACATACCGGGTCGGAGCTTGCCGGTGGCGTTCTTCAGGACGATACGCACAATAGTGGTATGGGTTTGCGGATTTTCATACGGATCAATGAAAACAACCGCTCCCTGAAACGTGCGACCCGGAAAGGCGGGCAGGGTTGCCGTGACGCGCTGGCCCATATGAATCCAAGGAAGCTGGTTTTCGTAGACGTAGGTATCCAGCCAGAGCATGGCGAGTTTTTCAATCCGCATCACCGTGGCGCCGGCGTTGATCCGTGACTTTTGCCGCGCTCGCACGTCGATCAGCTTGCCGTTGACTGGACTATGGAAAGTGACATAGGTCAAGGCCTGAAGCGTCTTTTCAACTCTGTTGATCTGCGCTGGATCCACGCCCAAGTAACGCAGGCGCAGTTCCACGGAATGCCGCAGCTGGCGGGCTTGCCGGATAGCGGTTGGATGCGCGGTCTTACGGATCATTGAAAGGGCCTTCTGGGCCGCAACCAATTCATCTTCCGCCGCGACGACGCGGGGGCTGTAGAGCGTAAATAGTTTCTGGCCTTTGCGAATGGCGGCGCCGTTGGTGGTGGCGTAAAGTTTGCCGATCCAGCCGCCGGCCCGCATCGTGATGTTGTAGCGCAGCGGAGCGGCCGTACGCACCAAGCCGACCGTACGAACCAGATGGATAAGCGCTCCGAATGTGACCTTGGCGGTCTGGACGCCCATGTTCTGAACCATGGCCGGGTCCACGTGGACCTCGCCAGGCGTCGATGTGGCTGTTCCAGAGGCGTAAACGGGTATCAGCGGCATGCCCATGGAACTGATGCCCGGCTTATGCGATATGGACGATGGCCCGACCATCGGATCCCAGTAATAAAGAATCTTGCGTTTCTTTTTGACCACTGCCACAGCCGTTATGGAGTTTTTCCCGGAAGCCGTGCTGGCGGTCAAAACGCCGGATTTCGGCGCCTTGGCCGCGAAATTACCGGCCAGAATCAACCCTGCGAGCAGACCGGCGATCCCGCCCAGAATAAGCAGGGCGATCGGTAGAATAATACGTTTCATGGATCAGGTCTCCAGTTGTGGAAGTCCCGGCGTGTCGGCGCCGCTTTCGGTGTTCCCAGCGGCTCACCGCCGTTTCCACCATGGTTGCCCCAAAACCCTTCCCACGTCGCCAACCTCCACCGCCGACTTAAGGCTCCGTCGCCGGCAGGTTTGGTGACATCCGGATCGCCTGCCGGCGAGCGGAGCCGTTTTGTAACCAGGGAAAAAGATGTCACCACACCATAAACGGCAGCCACGCCCGGAAAAGTTCCCGCATCGGAGAACAACGAAGGCGCTGCGCTCTGCCGACGGCTTGTCGCGGTTTCAATGCCGCTGCTGCGACGAAGAGTTATGGTTTTTCCCCACGATCCCTGTGGTTTTACCTCGTGAACGGATACAGATTTTCGCACCGCGAGCAGAGTCTGGGCGCCTTGCCTACACTGCTGGCGACGGATGTTGCCGTTGCACGGCCAACTCGCACAGCTGCCGCTGAGCGCAGCGTTCCGGTTCGCCGGGGGCAGGGTGGCGCTGGGTCCAACGGCCATCGGCCGCCAGGTCCCAAGCCTGGCGGTTGTCCGCCAGGAGCAGGTCCAGAATCTCGCGCACCCGTTGGCACAACGGGCCAGACTCCAGCGGTACGGCGGCTTCGACGCGATGGTCCAGGTTGCGGCTCATCCAGTCGGCGGAACCCATGTAAATTTCCTCGTGTCCGTCATTGCGAAACCAGAAAATGCGCGAATGTTCCAGAAATCTTCCGACCACGCTTAAGACCTGAATATTCTCGCTTAGCCCAGGCACCTGCGGCCTCAGGCAACAAAAACCGCGAACTATCAAATTGATCCGCACGCCCGCAGCACTGGCGCGGTAGAGCATCTCAACGATTTCCGGATCTTCCAGAGCGTTCATTTTGGCGATCAGACCCGCAGGTCGACCGGCCCGGGCGTGGCCGATCTCCCGCTCCATCAGCTCAATAAATCGCCGGCGCATGGTGACGGGGGCTACCAGCAGCTTGCGGTAACTGTTCTTAAGCGATCGGCCGGTCAGAAAGGCGAACAGGTCCACGACATCCTGGCAGATGTCGTCGCGGCAGGTAAACAGTCCCAAATCGGTATAGACCTGGGCGGTTCGGGAGTTATAGTTTCCAGTGGAGATGTGCGCATAGGATCGCACCTGTCCTTCCTCCTGGCGCACCACCAAGGCGGTTTTGGTGTGGGTTTTCAGCCCCAGAATGCCATATACCACGTGGGCGCCGGCGCGCTCCAGTGCCTGGGCCCATTGGATGTTGCGTTCTTCGTCAAAGCGGGCCTTAAGCTCCACCAGCACCGCAATCTGTTTGCCCGATTCCGCAGCACGGGCCAGGGCGGGCACGAAGGGCGAATCACGGCTGGTGCGATACAGCGTCATTTTGATTGCCAGCACGTGCGGATCGTCGACGGCGGTCAGGATAAAACGCTCCACCGAAGAGTCGAAACTCTCGTAAGGATGATGCACCAGGACATCGTTCTGCCGGATGAGCGCGAACATATTGGCCTGCGGATCCGCCAGGGCCGGAGCCCCAACCGGTTTCCACGCCGTCCAACGCAGCGCCGGCTCATTGAGGTTGGCCAGCGTCATCAGATCCGCTAGTCCCAGCGGCTCCGACTCCTCCTGAAGATCCTCAGCCGTAACCTCCAGTCCGTCGATCAGATAGCGCCGCATTTCCTCCGACATACCGGGGGAAATTTGCACCCGCACCGTGTCGGCGAAACGCCGGGCGCGCAGCTCTTCCTGCACCACTTCCAGCAGGTCCTCCCAATCCTCCACGTCCAGATCCGCCTCCACTTCCGCATTGCGCGTCACGCGGAAACAGCGCGTTTCCAGCACCTCCATACCGGGAAAAAGCAACTCGAGGTGACCCTGGATCAGACTTTCCAGCGGTACGAACGAGGCGCTGTTTTCGCCCGGCAAGCGCCACCAGCGTGTGAAAAGCGGCGGCACTTTGATGCGCGCGAACGAGGCTTCCGCCTGGCCCGGCGCCTTCAGCAGAACGCCGATGGACACGCTTAAATTGCTGATGAAGGGAAAGGGATGCCCCGGATCCACCGCCAGCGGAGTCAAAACCGGAAAGATGGACTGCCGAAAATATTCCCGCGCTTCGTGTCGCTGGTGTTCGTTGAGCGCCCCGTACGGCTCCAGCAGAATATGGTGTTCAGCCAGTTCCGGCCGCAATTCGTCCTCCCACAGCGCCCGGCGCAGGTCGGCCAGTTCCGCCAGACGCCTCCGCACCAGCTCCAGTTGGCGCCGGTGCGTCAGACCATCCAGGCCAACTTCGTTGGGCTTGGCCTGAATCAGGCGTTTCAGCAGCCCCACGCGCTTCATGAAGAATTCATCCATGTTGGAGGCGAAGATGGCCAGGAACTTCACCCGCTCCAGCAGCGGATTACGCCGATCTTTCGCTTCATGCAGCACACGATAATTGAAATCCAACCAGCTTAAGTCCCGGTTAAAAAATCGGGCCTCCGCTTCCCCGGAACGCGGGGGGGAAATATCCGTAACGGGTGCCGGACTGGCTAAAATTTGTGGTTTCATAACCTCCTATTGTACGTCCTGGCCGGGGCAGATTGAACCCCGTCAGGACGGCTCCCCATGGCCACGTACGCCGCATCCGGTTCGCGCTGCGGGACCAGACACATTCGCAGCGGCCATAGGGACATAGCCATCTACGGGACAGGTGCTTGACGCTACGATGCAAACTGAGGGCGCACTTCGCGTCCGGGCGCTGGGTAGCCGGCGCCGTTCCTATCGCCGCTGCAACTACCCAGGCGTCAAGCCAGCGCCCAAGGGCCACGCCTCGGGCGTGAACCCCAATCATTCCGCCCCGCTGGAGGTGGGTAATTCATGTAGAAAATGCAGCAGTGCAGCGTTGACTTCCTCGGGCGCTTCCAAATTGGACAGGTGTCCGGCACGGGGGATTTCCACCAAACGGCTGCCGGGGATCTTGTCGCGCATGGCCGCCATCACCGCGGGGGGAGTGCTGGCATCCTGTTCGCCTGCGATCAGCAACACGGGCAATGATAGCGTGGGCAGCAGATCGGTTTGATCTGGGCGGCGGGCCATAGCCTCCAACGCCCCGATCACGCCTTGCGGATCCTGGGCCAGCATCAGCGCCATCGCTGCCTGGCGTACTTCCGCGCCTGCGGTCGCGGATAGCAGCCGCGGAAGCATCGCCTCGGCCACGGCCCGCACACCCTGCGCTGCGACGGCATCGATGAGCTGCCACCGTTTTTGCCGGCTTGACGGCGTATCGGCGGCGGGATGCGTATCCATGAAAATGGCCGCCCGCACCGCCTGCCGGTGGCGGCGCAACAACGCCAGCAGCACATAGCCGCCCATGGACAATCCCCCGACCACCGCGGGTCCACCGGCGTAGGCCTCCAGGCAGCGGTGGATTTCATCGGCAAAGGCATCCAGGGAGCAGCGCTGGCGCGGCCAAGGCGCGGATTGCCCGAAACCAGGCAGATCGGGAGTCAGCACGCGATAACCAGCCGCTTCGAGGGCCGCGCGTTGGCGCGCCCACATCCGTGAATCCAAAGGAAAACCGTGAATCAAAACAAGCGTGGCTGGTACAGTCATGCCGGTAAATCCCATGCACTCGATATTTTACCACGGGGCACAGAGGGCCCAGCGCGGCGGAGCCGCCATCCAATACATAGCCCCCGGCAAGCCGGGGGCTATACATCTTGGTTGCGGCCGCAGCCGCGCCGCCGAGGTAAAATGCTGAGGCTAAACTTGCAGTATAATACCACGTATGATCAACGGATTCGCGAGTCACGCTGGTTGCGATCCCCGCACACCCGCAGAAGACGCCGCGCTGCAGCTCTGCCCCGGGAAGGCCGCAGACGAACCGCTATGTTTACGCCCGACCAGAACGCAACGGTTTTCCGTGCCGCCCACCAGCGAAAATCCAACGGTGGAAATTGGGAATCTTCCAGAACGCCTTTGCCGCATCGGACCCTTCCTGCTGCGGCCGCCCGCCATACAGGCCGGGTTGGCCGGCTACAGCGACCTGGCCATGCGGGTGGTGGCGCGGCGGCGGGGTTGTCCCTACGCCGTCACGGAAGCGTTGTTGGATCGGGTGTTACTCGCGGGCGGACGCGGGCGCGAAAAAGGCGCCGTGCTCAGCGCGGAAGATCACCCCGTCGCGGGGCAAATCATGGGCAGTGAGGCGCCGGAAATGGCGCAGGCGGCGAAAATTCTGCGGCAAGCCGGTTTCGACGTGATTGATCTTAATTTCGCCTGCCCGGTGCGGAAAGTGTTGGGTCGCTGCCGCGGCGGATATCTGCTGAGCCATCCCAATCAAGCCGTGGAAATTATGAATCGCGTCCGCGACGTCACGCCGGGTCCTTTAACACTCAAACTGCGCCGGGCTCTGGATGGCTCCAGCCAGGCCGCAGAGTGGTTCGACATCGTCAGCGCCCATGCCGTCAGGCTGGAATTCGCCGCGCTCGCGGTGCACGCCCGGACGGTGGTGCAGAAATACACCGGGCGGGCGGATTGGAATTTCCTGCGGCAGTTCAAGCGGCGCTATCCGGGCCTGACCATCTTCGGCAGCGGCGATATCTATACCGCGCAGGATGCGTTGAGGATGTATCGGCAGACCGGCGTAGACGGGATATGGATCGCCCGCGGCGCCATCGGCAACCCCTGGATCTTCCGGCAACTGGCCGCGCTTCTGGCGGGCGGTCCGCCCCCGGCTCCACCGCGGATTCATGAACAGCAGGACGCTCTGCGGGAACACTTCGATCTGGCTTTAAGGCTTTATCCGCAAGAGCAGGCTTCGCGGCACATGCGCAAAATGGGAATCAAATATGCGCGGTGGCATCCGCGGAGCGCCCAGGTTTGGCAGGAATTTATCGCGGTGCGATCGCGTGCCGACTGGGAAAATGTCTTAGGTAAGCATTATGTAGTGGATGGTCCCGGCCGCGAAGCGCCTGACGCCGCCGGCGCCGGTGAGCCGTATAGCGAGGGCGCCGGCGGCGGGGAAGACGCCTTTTGTCGCGATCCCGACGCCGGCAGGATATGAGCGATGGTCCCGACAACGACGCGTTGTGGCGCCGCCCGCACGACTACGCCGACGAGGGATCCAGGACGACTCCTCGACCAGGGTCTATATATGTGTATGCAATATAGGCGGAAAGCGCTGTGCCTGTGCGTCGTCGTGTTGTGATTCCGGCGGCCGTGCCGCGCCGCTTGCTGATTATTAAACCCAGCTCCCTGGGCGACGTAGCCGCCACGCTGCCGCTGCTGTGCGATCTGAAAAGGCTCTATCCGCAAAGTCGAATTGACTGGCTGATCGCGCCCGCGTTCGCCGATCTGCTCAAGGGGCATGATGCCATTAATGAGTTGATCTGGTTTGAGCGCCGGGGCCTCGCCCACTGGTGGCTCAATCCCCGCCACAGCGCCGCGTTGTTTTCGCTGGTGCGGCAACTGCGTCGCAAGCACTACGACCTCGTGTTCGACGCCCAGGGATTGCTGCGCAGCGCCCTGCTCGGCTGGCTAAGCGGAGCGCCGCGGCGCATCGGCTTCGCCGACGCCCGCGAAGGCGCGGCCTGGTGGTACACGGACCGGGTGAATGTCGCGCGGAGTGACCACCTGGCGGTCATACGCATGCGCCGCCTGCTTGGCCCCTTGGGCGAGGCGGCAACGCCGGCCGAGTTCCGCGTTCCCATTCAGGCCCAAGCGCGGGGCCGCATGCAAGCCCGTCTCGTGGGGAATCACCCGCTGGCGGCGCTCATTCCCGGCGCCCGCTGGCCCGCAAAATGCTGGGCCCCGGCCGGGTATGCCCAAATCGCAGGCCGCCTGATCGAGGCGGGCTATCAAGTGGCTCTCGTTGGTTCCGTCGCGGAAACGGCGCTTTGCCAGGCGGTGCTGGAGCAGACCAATATTGGCTTAAGTCAGTCGTCGTCGAGCCGGGGAAACCCCCCACTGAATCTGGCCGGGCAAACCACCTTGGCGGAATTGATCGCCCTGCTGTCACGCTGCCACATCGTGATTGGCAACGACACCGGCCCGCTCCACGTCGCCGCGGCTTTGGGCCGCCCTCTGGTGGGCTTATATGGTCCCACCGCGGCCAGTTCCGTTGGCCCTTATGGTCAAACGGAACATGTCCTGTGCTTCGGCCAGCCTGGTGCTTACCGCGCCGCCGCCCCGGATCCGGCCGCTACTCTGGCCAAGTTGCCCGTGGACGCGGTCTGGACTGCTATCCAGAGTTGCCTTTCGATCCGATAATGGCGAGACTAAAGGCCCATAATGCCCGATGGGCCTCCATGGGAACCTGGTATGATGAACGAAAAGTTCCGCAACACCATCGTCGGTATAACCATTTTGATTGCCGCCGGGTTGCTCACCTGGGGAGCGTTTCTGCTGGGGCGACTGCCCCCCATCGGCCCGTACGCGCCCTATCGCGTGACCCTGCTGGCGCCCAACGCCGACCGGCTTAACGCCGGCGATCCGGTGGATCTCAATGGCGTGATCGTCGGTTCGGTTGCCGAAGTCACCTTGGCCCACCATCTGCAGGGCGTGCGTGTCGTGCTGAATATCTATCAGAGCGTACGGCTGCCCGTAAACACCCAGGTCCGGATCGGGGCCCAAACCATTGGCGCTTCTTATGTGGCCATGACTATTCCCATCCCGCCGGCGCAACGCTTTCTACCAACGGACGGCACCGCCCGGCTGCCCGCCACCGTGGCGTCGTCGTCATTCCTGCCGCCGACCGTGATCCGGGATTTTTCGAGCATCGCTCGGCGTTTCGATCAGCTAAGCACTAGGTTAGATCGCGTGGCTGACGATCTGCATACGCTGCTTAAGCCCGTGGCTCTGAGCCAGCCGGAACGGACCGGAGAGGCGCCGATTGCCGCCGATATGAATAACATCAGCGCTCTAATTCAGCGGCTTAATACCACCGTCAATTCTCTGAACCGCCTGCTGGCCGATCGAAAACTACAACATCAGGTGCGGGAGATCATCGCCAACGCGGCCGCATCTTCGCGCGAATTGAAAGCGACGCTCCAACACTTCAACGCCGCCGCCGGTGCTTTTCATGGCGCGATCGCCCAGGCCGGCGACGCCGCCGGGCAGGTGGATCGCGCGGCGAAAGTCATTCGCGAGCAGGTCGTAGCGCTGAGCATCCAGCTGTCGCAAATTCTAAGCCATATCAATACCATCACCGCCACCATCGCCGCCGGCCATGGCACCGCCGGGCGCTTCGTGAATGATCCGCGCCTGTACAACGCCCTGTTGGATGTGACGCACCGGCTGAAGAGGACGGTCGACGCTCTGCACGCGCTGGTCAAACAGGTCCGCGCCGAAGGTTTCGACGTGCACGTAGGGCTGTAACCAGGGGAGCCGCCATGGCGCGTTTGAAGGTATTTTCTTCGCCGGCGTCTGGTTATTCGGTCTGGCTCTGCCGGCGCCGGTTGGACCCGCATCCCCGCCGGCCAACTGCCCGGCGGCGGCGGGCATTGCTGGCGCAGTCTGTGCGTGACGAGACACCATATTTTTACCAGAATCGGCGATGCGGGGAATATCGACTTCTGGCATCGAGCCGCGGATATCGCTAAGAGCCGGCGGGAAAAGACAGGGCGTTTCAACCGCGATGGAATCCCTCCCGTAGATTCGTGCACGGGCCTGCGCAACACCGACACGGCGTTGCCATGTCATCATCTCAAGCGTCATTATACCGCCCGCTGGGATCCCGCTTCCGTATCCCCGGTCCAGCGGACAAAGCCTTCGATGGCTTCATATTCGGCCAGGCCGAGCTGATCGTAGAGCACCGCGGTAGCGCGGTTGCGGTCTTCGGCGCGCTGCCAGAATTCGCGACCATCACTGCCGGGAAACATAGCCCGATCTTTCTGGCTTTGATGTTTGAAAATAGCGTCACGCTTACGCAGCAACTCCTGCGGGCTTAGCGGAATCGCCATGTCGATATCCTCCGGCTCCCATTCCTGCCAGGCGCCGCGGTACAGCCACACCTCACAATCGGCAAACCACGCCGTGGAGCGTACTTTTTCCAGGGCTGCCAGCACGGCCTGCAGGCACACACGGTGGGTGCCGTGCGGATCGGAAAGATCGCCCGCCGCATAAATCTGGTGCGGTTGGACGCACTCTAATACCTGCACCGTCAACTCAATGTCGCGCGGCCCCAGGGGATTCTTGCGAATCAGGCCGGTTTCATAGAACGGCAGAGTCAGAAAATGCAGCCGTTCCATCGGAATCTGACAAACCCGGGCGGCGGCGCGGGCTTCCCCCTGCCGGATCAGCGCCTTGATGGCGCGCAGCTGTTCGCTGTCTTCCTGGGCCGGTTTCTTGTTGCGGATAAACTGTTCCGCTTGCTGCTCCAAACGGCGGACAGCATCCGCTTGGAGCCCAAACAGCCGGTTGAATTCCGCGGCGAAGTCCGCGAAGCGCAACGCATCGTAATCAAACACGGCAATGCTGCCGCTGGTCTGATATGCCACGTGCACTTCATGGCCCTGTTCGGCCAGACGGATCAACGTCCCGCCCATGCTGATCACATCGTCGTCGGGGTGAGGACTGAACACCAACACGCGTTTGGGAAAAATATTATCCGTCGGCCGGTGGATATCACCCGGACGTCGCGCCGCCTCCGGCTTGCCGCCCGGCCAGCCCGTGATGTTCTGGGTCAACATGCGGAAAACGTTCAGGTTGATCTCATAGGCAGGGCCGTGTTCCGCCACCAGGTCCTGCAGGCCGTGTTCGTTGTAGTCCTCATCCGTGAGTTTGAGGATCGCTTTTTTGAGCTGCCGCGAAAGCCAGATCACCGCTTTGCGGATCATCGGGTCCTGCCAGTCAACCGGTCCAATCAGCCAGGGACATTTATACCGCGTCAGCTCGGCGGCGGCGGCGCGATCCAGAATGAATTGCACGTCGGGGTGGCGCTGCAGATAACTGGCCGCGATGGCGGTGCTGACCGGACCCTCCACCGCCTGGGCAATCACGGGCGCTTTGGCTTCGCCGAAAGCCAGTAAGATTATCTGCCGCGCTTCCAGGATCGTCGCCACGCCCATGGTGATGGCGCGCCGCGGCACATGCTGCTGGCCGAAAAAGTCACTCGCCGCATCCAGACGGGTAAGACGGTCCAGCGTGATCAGGCGGGTGCGGCTCTCCAACCGTGAACCGGGTTCATTAAAGCCGATGTGGCCGGTTCGCCCGATGCCCAGGATTTGCAAATCCAGTCCGCCGGCGTCGTGAATCGCCTGTTCATAATCGCGGCAGTATTGGGCCACCTGATCCAGCGGAAGCGTGCCGTCAGGAATGTGAATATTGCGGGGCGGAATATCCACGTGGTTGAATAGATTCTCCTGCATAAACCGCCGGTAGCTCTGCGGCGCCTCCGGCGGCATGGGAAAATATTCATCCAAGTTGAACGTGATGACATTGGCCAGACTAAGCGCCTCGGCCTGGTGCAGACGAATCAGTTCACGATAGACGCCGATCGGCGTCGAGCCGGTGGCTAACCCCAGCACACAGTTTTGGCCTGCGGCCTGCTTCCTGCGAATCAGTTCGGCGATCTTGCCCGCCACCGCACGGCTGGCCTCGGCAGCGTAGGGAAACACTTTCACCGAGAGGCGTTCGTACATCGCCTCATTCCCATCGATTGGGGGCAGGTCACGGTCAGGCATGGTTGTTCTCAAAGTAGGCCGCTTTACGCTGCACGATCACGGCTCCACGTCGACGGTGAATCTTGCGGCGTCTTGCTTATCCTTCTGGATTCTGATGCCGGCCTCCCACTACGTCAAGGGATGTGGCCGGATTTGGTGGGCGGGGGCACTCGAGGCGGCGCTGCACGTTATCCCGGTCCGCGCCGAGACGGAGCAGTTCAGTCGCTCCGGTGACCCTCGGCGGACTTCTACCAGGTCGCCAGGCGCCGCCGAGAGACCGTTAGAGCGTGTTATGAACTTTGAAGCCTGCGTTTTCCCGCGTCCAGAGCGGGTTTTGTGCGTTCGTAGAGCCATGCCCCCATTGCCTGCAGGGGCGTTGCCAATGAAAGCATCCGTGTTTTCGGCGTTTTGGTGACTGTGACGCCTGAAAGTTCATACCGGATGTTCCAGCAAAATCCGGTGGTTTGCCGTGCGATAATGCGCTGTAAAATCAATGGGTTTTGCGCCTTGGCGGCAGTTTCTTCCTCGTGGCTACATCAACGCCACGGTGCGGATACGTGGGCCTGCCCGTTGCGCACCGGTTGGCCGCAAATCTCGCCAGACCCGGAGAAGGGACAACCGCGGACGAGAGTTGCCGCCGGCGGTACAAAAGGCATAATGGTTGCCGCCAGAGGGGATATTATGAAGGGGATCGCTGATGTGTCTGAATCCGGCGACTCATGAGCCTGAAACGACTGGAACCACCGCTTTTCCGGCTTACCTGAACGTCGCTGCGGAAAACCTCGGCCAAGGCACCCCGGTGGCCGTACGCGTCCGCGGTGACGCCACCGATCTGGCGCGGGAGATGGCCAGCGCGATGCTTTCGGAAATCCAGGAGGTACAGCGGCAGGGCCGCGCTGCGACGCTGATTATCCCGGTTGGGCCGGTGGATCAGTACCCACTGCTGGTTCAAATGATCAACCAGCAGCGGATCGATTGCCGCCAGGTCTTGTTCATCAACATGGACGAATATCTGACGGAAACCGACGAGTGGCTCACCCCGGAGCATCCGCTGAGCTTTCGCGGCTACATGGAGCGCAGCTTCTACCAGCGCCTGCGTCCGGAGCTGGCGCCGGCGCCGGAAAACCGGGTCTTCCCGAAGCCGGAGAATCCCGCCGAAATTGGCCGGATCATCGCGGCACGCGGCGGGGTGGATGCCTGCTTCGGCGGCATCGGGATCAACGGCCACATCGCCTTCAATGAGCCGCCGGAATCTCCGGACCGCTTTTCGGTGGCCGCTTTCTCCGCCCTGCCGACGCGGGTGCTCGATCTGACCCGGGAAACGCGCACGATCAACAGTCATACCGTGGGCGGCGAAATTTCGCTGATTCCCAGGCGGGCCATTACGGTAGGCATGCGGGAAATTCTGGCCGCCCGGCGGCTGCGCTTTTATTGCAACCGGCCTTGGCAAAGCGCGGTGGTGCGGCGGGTTCTACATGGACCGATCACGCCGCTGTGCCCGGCTTCACTGCTTCGGCTCCACCGTGACGCCATGCTGACCGTGACGGATTTTGTCGCCGCTCCGCCGGATATCCGACTGCGCTAACGATGAAACTGACCTTCAACCACGAACGCCTCTTGGCGGTCATCGCCCATCCCGATGATGCGGAAATGCTTTGCGCCGGCACCCTCGCTCGGGCGAAACAGGGCGGCGCCGCCATTGCCGTGTGCGTTTTATGCCGCGGCGATAAAGGGCAGTCCTCACGCGCGGTCGCGGATCTGGCTGCCGTTCGTTGGCGCGAAATGGGGGCGGCGGCCCGACTACTGGGGGCGAAGCTTTATCGCGGGGGATTTCCCGACGGCCAGCTGTACGATGGCCCCGCCGGCCGCCGCAAACTCGTTGAAATCTACCGGCTTTTTCAGCCGACGCTGGTGCTGGCGCACGCTCCGGAGGATTACCATCCCGACCACCGCGCCGCTTCGGCTCTGGCCGAGGCGGCGTCCTGGTTTTGCGCCTCCCGTGGCCATAAGACGCCCTCCGCCCCGCTGGCGACGCCGCCGGCGCTGTGGTGGATGGACACCATCGGCATGCACGAATTCAGCCCCGATTTTTACGTGGACATCAGCCCCTACACCGCGCTGAAAGAGCGAATGCTCGCCTGCCACCAAAGCCAACTGCAGCGTGGTCAGGACGCCGATTTTTCTCCACTGCTGGACTTGATGCAGCTGCAGTGCCACACCCGGGGCCTGCAGAGCCATGTCGCCGCCGCCGAAGCCTTTCGCCTCCCTCACCGCTTCAAACGCCTGCGGGCCTGGTAAGATAACCCGCGTGGTTCACCGCGTGGACCTTTCAACGACGCCGTAACGCCGCTGGCGGCCGCGGCGCACTGGCGCCGGCGCGCCGGATAAAAGCCGCGACCACGCCGGCCAGTTTACGCCGCATGGCCGCCGGATGATACAGCATGTGGCCGCCGCGAAAGAACACCTCTTGGATATTCGCCTGCAGCCGGCGGCTTAAGCCCAGGTGGTTTATCGTGTACATGGTCCCGAAAAAGGGTGTCGCCAAGTCAAAATACCCGCTGCAAACCAGCACTTTCAAGTACGGATCGCGGATCATGGCCTGGCGCAGATTATCCGTCACGTATAAAAACCCCTCGCCCGGTGGCCCGAAATTCCATGGATAAACCATATTGGACAGGGTTTTATAGGGCCGGTTATTGTAGTAATGTAAGTCCTTCCGGACATATTCGTTAAAGGCGCTGGTGAACGGGGCCAGGAACCGCGACAAGGCTGGATCATAAGGCGCTTCTCCGGCGGTGGGATGCGGATTGTAACCGGTCAGCCGGGTATCCATCCGGCCGATCACCCGGCGCTGGCGGCGCAGGAGCGCCTGCGCAAAGGCCCCCGGTCCAACCCGCAGATTGGACAAAAGGATGAATCTCCGGGATAACCCGCTATAATGGGCCAGAGTTGCGGCGATCTGATTTCGCCGGGCCCGGCTAAGCGCCGCGCCTTGCGCCAGCGCCGGCAGGTAATCCGCCAGCGCCCAATGCTCGACCTGAGTCAGGGTCCGATGAAAATGTTTTTCCAACGCTGGTGACAACTTATGGTGATACCACGCCGCCGCCGTGTAGCTGGGCAGGAACAGCGGATAAGGCGTGTCGTTGCCTAGACTCGGCGAAAGCACCTGAAAGTTCAAAGCGCAGGAAATCAGGATAATGCCATTCAGCGCGATCCCGTCATGCGCACTTAGATAATCGGCCAGAGCGCAGGCGCGGGTGGTGCCGTAGCTTTCGCCGGCCAGAAACAGCGGTGACGCCCACCGTTGATACAGCGTGACGTATAAGCGGATAAATGCAGCTATCGATTTTACATCCGCTCGCACGCCGTAAAACGTCTTGCCCGGCACTCCCGGCGCCGCCCGGCTGTAACCCGTGCCCACCGGGTCCACGAACACCAGGTCGCTATGGGCCAGCCAGGTTTGGGCATTGGGCGCAAGTTGGTACGGCGGTGGGGGGGCGTTGCCGCGCCGGGTCAGGCGCACCCGCACCGGTCCGGCGCAGCCCAAATTCAGCCAATTTGCCGCCGCCCCCGGTCCGCCGTTAAAACAGAAGGTTAATGGCCGCCGCGGGCGGCCGGCGCCGGAGCGGTGCTTGGTGTAAGCGATGAAAAAAATATGGGCCACGCATTTGCCTTGGGCGTTTCGGATCGGCATGTAGCCCGTGGTGGAGGTATACGCCAGAACCTTTCCGTGGATGGTCAGCCGGTGGCGCACCACCGCCAAAGCGTTCGGATGAGCTGCGGGCAGACCGCTGGCCCGTGGAAACCGTTTCGCCCGGGGTGAGCGGGGGGGCGGCGGCAGGGGAGCGGCGTGCCGCGGTGCGGACGGTGCCGCCGGGCTTAGGCGGTGGATGGGCGCTGGCGCCACGGGGCGTGCGGGCAAGGCCGTCGCCGCGGCAGCGGCCACGCCGCCGGGCCTGCAGGCCCCCAGCGCCGCGACCAATACGAACGGGAAAATAAAAGAGGGATTTCGCTCGCCTCGCCCCGGCGCGGGGCGGGCACGGTTGCCTGGAGAGGCTCTTGGGGACGACTTTATTCGGTCCGGCGATCCTGGGCTGCTTCGAGGCATGGACGCATTCTATGCCTCCGGTTGGAAAAAATAAAGTTCTCTGGCCGCGCCGGGCCGCCCCGGGCGTGCCCGTAGCGCCGACGCCCTCGTCGGCTGGTCGCCCGGCCGATGGGGGCATCGGCCCTGCATAGCCCGGAGGTCGCCGCGGGCTACAGCCTGCGGAACCCGGTGGAGGCGCGCTCGGCCCGGCCGGAGATAGGCATTGTCGTGGAGCCGCTCTTTTTGTATGGTAGCGACTTGTAGAGTCGCCTTAAGGTGCCGTTTGATTCTTCTACAAGCCCGTAACCTGGTGAAAAAATACGGCGGCCGCACCGTCGTCAACCAGGTTTCCTTCGACGTCGGTGATCGCGAAGTGATCGGTCTGCTCGGCCGCAATGGCGCCGGCAAAACCACCACCTTTTATATGATCATCGGCATGGTGCAGCCGGACGGCGGACAAGTGCTTTTCGACGGCGTGGACGTAACCCGCCTGCCCATGTATCAGCGGGCGCGCCGCGGGATGGGCTATCTTTCCCAGGAGCCTTCGGTGTTTTTGCGCCTCTCGGTGGAACAGAATCTGCTGGCGATTCTGGAAACGACGCGGCGCACGCGTCACCAGCGGCGTCAAGAAGCCGCCCGGTTAATGGAGCAGTTCGGCCTGACCCATACCCGCCGCCAGAAGGCCTATACGCTCTCCGGCGGCGAACGCCGCAAGCTGGAGATCGCGCGGGCGCTGATTACCAACCCCTCGCTGATTCTGCTGGATGAACCGTTCAGCGGCGTGGACCCTATCGCGGTGGAGGATTTGCAGCGCGAGATTCGCCAGCTCCGCGCGGAAATGGGCAAGGCGATCTTGATCACCGATCATAATGTTCAGCGCACGCTGGAGGTCTGCGATCGCGCGCTGATTATTTCCGAAGGCCAACAGATCGCCCATGGATCCCCGCGCGAGTTGATCAACAATCCGCTGGTTCGCCAAACCTATCTCGGCCATACGTTCAAAGGCGACGAATTCGGCTAGTAGTCCGTCACTCTTGAAGTTTCGGGTACAGGTGTTTCAACCTGACCCGGGCGTCGGCGGTGGTGAACTGCCAATCCACACCAGTCTGGCGCGCATTGCGTTGCTCATACCAACACCGCGCCTCCTCGGCCACC
>JAJYFE010000068.1 GCA_021785435.1 Planctomycetota bacterium
CGTAACGCCTTTTTCGCGTCGGAGAAGGCGTATTGCACATCCACCATCAGGGTGAAATCACGCCCGACCGCCTCCCGGCACGCCGCGATCACCTCCACCAGCGCCGCTTCCGGTTCGTTGAGCCGACCATGGGCATAGGGTCCGAACAAACTGGCCTCTAATTTCGCCGCCCGGAAGCCACGCTGTTTCGCCTGGACGGCCCAGTCGCGCAGAGAACTTTTGTAGTCGGCCAAGTTCCGGCCCGCCGGCTGCAGCGACGCGTACGGCGTCACGTGCGGCTGCCGGGCCCCGCCGAGCAACTGCCAGCAGGGTTTCCCCAGCGCCTTACCTTTAATATCCCACAACGCCATGTCCAACGCCCCGATGGCGCTGACCCCGGCCCCGCGACGCCCCGTCATGGCGCTGCCGACATACATTCGTTCCCATAACGCTTCGATGTCGAGCGGGTCCGCTCCGAGAAGCATCTCCTTCAGCCCCAAGCCCATGGTGTGCGTGCCGCGGCTTTCAATGCAGGCCCGGGCCACCCAGGGGTTCGTATCGGTTTCGCCAATGCCGCTGATGCCGGCATCGGTATAGATTTCCACCACGATGTCGTCCTGGGCCGAACTGGTGGCGTGGCGGTCGAAACCGGGATCCAGCAGAACGTGACAGACAATATCGGTTATTTTCATGCCTGGCCTCAAAACGTAATCGTCAGCCCGCCATCCACCACCAGCGTATGGCCCGTAATATACGTACACTGGTCGCCGCTGAGGAAGAGGATGGCATTGGCGACTTCTTCCGGTTGGCCGGGCCGGGCCAGCGGAATCTTGCGCCGCCGGACGTACCACTCCTGGAAATCCGGTGTCGTGGTTTCATCGACGCCATGGATGGTGCTCATTTCGGTGTGAATGCAGCCGGGGGCCACCACGTTCACCAGAATGCCATATTCGGCCAGGTCCACCGCCAGAGTCCGTGACCAGGCGTTGATGCCCCCCTTGCTGGCCGCATAGGCGCCCACCAGCGGCTCGCTGGCCAAGGCCTGCGTGGAGGAGACATTGACAATCCGCCCATAACGCTGCCGGATCATGTGCGGGACGACCAGTTGGGCCAGCACGTAGTAAGCCTCCAGATTCACCGCCATGGTCTGCCGCCACTGCTCAAGGGTACTGTCTGTGTGCCGTTGGTAGTAGCTGAAACCGGCATTATTCACCAGAACGTCAATCCGCCCGTGGGGCGTGACGGCCTGCCGCACGCACTGCTCCAGAGCGGCATGGTCCGTTACATCGCAGGCGAACGGGGTAACGCCGGGATATTCCCGCGCCAGTTCCTCCAGCCGCTCGCGACGGCGGGCCAGGGCGATCACCGTGGCGCCCTCCCGCGCAAACCGCCGCACGGTGGCCTGGCCGATGCCCGAGCTGGCACCGGTGATGAGGGCCACTTTATTGGCCAGAAGCCGGCTCATGAATGGGCCTCGCCCACAACTCGAATGGTCCACACGCTCGACGCAGGCATCGCTACTTCGAACTCGTTGTCAGTATGTTCCAGCCGCGGCCCGCTGTCCTCCTCCACCAGATTGGCCACGATAACTTCGCGCAGGATAAGCCGCGACATAACGATGCGCGCCGAGGTCTGGTGTTTCCCCGGATTCCAGAGCCGCAGAATAAGCCCCCGCCCATCTTCGGCGTGCTTACAAGCCAAAAGCTGTAGGGAAGGCGGTTCGACCCGCAGAAACTCGGCCACGGGCGGCAGGGATCTCTGCCCCGGATGCTTGGTGAGGATACCGCGCAGAGGCGTCGTGGCGGCCTGGCCGAAACGGACCGCCTCCGCGTCCGCAACGGCGCCCTCGGTGGAACTGAGCACGTACCGGAACAATGCCGGGCCGCTTTGTGAAACCGCGAAATTCGTGCCGAAATTATTGGCGAAAATACAGGAATAAACCGCCCCGCCCCGCAGTTCCTCAGCCGTTTGCGGTGGACGCTCCAGATCCCGCGAACGCACGCAGGCGTGCGCCGGCGAAACGCGGCTCGGCCAAAAACGCCCCACGCTGATCACCGGCGCATCCAGGCTGCTGCACAATACGGAATAATCTTCCCCTACCGCCGCCGCCCAGTTTTGCACGGTCAGACGGTTGGAGAACGCCCCCGGCAGTAAATCGCAGCCCGCCTCGTGCACGTTTAGCGGCCCTTCGTAACGCCAGCGGGCCTGGGGCACACCAAACGAAAACGCCAACGCCGCTTCCAATAATGGCGTGGGGTCTTTCAAAATGTGCACGGACCATTCAATCCGCTTCATACCCGCGGCGAGCGTGATCGTATGCTCAATTTGCGGATGGCCTTTGGCCGTCTGGCGTACCCGCAGGGAGGCCAACAGCGGGCCGTTCGACACGCAGGACACGCCCTGACAGACTGGCATAGATTCGTTACCCATCGGATCACGCACCACCAGGGCGCCAAAGGGATGGGCGGCTTTCGGATCGACCAGTTCACGCTGCTGCTGTTTATCCAACCAACGGACCAGGAACCCCGTTTGGGGGTCCACTTCCAACCGGTAAAATTCGTTTTCCAACGTCGTTTCGGATGCCCGAACCGCCGCGGGGAAAACGGGACGCTCGCCACGTGGCGCCAGGCGATAGGTGCGATAGCCCAGACCGGGCACATTCGTCGCGCAGAAGCGTAGATCGCGTTTCAGTCCAAGCGGTACTTCGAAAAAGCCGTATCGTCGGCCGCCGGCGGCCAGGCCGAGACGCTGGGCGGCATTGGGATCCGGGCCAAAGGGCGAATCCAGGTCGACGATTTGGTACGGTAGGCACCGGCCCGTTTCCACGTCAATCAGGTCAAAATTACCGGCCACGATCTCCAGGGGCAGATTGACATGCCAGCGATCGGTCAGCAGCGCCGGCCGCAAGACGGTGCCGGATCCATCACGCGCCGGTCCCGGCACCAGGTCGCTGCCGCAGTTGTCGATTTCGCGCAGCGGGGCGACTACCCAGTCGCTGCGGAGGCACGGCCGAGGATTAAAGACCACCAGATGAACACCTTCCTGTTCCAGCCGCACCCTATCCGCAAGCCGCGCCATGGCCTTGTTGACCACGTCATGCGCCAGGGCAGCCGCCCGATAGGCATGCCCCGCCTTTTCCAATTCCGCAGTTTGCGCCGTCGGTCCGCACGGAAAGTGATGACCCCAGGTGTGCTCATCATGCCAGAGGGTTTCCGTATAGGCTGCGGCGATGCGTTCGGCAGGATACGCCAGATCGGTGGCCAGGCTTGCGACGGTGGCCAGCGCTTCCGCGACCGGCACGTCGGCGTGGTTGCGACGATTGACGGCGGTCGCCGCAGCGGTGGAAGTCGCGGCTACCGGATAGTCCTGCCCCGGTACATCCCCGCGCCATACGGGCAGATCGGGGCTGGCCGCGACAAAGTCGTGATAAAACCGTGCATTGGTGCTGCTGATCAGGCGGGGATATTCCCATTGCTCATTCCACTGACGAATGGTGCGGGAGTAGCCTTCGATATAAGGGGAATTGTCGCGATCCCCGCCGCGCACCGGCCAGTGGACTAAGCTGTAGGGATAGCCTTGCGTCTCCAGTTGCAGCAGCCGCTTAGCCAGCCCGGGCAGCGCGCTGTGGCAATCGCCGAATACGCCGCCATACCAGAACAGCACTCGGCTTTTATCCGGCGCTTCCCACCAGAACGCTCCCGGCAAATCCTGATATCCAAATAGTGCCTGTCCGTCCCAGAATGACGGGATTGAGTCACCACCCCAACGGTAGTAATCCGGCAGGCCGCCATAGAGAAACTCTATCCCCGCCGCGGCGAGCGCCTGGCAGAACCCCCAGGTAAAGCCGGGGATATCGTTGTGCTCCGCCGTGAGGATTTGAAGGCCATGCCGGCGCTTGAGTCGGGCGGCGTGGTAGAGACAACGGGCCAGCGTTTCATGCCCACATAATTCCGTCGTCATATTGCCAAAGCACCCGGTTACCTCGACCTGCCCCGACCGGAGCAATTTCAACAGGGCGCAAGCCCGGGCCGGCGTCGCCGCGCGCAGGTATTCATCGACGGACCAGACCTGCTCCACCGTGATCCGGAACTGCGCCGCCTCGGGAAACCGGCGCGTCGCCGTCGCCATGTCCACGATGGCATCGAGGAACTGGATATGCTGTGGAATCACATGTGACGCTAAATCGGTGTAGCCGACGTCGTGATGGGAACACTGCACGACGTGTACCGTCCAATGCCGCGGCGGCCGCCAGGGCAACTGGCGTCGGTCGGTCTTCCCATCGGCGGTGCGCAGGGAAAAGGTGAGCGTGTCGGCCCGCTCAAGCTCGTCAATCCACAGATCGTGTTGCGATTCGCCGGCGGCAATACATGCAAACGGCTGCTCCACTCGCCGGCCCGGGCCTTCGACCCATAATGTGGCGGCGCAAGGCGTACCACGGTTGCACAGCGTTACCTGCAGTAATTGCCGAAGCTGCCCCTTGGCCCGCTTCAGAAACACCGTCGGGGCGATATTTACAAAGTTGATGCTCATATCACAGATAATTAAGTTGGCCGCGTTTAAAGCGCAGGGCCGGGCCGGCCGTGTTGGCCTCCTTGCCGTCGCCGGCAGGGGCATAGTCCCAGTGCGAAGTTGCAGCGCGGCCGAAATCGACGACGGTTACAGGCGGCCAAACGGTTTTAACCCGCGTGGTCCGGATCAGCCATTCCAGCAGCAGCCGGCGGCACTCCAGGACGACCGCTTGGTGCGCCGGGTCGTGGTACAGATTACGCGTTTCATTTGGATCGCCATCGATATCGTACAGCTCGCCGATATCCTGGCCGTTAAACATTTCGCGCTGGTAATGCAAAAACCGCCACTGTTTCCAACGCAAAGCCTTGCTCCACGGATGTTCGGTCACCGCCACCTCCCGCACTGCCTCCGCCCCGCCTCGCAGCAGCGGGCTCAGGTCACGACCGTCGACCGTCTCCATCGCCGGCAGGCCGCAAAGAGAGGCAAGGGTTGGGGCAATGTCCACCTGCTCGACCAATTGCCGGTTGACCGCCCCGGCTGCCGTGACGCCCGGCACACGCCAAAGCGATGGTACGCGGCAAACCGCTTCCGAACAAATTCCCGGCGCCTTCTCCTGAATACCGTATGTGCCGCTGTAAGCGCCATGATCGGCGGTGTAAATGACCAGCGTGTCCTTAGCCAGCCCTGCCCGATCCAGGTGGTCCAGCAATAATCCGATCGCGTGGTCCACGTGCGTAATGCACGCGAGGTAGCCGCGCCACGCGCGCCGCGCCCCGGTTTCGAAGTCTTTCGGCTCCAACACCCAAGGGTGGTTGTGGAAGGCCTCGTACGCGGCGCGAAAATGCGGCGGGCGCCCCGACGGATCCTGATCAATCGTCGGCGGCAACGCCAGATCGTCGGGGTACATGTCCCAGAATTGCCGCGCGGGAAACCACGGTGAATGGGGGCGTTCCAGCGACACCTCCATGCAGAACGGCTGGCCCCGGCAACTATCCATAAACTTGATCGCTTCCTGCACACACCAGCCTTCTTGGGAATGCTCCAACGGCAACTGCGAGGGCATACCTTCCATCGCCAGGTGCGGCTCGAGCACATCCACGCGGTAATGGTCTTCCCATTCCAACAGACCGAGCTTGCGAATGTACTCATAGAAGGGGGTTTGGAAACGCTGGCCGTCCACGCCCTCGAAGCATTCGCCGTAGAAATCGACGTGATGTTCCAGCCAGTCGCGGGGGTTATTCGGGGTGTGCAAATTGCCGATGCCGGCGGTGCGGTAGCCGTGTTGCTTGAAATGCGACAGGAAACTCGGCAAGTGCTCTGGGGCCGGACCTGAGAGACCAAAATAGCCGTGATTGTGGCAGTATTGCCCCGAGAAAATGCTGGTACGACTTGGTGTACAGATGGGGTTCTGGGTGTAAGCATGGCGGAAACGCATTCCCTGCCCCGCCAGCCGGTCTAAATGGGGCGTCAGGACCTGCGGATGGCCCTCATGCCCCAGGCAAGTGGCGAGATGCTGGTCGGACATGATCAAGAGTACGTTCATCAATTTTCTTCCTTGGTAAAAACGCCCTAACCTCGGGTATCAATAAAAACAGGGCTAGCGTAAAGGATGCCGCCGTTGCGTAACAAGGCGCGCACATAAAAATAGGCCGGTTTTTCCGCGTTGCCCAACTCAAGGCTGGCCTCAAAATCGGGTGAATCGGTGCCTCCGTTCCAAAACACCTTTCCGCCGGAAACCACTTCGATAATTTGGAAGGGCGCCTCGGCGTGGATGCGAATATGTGCCGTTAGCGCCGTCCCCGGCGCCACGCGCAGCTCATCTCCCATCAGCGCTCCGTTAAGGGTGAACCAGACCACCGCACGGCTGTCCCAGGCCGCCCAGGTGTGGCGTGCCCAGAGTGCCTGAAAAAGGCTCGTGCGATCCAAGGCTTCTGTCCAGACCCCTGTCAGGATTTGACTGGCCGGCGGGACCATCCCAAAAGCTTCTTCCGGGTCGAAGCGGCCCGGCCAGCCGCAGTGGTTGTCCGTGCCGCCGGTAAACCCCAGGCGATATCCTTTTGCCAAAGCATCCTGTACGGAGGCCCCATGGTGCTGGTGCCAGCCGCGCCAGACATCGGAATACTCGTCACGCTCCTGGTTGCCGCGGGACTGGCAGATCTCCGCTAAGCGATGTCCCGCCGTGGGCGTGGTCCACGGATAGGGATGCCAGAAGGGCGCGTCATCCTCCAGACGGCGGCTTTCGGAAACCGCATTGGTATGATGCGGCACGGCCAAAAAATCACGCTGGAGATTCAGCTTATCGATTTGATCGACGGGTCTGCCAGCGGTAACACCGGCACTGCCGCCGCAAATCAGGGGATGGTTTGGATCGGTGAAGTAATAATTTTCGTGCCCTTGATCGGAGCTTAGCTCCCAACCGAAGAAGGTGACGAAACGTCCCGATTCATTGGCTTGTTCCAACGCCGCGACCGTTTGCCGCCAGGCCTCCGGGGAGGGATTGTGATCGGACGGGGCGGCGAACTCCAGCATCAATTCATCGCGCGCAGAGCGTAACGCCTCGGCGATGGGACGCTGGCCGTCACCGGACAGCTCGGTATGCCAATGAATCTCCCCGAAAGCGGCGCGCAGACCGTCCACTGGTGCCGGTAGCGCCACGTTGGACGTAATAGAACACCATGATTCCCGCCAAGTTCCGTTACCGATATTCTCATCCCCCGCCAAGGCTTGCATGGGAACGCGAACTTCGGCCCGAGCCACACAGTCCGACCGCGGCAGAGCCAAGGCCGTCGTTCCCTGAACTTCGACGGCGCGAATCTGGTCCATCCAATATACCTGGGCCGGTACGAGCCGCGCGAATCGCGCGGGATTGCCGAAACGATCCTGAGGCACAATGACAGCTTCCACACGCCCCTCGGCGGCGACCGGCCGCAGGTAAATCGACAGACGCTCCACCGGCCCGGCCACCGCACGAAGCAGGCATGTAGAGCCATCCTCACGAATGGCCGGCAACAGCGGCGCATTGGGCTTGCCCGCATCACCTGGGCCAATCGTCCAGACCGACAACTGCTCATCCACACCGGCCCAAATCGGGGGGATGCAGGTAAGCTCGAGGGGATAGTCTCGCCCACAGCGGGCGCCGTAGGGCAGCTTGGCGCGCAAGATCACGTGGTCGGTGTTGCGCCACATCTCCGAGACGGTCGGCTTGATTTTCCATCGAAAGGTAATGTCGCCGTCGGTCATACGCGAGGCGACGTGGCGCCAAGAAATGAACGCGCGCAAGGGCCCGCCACGCAGTTCCAGCTGTGTACCCGCGGGGAAATCCTGCTCGGGTCGCCAATGGAGTGTAAAGGCTACCTCCTGGCACAACGTGCAACGTGCGTCTGGATTGTTATGAACAGTTAATGACATATGTGCTCATCGTAGTACAACAGGTCGTCTTTCCGCCGATGACGTTAATTTTGGGTTTCGCCCGGCGCGGAATAAACCTCCACCAACGACACACTGGAAGGCGGCATGGAGAAACCTATATCGACTTGGCCGGCGACGATGTGGAACCGGCCGTGATCAACCTCTTGCAAGGCGGCACGGTGCTCGTTGAGCTGGGCGTGCTTCCACAGGTAATACGCGTTGCTGACCGTACGGCTCACCAGCCAGCGTTTAAATCGCACATGCGTGCCGCCGAAAAACGCCCGGGCATCACGGATGCGCAACACCACCGACTGGCGGGAGGAATAATCTATCGGTGCGGCGGATTCGGGCATGCGGGCATGGTAATTCCAGAGCAACACGGTAAGGCGTTTGCTGGCCTTGTCCGCGGAGGCAATACACGGCACCGTCCGGCCGCAGAGGGCTTCCACCCGCGTGCCCACCAGGCGGTGAATCATCGCCAATATATTGTATAGTGCCTTCGGATACGGCCGGCCAAAGGCCGCGGGGGATGTGAACAAACTCGGCCAACTCCATACGTCGTCGCGTTGGCCCTGCTTGGTTGTCCGCGAGGGATCGGTCGTCGTCAGCAACATGGCGGGCTGGGTGGCGCCACATTGCAGCATCGTGTCCAAGAATGCCGCCGCCCAGGCGGCGCCGAGGTTATCGCCATTGCATATCGCACGAGGATCGCCGACCAGGTAATCGGCTCCCCATTCCGTGCACTCGATGGGCACATTGGGATCATAGTGGTTGCGCGCTACCCCGAGGACGTGCCACATTTTGGTAAACGACGGATAATTGCTCAAGTACTGTCCATTCAGCGACGTGCGGTTGCCATAAAAATGGAAGCTCAGGAAGTTGAGCTGCAGTTTTTGCCGCCCGCAATCGCGCAAAAACCGCACGTCCCAGTTGAACGGGCCAAAAGTAAAGGTATAGGTCGTAATCGCCGGACCGCCCAGTATCAGGCGGAACTTGGGGTGTTCTTTTTCGAAGACCTCCGCGGCCCGTGCGGTCTCTGCATATTCTTTCAGGTAAGCCTCGTAGCGGAGGCGCGAGCCAGGCCCCGGCAAAGGCGGATGCGGATAGAAAAGGATGCCGTTTCCATCCGGTTCGTTGCTCACTTCAAATTCCACCGGGGAAAATTCCTGATCGGCCATTACATATTTGAAAAAAGCGCGGCAATAATGGCGATAGCAACGCCAGTTGGTCGGCCCAAAGGAAAGGAAATCGTGGCGCTCATTCTCCGGCACCGGCAAACAAAGCTGCGGGGGAAGATCGCCGGCGATCACGATGTGCGGAATTGCGCCGACCGCACGGCAAGCGGCCAGTCCGGTTCGCAAGCGGTCCTGCTGGCCCTTGGTGACGGCGTAACGTTGCAACTGCCAGGGCTTAAAATGTTGGCCCGGAGGGCCTATCACAAACTGGCCCTGCGGCGTGAATTGGCCGGCGATATCCACGTTGTCCAGCCGAATGACCTTGATCCCAATACGCCTCAGCCCGGCGTTCGTGGCGGCGTTGGGGTCGAAATCCCAATTGACCCCCGAGGCCAGCCGCTGTAGGCGTTGGATGTCATTGCCGCCGGTAACGCTCATGGGCGCATTCGCTGTGACCAGTATTGTCTGCGGCGCGCCGCTGCTCCGCGTGGAAGTTGGCAATCCTAATAGCCCACCAAGCGCCAGGGAGGCCAAAGCGGTACATAGACCTGGATTCGCCTTTGTCATTTGTGTTTCCTGTTTTGAACATCCTGCTTGTGCGCTTTTGCCGGCACCGCCTCCACCTCCACCAGCGAGACGCTCGACGACGGCCTGGCGAATCTGGTATCCGCCTGGCCTCCAAGGATCTGGGATTCGCCGCGCTCAACCTGCTGCAGCGGGGCCCGCTGCACATTGGGCTTCCCATGCCGCCGCAGGTAATAGGCGTTGCTGACCGTACGGCTCACCGGCCAGCGCCTAAAGCGCGCGGGCCGGCATCCGAAGAAGGCCTTGGCATTGCGAACCCGCAACGCCCGACAGGCCAGCACGATGGCACGATCCACCGGCTGCATAGCCGCATCGAATTCCGCAGGCGACACGGTGAGCTTTACCGGCGCACCCCGGGCAAGATCAGCCTCATTTTGAAAGTTTTCGGTGTGCCCACCCCCATAGAAGAAATGGGTGTGTATGTCAATCATCGGACCACCTTAGGTTACACGCCGTCATTGACCGGCAACGGTACAGGCCATTGGCTCATTAATGACAGCGACGCTGCCTACCGGTGGCGGGGTGTAGTTTTTGGCCCCGCCGTAACGCTGCCAGCCGCGGTATACCGGGAGCATGAACACAAAGCCGGGAATCATCAGGGTGGCCTGCAAGGCAAACACATACCGATAATTCCCCACCCAATCCAGAAGAGAGCCTACCAAAGGGGTGATCAAAATCGTCAGCAAGGATTGTACTATCGCCGCGGCGGAACAAAATTGGCCGTAGCGTTCCGGCGGAAGCAGCGCCACACAAAGCGGCAGATTGGAGGCTAAAAGGAAGGCGACTGGCACCTGCGCCAGGAGCAGGAAAATCAACATGCTGGTTTGATTGTGAATGAAGAAAAAGCAAAGTAGGACGCTCACCGAACCGAGCGCATAGGTGGCCAGCGTCACCCGCATCGGATGCAGTTTATCGCACAGCCAACCGGCGGGAATCAGCAGCACGACGGTGAGAATCATGCACCAGGACAGCACCCGTCCGATTTGTTCCAAGGAAAGGTGGAGTGCATCGCGATAAAAGAAAATCAAAAAAACAGCGGCGCCGCCGGTCATCCCGGCCGTCCCGGCCGCCCAGAAAAGACTGGTTCCCAGGAAAAAATAGACATAATAAGGATTCTGGAAGCATTCTTGAAAATACGTCTTGACCATGCCGACGGCTCCGCCGCCGTGTCCGTGCGGCATCAGCGGCGGCGGCGGATACCGCCCCTCCTTGATCCGCAGGCACATCAGCATGAAGGCCATGAAATAGAGTACGCCGATGCCAATAAAGATGGATTGCATATGCGCGCCGGCCAAGCCGAAAATGTAATAATTCCAGACCCAGCCGGCGCCGGTGCCGATAATTTTGAACAAGGATATGAATCGCCCCATAAACTCTTTAGGCACGACGTCGGCCCAGAGGTAATAATAGACGGAGGCCACGAACATGTTGAAAAATTGAAAGCCCACCATACAAATGGCCAGGACGATCAGAATGACCCATGGTTGGGGCAAAGTCAGGCCGAGGTGGGCGCTGGCCGTACGCTGCAACCAAGTTCCAAGATCCGTGCCGTAGGCCGTGAGAATCAGGAACAGGGCGATAAAAGGCGAAGGCCAGAAGAGGAAAGGTATCCGGCGGCCGCGCGGCCCGCGATGCCGATCGCTCCACGTGCTGATAATGGGGTTTAGGATCATATTCAGCACGGCGGGAATGCTCACCACAATCAAGCCGATGGTGAAGTTGGAGGCCGCGGCGGCTTTAAGTTTAAGCGGCAACAGGGCCGGCATGACGGTTTGCAGCAGGGTAAAACAAAAATCCCCCCACAAGAGCCAGAAGAACACGCCCACCAGCCCCATCTTAGTGTAGGTCAGCGTGCCGACGTGGTAGGTTTTCCTGGCCGCCGGAAGCGTTTGATCCGCTCGCATCAGAAGTTTTCTTTATCCCAGCTTGACGGTGAACCGACGCTTGGTGTAACGGTCCAGCGCCGCACGATCCAGTTCCACACCCAGCCCCAGCCCCTGCGGCACGGCGACAGCGCCCTCCACCACCGGCAGGGCATCCGTGACAGGGTGAGGCACCGTTGAGGACGCCACCCGCGGTCCCGGTCGCCGTCGGGGGGCTATGTATTTGGCGGCGGAGCCGCGTGCCAACCCAGACTCCTTAAGCACTTTTCGAAGGTCGCTTACCGGTTGCCAGCCCAGCGTCAATTTGGCCTTGTCGATGCGCGTCACCCGCCAGAAAAATTCCGGCTGCGGCTCCAAGCCGTGCGCCCGCAGCACCGCGCCGCAGCCCGGCCAGTGGCGCTCCAAGATGGTCCACAGGTTTTTCGCTTGCTCGGCAGCGAGCTCGGCACCGTGCAACTGAGGCCGCATCACGGCCAACAGCGCGGCTTCGTTGGAATCCTGCTGGGTCAACGGCGTATCGGGAGCGATGTTGAACACTTCATTCCGCAGCCCCGGCCGCGTCGCGGCCAGCAGATTCGCACGGGCCGCATCCGTCGCCGGCAGTTGCCGTGCGAGCAGTCCGAATCCCAGTTCCTCCAGCGGCTTTTCATGCAGGCCGCAATAGCGCAAATTCACCACTTCCAAGCCGTGGTGGACGGCGTAAAAGGCGCTTAATTGCTCAACCATGACCTTGCTGACGGGGTAGATCCAATCCGGCCGCGGCGCTAACGACTCCTCCAACACGGCGTTACCATAAGCCCCTCCTGTCCAACCGATTAACACCTCCAGCGTACTGGAAAGCACCAGGCGGCGAATACCATGTCGCAAGGCCGCCTGAAAAATATTCTCCGCGCCCAGTACATTGACTTGCAGGAACTGGGCATTAGACGCCTTGCCATAGGAACCGCCGTGCATGGCGGCGGTGTGGATGATCGCGTCACAACCCCGCGCCGCATCTTCAACCGCCTCGGTATCGGTGACGCTGGCCCGGATGCCGCCGAGTTGAACTACGGCTTCGGACGTGTCAAACAGCACCAACTCGTGCTCGCCGCTACAGCAGCGGCGGATCCCGCGGCCAAGCATGCCACAGGCGCCGGTCAACAAAATCTTCATCGGTGGCTCCGGCCCACCGCGTCGTGTGGCGCTAGATTGCGGACACTCGCCCCGCCGCTATTGCCGGTAGGCTTCCAATTCAAAAATTACCTCCGTTCCGCCAGGGCGGGTATTTCCAAAATACAGGCGGAAGCGATCCATCTTGATCGATGGGAAGCGAGCCACGGTTGTCGTCACGCGATCCCGGGCCGTCGACTGCGCGGATACCGGCAGCTGGAGCTCGCTTCGGAATACGGTGGATAACTGGCGATCGACGGATGATTCCGACTTCACCGCTCCCCACCGACCACCACGAAATACTTTCAGCGTTGGTTTAATCCCGCTCGTTACCGCCGCCAGTCTCCCGATCGGTTCCGGCCGGCGTAGGTCTACTTCAATCCAGCGCTCTCCATGCAGGGCCTTTTCCAGCCGTGGGCTACCGGCCCGGAAATCGTCCCCAATCACCCAACCAGCGCCCGGGTAACCGTCGATCATCCGCTGCCATCCTTCGACGCCCGCGTGCTTCGGCCAGCCGAAGGAGCTGCGCACTTTGGCGCCATGGGCAAGGTCCGCCAAGTCGCCGGCTAGCGGCAACGGATACTCCCGCTGGGCCTGCTCCAATGCCCGCCGCACCGCGGTGAGCCGGATCGGCGATGGATCCCGCGGCGCGGTGGTATAAATATGCACCGCCAAGGGTTGAAATGTGTCGCGCAGTACGCCGTGGCGCACAGTAACCGAGCGACCTTCGGAAACAACTATCCATCGGCCGTTCGGCTCGACACCCCGCAAATGCAACAATGCTTCGACGGTTTTCCCGGGCGAGCTGTTGACTGCAACGAGATAGGCATGCCCATTATACTCACGGGTAGCAGTCAGGATTCCCTTGTCATTCCGCGCGACCTTCAAGGATCCGCTCGGCGCCGCCAGAATATGCCGCAGGCCATGCATCTCCTTAATCACATCGCCAAAGGCTTGCCAAAGATGCGGATAAGCGTCCTTGATGGCGAAGCCCTGCACGGCGTACGAATAGAAAATAGTTCCCCGCACTCCGAACGCCAGCCCTGTATAAACCATGGCCCGCATTTCATCAAATGTGGGTGGGCGTCCACCTTCTGGCGGCGGTGGCGGGTAGGCCAGTTGGGGGAAACACTGTGGGGTGTGCCACAAGGCTCCGCGGCCGTCCATGCTGTCGCGCGCCTGGGTCAGCCGGTCCAGCAGGATCGCCCAGTCGCCCGGAATCGGATAGGTATCCGGCATCATCACGTCGGCGGTTCCCGCAAAGGAGCCGTACTCATGATTACACACACCGACTGTCAGGTGGTACGGGTCCGCCTTGGATACAGCCTTTGAAATGGCGGCCAGATACGCGGGAGACACTTCGGAAAGATCGGGTTCGTCGTAGATGTAGTATCCCAGAATAGCACCGCTGTCGCGGCACGTAGCCATATATTTTCGCACCGCCTTTAGATCCAACCGCTTGGTATGCTGCAGCGGCCAGGCACCGGTAACAGGCGTAAGCACCCGCAAGCTGTACTTTTTCGCCCGCTGCAGGTAGTGCGCATCCGCGGGGATGTAGGTTTGTACCGTGTTTATCCCCATGGTTTTGAGGCTCTTGAACGCCGAAGCCGGCGCCTGAAAGATTCCTATCGGATAGAAGGGCCGGCCATCGACGAGGCACTGCCCGTCCTCACGCAAAGTGACGGCATCGGGCGCACGGGGGACCAGCTTCAACATTCGAACCCGTTGGTCAATCGTTCGGCCGTGGGCACTGACGAGCCGTACCCGCAGCGGCAGGGCGTCGGTGGCACCAAAGGCCGGTCGCGGAAGTGAAAAATCGTTGACGCCTGAACGCGGCGGAGCCCAAGTTTTGACGGCCTTTCCGTCCAGAGCGAGGACCAGTTTTAGCGAAGCCAGTTGAGGCGACGTAAGGTGCAGCACCACCCGCCCCGCAAGAGTCCGCTCGTTGGACGATGGAAAATAGGTATCGCGCAGGTGCGGGACGTCGATCATCAAACGCATCTCGCCCTTAGCGCCGAGGCGGGGCGAAATCAGCGAAATGGCAAGGATTTGGAAGCGGGTGTCCCGCGGCGGTCGGCGCATAATAAAACTGAGCGTCCCAACGTCGTTCAAATCCATAGAGTTTCGCAGATCCTGACATGGGACCACAATCGCCTTGGTGCTAGCCGCTGGTATTGTTGTATAGCGCAGCCAAGCGCTATGCGGCCGGGACTCGCCGGCCTTATCGCTCAGCCAAACCCCTAATTCCGATGGCCGAGGATCCAGATTGCGCACGGTAATCGATAGATACCCGTATTTATACCGGGACCAATCGGTCAGGTGGTTTACGGTTTGAGCCAATGGAAAAGTAACAAATGGCCACCCCCGATTTTTCGATGGGATGTATTGGCCGAACCTCAGCGCGAGCACGGAATGCCCCGCGACTTTCCGACACGTGCACCGGGCTTGGGCATTTCCCTGTGCTACTCTCGCGTCGCGGGAGAATACCAGCAATGGCTCGGCTCGGACGACAACCGGCGTCATCCCTACAATAACCACCACGCCGCTGGCTACACACTTGGCCAAAGCACGCACAAACTGTTGCATTTTCACGCTCTGATTCCTCGTGAAACAAGGCATGCGCGGACTGGGGGCTGCCCATGCGGCAAGCCGCTCCTCCGGCTCGCCCCGCACCGCCTGGGCCGACAGCCGCCGGGCACCGGAGTGCAATACCTCCGTCAGGGTGTCGTGGCTGGCGGGACCCAGAATTTTCGTCGTTTCGGTCATACTGTTACTCATGGTGGCGTACTCCCCAAAAGAGAAGGCTGAAAACAACGTTTAGGCTACGCCACCTTCTTTCTCCCGTCCACAACTTTTAATAGTAACTCCCCCGGGGATTGCACCGCGCGACGGAGGGGAGCGAGGCAACCGCTTCGACCCGTGAACGACCTCGCGGCTTTCGCCTACCCCCAGCGCGCGACCTTTCGGTGTGTATTCCGCCACGGTCAGGCAGAAAGTCTGGTAGTTCTCATAGGGGATGTAATCAAGGGGGCTCGTATTGCAGCTTGCCACGAACTTACCCTTGCCCCCGCCGGTATGCAGCATTTCCAAAGTCTCGCGCCGAACTTGCCGCGGCGTAGCCTCTTTGAGGAAGACCACGTCCATGTTCCCGCACAGCACGATTTGGTTGCCGAACGTTTCCACCAGGCGCTGCAGGTCGTTGGCCTGTTTTTCGCAGCCGTGGACCGCAGCGAAGCCCAGCTCGCAGAGAAGGGGAATCACGTCCGTCAGCCTGCCGTCGGAATGAAAGACGGGTGGCACGCCCATGTCGCGCAGCATTTGGATTCCGGGTTCGGTCGGCGCCAGGCAGAACCTCCGGAGCATGTCCGGATTTATCATGGCACCGGTCTTGTGGGCGCAGTCGCCGTCGTAGAGGAGGAAGTCGGGCTTTACTTTGGCTACCACCTGCTCAATAGCCCGGCGGTTCCGCGCTTCGGCCCATTGCATCGCCTCGTGGATGAATTCGGGGCGGTCGTAACAAGCGAGGGCAAAACTCTCCCAACCCATGCCGGTCGCTACAGCGTGGAAGCACCACGGGAGAACCATCCAACAGGCGGTTCCCGCCCTTTGAAGCTCGGTCCGGCGGGTCAGCAGCGCCTCTGCCTGCGCCCCATAATCAGGTTCGGGCCGGTCGCGGAGCTGCTTCGGTCGGCGAAGAAGGCCGCCGCCGTACCACACGCCCGTTTTCTCGATGCGTCTCACGGGCTTGTAAAATCCAATGCCCGTGTCCACCCTCCCCAGCGGCAGAGCAGCGTGCCGCAGATGGTCCGCCATACGCAGTTGGGAACCCCCATAGAGGTCGCGCAACATGGCGTGCATCTGGAACCACGGCTCCCACAGGGGCGCCCGATCCTCGCGGGATCCACGCAGCAATCTCAAAAGGCGTTCCGATTCTTCACGCATTCGTGCACCCTCCGGCGGCCGAAGCCCTGGGCTTGCTGGCAGCAAAGGAAGGAACTTCCAGTTGCCCGCGCGGGTCCACCGCCGAATGCCAGATGGCTTCGACGCCGCTGCGGCGCAATCCCTCCACCAGGTCGGCGACGTATTGCGGCGTGGGAGGATACTCGCAACGATTCTCCAGCCGCGTCGCGCATCGTTCGCAGGGTGTGACCGTCTCCATCAACGTCCGTCGCTCCGCTGCGATTCTGAACGGGCGGCCGCTGCATTCGCGGGCAGCACCCGGAACACGTGCGTCTCGAACGGCTCGTAATGGGCGAAGAATGTTTTAACGGGCGGATTGAATTTTAGCGGCGGCTGGTGGTTGAACACCGTCGCCACCTCGCCCAGCGGTTCGGGAAACGTATAGTGCACGCCCAACACGGCATCGTCGAGGTTCACCGTCAGCAGCACGTAACCGCCGTGCGGATCCGGCTTGAGCAGGCAGCGGATGGGATCCGCCGTGACCGACTTGCCGCGGATCGCGACTTTATAAGCCACCTGCGACCCCACGGTGGGTGAAAGTATTATGGGCGTCAGTTTAGCCAGCTCACGGTTGATGACGGTGGTGGCCTGCCAGAGGGCTCGCGACTGCACCAGCTGCATCGGCGTGGCGGGCGTGGGCTTGGGTGTTCCCGGTCTCTGCGGGTTTGGCGAATAAGCGACCCGCGGGTTCGGCGACATGCCGATGAGCACGCCGTCGCGCGCTACATAGCTATCCCAGATAAAATAGCTGATGCCTGTCGCGCCGCTGATAATTCCCGCATATACCTCCGCTCGAAGCTGCGTCGGCGTGGGGAAGCTGAATGGGAAGGGCTGCCCGTACCGGTGGGCCTGCTCAAAAGCGCCCACGATCAGCCACACCGGCTTGCGCTCCTTATCCGACGCCACGGCCAATGAAACCGCTTGCGGAATCCCGTGCGGATCCGCGCCGATGGAGCGGGCGCCTGGCACAATGGGATAGTTATCGACGCAGGAAATATCGCCCGCGTCGTTCCACCGGACCCACCAGCTGGTGGCCGGCGGCGTAATCCAGGAGGCGTCATTGTTGAACACCAGCACGTTCGAGACGATTTTGTGCGCCATTTTCTTATAGCCCAGAAATTGCCGGTAGAGTTTCTCCATGCTGAAACGGGGCGCACCGAGCTGTCCAATCGGCTCGTCGCGCCAGGCATTGCCCAGGAGCAGCGGGTTCTCCCCGACCTGCCGGAGCACGCTCGGGGCGAGCGGTCCCATGAGGACTACGTGAAGCCCAAGCCTCTCGGCGGCTTTGAGCGACGGCCCGACGGCGTTGCCCATCCACGGCCAGACCGTGTTGAACCCCGCTTTTTTCAGCACGGACCAGTGGTAGGTATAGTCGTACACTTTGCCCGGCGACGGCACGCCCCAGGCGCCGATCGGAAAAAAAGAGCGCTTGGAATCGTACCTGAAAAGCACGTGGCCGCGCTTGGTTAACTGTGGCACACCCCGGCGATAGATGGTCTGCACGGCGTTGAAGTTCCGCTGGGCATCCAGCGCCTTCTCGAGCTTGCCATGGCCGCGCGCGGGGCTTCCGACCGCCAGGGCGAGACCTGCCAGCATCAGGGCGGGAATCAGCCAACCGCCAGCACGCGCCAGTTGAAACCGCATCTTCATTGTCTTCATGGCATCCTTTTTTCCCTGTGGCCGTTCATAGCCCCTCGGCCACTTACGCCGCCGACACGTGTGTCCGGACCACGCAGCCAAGCGCTGACTGTTCCTTGTTTGCCGTCCGTAACGCCCCTGTCGTCACCGCCACCCGGGAGCCGCCACTAGTGGCGGGGCAGCCGGTCCGCTTTGGGCGGCGCCGAGTATCCCGGCGCTCTGAGACAGGGGCCCATCGGGCCATGGCCAGTTAGGGGCGCCTGGTTCGCGCGGGGCGCACGCCAAACCCGCCCGTGAACGTGTCGCGGCCTGCGGCGACCGTCACCACGCGTTCCCCGCAGTCGCCGTGGCAGGATTTACCGTGCGCACCGGCACCATACAGGTGTCGAAAGGGGCGGCCAGGGTTTGAATCAGGGGCCCGGGCGCCCAATAGACGCCCGAAAGCCCCACTTGGTCGGTGTCCGTGGTGCCGTTAACCGTACCGGTGGCCGTCGAATAGGTAAAAATGTTATCACCATTCTGGCCGACGTAGGGTGACGTTTCCCAGGTCGCGTGCGCGTCACCGAAGCCCACATTCTGGCCGTCGCCGGCATGGTTGCCGGAATTGTAAATGTACGGGCCATAGGTGTTGGCCGTCGGCAGCGTGGTGGTAACCCGCTGAAACACGCCGCTATCGGTGCTGGTATCCATCGGGGCCATATCGCTGACAAGAGGAACCCCGCTGCCTGTATACGTGGTTGTCCACCAAGCGCCGGGCGGTATGCCGACCGTTTTGGCCAGGGGCGCGGCCAGGTCCGCCCACGGGGCGGCGAAAGAATAGCTCTCGCCTTGGCCATTCGGGTTCGTTATGTCCGAATGCGCAGAGGGGTCATAGTCACCGCTTTGAGACGGATTGATCCCGAAATTAGTGGAGTAGGTCTGCGCGCCGCCCCTGTAGGCGTAGTATTCGGCCGATGGCCACGAGGCCAATGGATCCGACGGGCAGATGAAGCTCGCTGGCGTGGCGTAGCCCTGGAGCACCAGAATCCACATGTCGGCCAAGGCGTCCCTCTCGTCCATCGTTCTTGGGGTGTAGCCGTCGTTAAAGAGGTACCACTCCTGCACGGCTTCCTGGGCCGTCATGCCGGCGTTGATGCCCCCAATGTTTAGCTCGGGCCGGTTGCTATAGTCCACACCATTGTTTTGCAGAGGCGGCTGCGTCTGGGTTTCGACGAGCGGGAAAACGTTGTTGTTGCTCTGGCCGTACGTGATCATCGACTGGATGACCCCGCGGATATTGGCCATGCAGACGGCGCGGTTGGCCAGTTCCCGGGCCTTGGCTAATGCTGGTAGAAGTATAGATATCAATATAGCTATTATTGATATCACCACCAGCAGCTCGATTAGCGTAAAGGCGGCCCGCTTGCGTCGCGCCGGCTTCATGGGGGCCGCGAGGGCGGCCAGGAGCGGGGCGTCGGTGTAATCGCCGAGACGCCACGCGCCTACGCGGCCCGACGGGGGAAGCTGCAGATCCGCCACGGCGGCTCGCCTTATCGAGTCGCCTTCTTCGGCGGCTTCGGCCGCCACGGCCAGCAGATGGCTTGGGGCGCTATTCATGGAATTCTCCTTGTAAATAGGGGGAACAATGTCGCCGGTTGGCAGTGCCGGGTTTTCGACGCCCTGGAAACTATCCATGGAATTCTCCTTGTAAAAAGAGGGAACAATGCTGCCACAACGCAGCTGTGAGTTTTCAGCGTTCAGAGAACTGGACATGGTAAACTCCTTTGAAAAAAGGGGACCAACCTTGCGGCTCCCGGCGACCGCCGCCGGGAATTCCGGAAGAGAACCACCGTTAACAGGTAAATCTTCCCGTGCCATGAGACCACTCCTTATTGAACCAGCCTCGCCAGTGGCGAGTCTCCGCCCCGCGGAAATGTCGCCGAAGGCGACTCTTCGACAGGTCCGGGCCGCGCGGTCCGAATTAAGCCAAACCCGTCCTCGCCGAAGCGGAACTCATATAGTCTTCATCCCGATAGGTCCCGGGGCTCCGGGAAATCGGGATTTCGCTTCCGGTAGGCATCGGGACTCAATTTTCAGCTTGCGGCCTTCCGTGTGTTTTTACTTCTTCCTTTTTACCTTTGACTCTTCCCTTGCCCGCCTCCGCTACCACGGAAAAGCCTTTCGCTTTAGATTGTGTTTGGTTCCTCCTTGGCCCGAGCGCCCTGCCCGCATCAGGCCGGCCCCCGCGCCGTTCATTTCAAGTTTATATTCTGGGTTGAACCAAACCGTTCCGGAATAGACAAATCAAGCTATTCCTTGTACTTTTCAAGCGCCGGCAGCTGTTGAGGTTACGTTATTCAGCGCGAAAGACAACCAGCGGGTCATATTGGTGCGCCCGGATATGCAGTCTAGGTGGCAGGTATTGGGACATTTTCGAGGTCTGAAAACGCACGGTCATCAGGGTTTCGAGACGTTCTCCCGATAACCGCCGGGATGGGCAGTTCATCCAGGCCCTGGTTAAGGGTCGGGCGGGACCGGGCCAACGAGGCCTGCTGACGGGAATTCAGTACCGTCTGTTTGGTGAGCTGCCAACGCCGCCGCACGAAGTCCAAAACACGTGGCATCGCCGCCACCCATTTCGCCGAGCGCGGCTTCAAGCACGTGGCCTTCTACTACAAGGGCCTGTTTGGAACGCTCGAGCGACAGCGGGCGCACGCCTTGGAGCAGGCTGTGGCGTTATCAGGCCGCCAATTCCATCTCATCGACGCCAGCCCGTTACGCCGCCGGCAACGACGGGGCGGCGTGTTCCCGTATCTGCGGCGGAAGTTGGCCGGCTTGCCCAAGCCGGTGGCCGCCATGGGATTCGTCGACGATGTCGCCGTGGAAATCCTGAGCGCCTGCGAAGCCGAAGGGCTGCGCGTGCCGGAGCAGGTGGCTGTGCTGGGCGTGGGCAACGACGAACTGCAGTGCGAATTCGCTCCGGTGCCGTTATCGAGCGTGGACGAAAACCTCGAAGGCGAGGGCTACACCGCCGCCCGCCTGCTGGATGAGTTGATGAATGGACGGCGCGTTCCACCGGGAACCGTCGCGCTTCCGGCGGTTGGCGTGGTGACGCGCCAAAGCAGCGATATTCTCGCTGTGGAAGATGTTCGTGTGGCCACGGTGCTCAAGACCATCTGGCAGCGCTTTCGCGAGCCGATAACCGCCGAAGAGGTCACGGCGAATGTTCCCATGTGCCATCGCCGGCTGCACGATCAGTTCGTCAAGCAAGTCGGGCGCAGCATATTTAAAGAAATTCTGCGTTGCCGACTCGATTGCGCCGCCAAGCTGCTCTCGGAGGGCGACCGCAAGCTGCAAGCCGTCGCCCGGGCTTCCGGTTTTTCCAGCCCGACTCACCTCTGGCACGCCTTCCGTCGTGAAAAGGCCATAACGCCCAGCCAATTTCGCCGCCTCGCCCGCCAGTCCCACTCATAGACCGTCCTGCCCGCCCCGCCCTTCATTCACTGGTCGAGACACGATGGAGACTGTGGCAACCGCTCCGCCGGACCAGGATGATCCGGGGCCATCTTATGGTGCAGGCGGCGGCGGGCCGCTGGCGCGAGCCAAAAGTGCCGATAGCTAAGTAGGACTGCAGAATCAACGCCGTGGTTGATGGCGATTGTGGTGCGGACCTCCAGGTCTGCTTATCCGTCGCCCGACGGCTTGGGTGGGTCCCCGCTTGGTCGGCAGAGACCCGCGCCACAGGGCCAACCCCCAGTGATTCGTTCCGCGTTCCCACTTGGCCGGATACTACGATGGTTGCCACAGAACCTGGCCGCACCCGGGAGAACGGGAGAACCGATAGCGCATGGATGGCTTGCCGGTGCGGGCGGCGTCCCCTAGACTAACGGCGTTGCTTGGAAACGGTGGAACCGATGCGAACGATCATCCGCGGCCAGGCGTTTGTCCTGGGCGACAACGTCGATACCGATCAGATTATTCCGGCCCAATATCTCAGCTACGATCCGACGGATCCCCAAGAGCGGCGTTACTTTGGCAGGTATGCGCTCACCGGCGTACCGGAAAGCCAAAGCGGCCTGCCCGATGGCCATATCCACTTCGTTTCGCCGGGTGCGTTCAAAAGCTCCTACGGAATCGTAATTGGTGGAAAAAACTTTGGCTGCGGCAGCTCGCGCGAGCACGCACCGCTGGCCCTGGCAGAGGCCGGGATACGGCTGGTGGTAGCGGAGTTTTACGCCCGCATCTTTTTCCGCAACTCGGTCAACGGCGGCTATCTGCTGCCCTGCGAAAGCACCGTGCCACTGATTGATCAGATCCGCACGGGTGACGACCTCGAGGTGGATGTGGATGCCCATGTCTTGAAAAATCTTACACGCCGCGGTGTGCACGCACTGAAGCCCCTGGGCGATGTAAAACCCATTATTGACGCAGGTGGACTGTTTGCCTATGCCCGCAGCGCCGGCATTATTCGTGGCCGGCAGCTGGAACCTCACGACGTAAGGGCATAGCCCCATGCCACCGGCGGCGGTGGGTTTTGGGTTGGCGGCCAAGGTGGGAATATTCCGGGTGGGTGGCGGATGAAAATTCTTCTGGTGGGTTCTGGCGGACGGGAACACGCCCTGGCCTGGAAAATCAAAGCCAGCCGGCTTTGTGATCGGCTTTATATCGCACCCGGCAACCCCGGCATGGAGGCCTTGGGAGAACTGGTCCCGATTGCCGCAGGCGCCATCACCGAACTGGCACATTTCGCGGCCACACAGAAAATCGACTTCGCAGTAATCGGGCCGGAGGATCCACTGGCGCTGGGACTGGTGGACGCTCTGGCGGAAAGGAAGATCCGCGCTTTTGGCCCGACCCGGAGCGGAGCCCAATTGGAAGCGGACAAGACCTTCGCCAAAAAGCTGATGCGCGAGGCCCGAATTCCCACCGCGGAAGGCCGTTGTTTTTCAGCGGTGCGCGACGCGCTGGCTTATGTGGAAAGCCGCACCGAGCCACTGGTGGTTAAAGCGGCGGGGTTGGCCCGGGGCAAAGGGGTGGTGGTATGCCGCGATCCG
>JAJYFE010000069.1 GCA_021785435.1 Planctomycetota bacterium
AGGTGCCTTATGGTACGGCAGGATTTAGTTCCGGATGACGGCGTTTCCGTGGTGCACTCGCACGACTTCCGACGCTTGGGCGGCGGCCGGAGGTCCGTAGTCGTCCATACGTACAAGGAGTTGGTCAGGTTCGAAACTGGAAGCCGATGGCAGCGTCCTGACCGGGGTCAGGATGCACGGGAAACCGGCTTTACCCTGATCGAGCTGCTGGTGGTGATCTCGATCATGGCGATACTTGTTTCCATCCTGCTGCCGGCACTGGCGAAAGCTCGGGAGCTGGCCAATCGCGCCGTATGCATGGCCAACGTGCGCGGGATCATCCAGGCAATGATTACCTACAGCCAGGGTAACGGCGGCGTGTTTCCCGCCACCGAAGGCGGAGTGCCGGAAACCGCTTATGGCGGAGCGTGGAGTGGGTACGATAATGCGCCCATGCAAGCTTATGGCATCAGCCCCGTCCTTTCCACCGCCGCGGCCAACGTACAGGCATGGTACGAATGGCCCGGCCAGATCAGCTGGGATCCCCCGGCTTGCCTGTGGATCATGGTGCTGCAAGGCTATATCACGCCGCCCAGTTTTCTTTGCCCCTCCGACGCTATTGCCCAGGCCCCGTCGCTGGAATATACGGGGGGCAGCGGTGGGGCCATTCCATATTACAACGGTAATTTCGGTGGGATAAAGAATGGGTGGAGTTTTACCCCCGGCTCGGTTTGGTATAACCCCTACGGCCAAGGAGAAAGCTACTCCATCGCTTTCCCCTGGCCCTACGCCGCCGGCACCGTCCAACCAGCTCCCGGCCGTTATTGGACCACGACCGGCGCCAACGGCGCCGTACCATTGGTGGGCGATATGGCGCCGTTGGATGGCGGCGCCAGCGGCACGCCGGCCGGTGATGGTCCGGGCATGGGTCAGTATCAGCGTATCACCACCACGTTGCCGACGGCCAATACCTTTGGCCCGTATATTTACAATTCCGGCAATCATGGCGGCGCCGGTCAGAATGTGGGCTTCGGAGATGACCACGTAACCTGGGAAACCTCACCGTATGTAGGTGAAAATAGCGACAATATTTTCACCTATACCACCGCGACTGGTGTGGTCAATGGAACCACAGACACCAACCAGGTGGGACTTACGGGAACCGGCTATGCGCCCCTGCCACACATCCGCACTTTAGCGGCGCCGTTTGACACCTGCATGACGCCGGTACGGACGGTGAATCCCGCTACCGCCGCCAGCGGTACTGAGACGCTGGACCAATGGGGAGGCGGATGGGGCACAAATACCGCATGGTAGAGGTCTTACTGGACAGCGCCAGCTCCGCGGTGGTTGCGAACATGGAAATGATCCCGACAGGTACAGATTCACCGGAGCATGTCCATGCGGGCAAGCCCTCCGCGTTCCGGATGGCCGCTCACGGTCAAGCCGCGCGCTTTCCACATAGCGCCGGGGCGATTTTGACGTCGGAATCCCGGACGTTGGCGCCTACGGGCTCCGCCGGTAATGGCAAGAGCTCCGCTGCGGACCGGGGCTGGCCAGCGCAACTTCGCCAAGCCGCCGGGCTGGCGACGGTCTTGGGTTGGCTGATTTGCCCGGGCTGCGGAAAGCTCCGGGCCGCTGCAAAGCCGGTAAAGGGTCCCCGCATTGTCAGTACCGTGCCCGCCGCCACGCGGATACTCGTACAGATTGGCGCGGCCAACCGCCTGGTGGGGGTGTCCCCTTATGATCGGCCGGCGCTGCCGCCCGGCGAGCGGCAATTACCCGTGGTGGGGGACTTTTTACATATGGACTACGAAATGCTGCTCCGTGTGCACCCCACAGCCCTGGTGATTCAGATGGTGCGCAGCCGCATTCCGCCACATCTGATCACTTTCACCGAGCGGCACCGCATTCGCCTGATCAACTTGCATTTGACTACGCTTCACCAGCTTTACCGGAGTGTCGTCGTTTTGGGGACGCTGGCGGATCATGCCCACACCGCCCGGCAGCGTGTGGCGCTTCTGAAGCGAAAACTGGATGCGATTTCCCGACGCTACGTCGCCCACCGCCGCCGCGTCGTGCTGATCATTAATCCCAGCCCCATCATGGTGGTGGGGGCGCATAATTTTCTTAATCGTCTGATGGAATTAGCCGGTGCTGTTAACGCGGCGGCGCCGGTCGGCGCCGGTTATCCTATAATCGACCGTGAAACGCTGCTGCGTCTGGCTCCGCAAGTGCTTCTGATCGCGGCGCCGGGCCAACCGCCCCAGCGTGGCCCGAAAGACCCCCGCCTGGCCCGCTGGCAGCGCCTGCCGATTCCCGCGGTCCGGCAACACTGCGTGTTTCTGGTAACCGCGGAAAACTTCGAAATACCTTCACTGGCGGTGGATCACCAGGTTCGGTTACTGGGGCGCCTCATTCATCAAACCGGCCGGTCGGTTCGACAGACACTTACGAAAGGTCCGCGATGAATGTTCCTGTTGCCGCCAAGGGTCACGGCCGGACCTATTGGATCGAAACCGGAAAAATCCTGCTACTGGTAGCGGCGACCGCGGCCATCTTAGGACTTTGTGTCCTGGTCGGACCAGGCATTCCGGGTAGCGACGTGATGAGCCTCGGCGTTTCATCGGGCGCAATTATGAGGCTGCGGATGGTTGGCGTGGGCTCCGCCGCTATTGTTGGAGCGGCGCTGGCTCTGGCCGGGGTTCTACTGCAAGGGTTGCTGCGTAACCCGTTAGCGGATCCGTACATCCTTGGGATTTCCAGCGGCGCGGCTGCGGGAGTGATGGTCTGGATTGTTTTTAGCGACGCCATCGCCGCCGTGCTGCTGCGCCATCCTTGGTGGGGGTGGCTGCTCGCCCACGGCCAAACCATTCCGGCCCTAGCCGGGGCTTTGTTAACTTGCGTGGTGGTGTTTTTGCTGGGCCGCAAGCGGGGCGGGCTTTTGGATCCGATCACCTTGTTGCTCAGCGGCGTGGTACTTAGCAGCGTCAACGGCGCCTTGATTATGTTTCTGAATAATCTCGTTCCCTACGGGGCCAAAAGTGATATTTTGGATTATCTATTTGGTTATATCAGTGAAGGCACCGCGCCGCTGACAGTGGGCATCGCCCTAAGTGCGGTGCTGCTGGGCTGGATCGGCGCGCTGAGCATAGGCCCTGCGATGAATATCGGTTCCCTTTCCGATGTGGAAGCTGAAAGTTTGGGCGTTCGGCTGCAGCGTTTGCGCATAACGGCATTCGTACTCGCCGGCCTGCTCACGGCCGCGTCCATTGCCCTGGCCGGGCCGATCGGCTTTGTCGGTTTAATTTGTCCGCATATCTGCCGCGGCCTTTTCGGCCCGGATCATCGACGGCTGCTGGTGGTCAGTCCGCTGGTGGGTGCCGCATTTCTCATGCTCGCCGACACTTTTGTACGCTGCACGGGCGCCTGGTTTAACGGTGAGCTGCCGGTGGGGGTGATCACAGCGTTGTGCGGCGGTCCGTTCTTTCTTTACCTGCTTACCCGCCGGAGGACCTGGTCATGACGTCCTCTCCAGCGCCGCGGAAGCCCCTGCCCCCACCCACGGGGTCCCCGCCGGAGGCGCTGCCGTCGCGCCGCCCCGGGGCGGCCTTGACGCTGACTGCCCGCGGCGTGTGCTTTGCATTCGGTGCGACGGCGCCAAGCCGGTTCGCCCGGCAGCACCCGTCATACTTGCGGTCGATCAATGTAGCGCAAGGCTTGGAATCGGAGCATCCGTCCCGGCGTGTATATTGGCCTTGGTGGCCCCGCCGGAGCCGGCGCGCGGAGCCCACCGACGATCTGGTAATGGCCCCCGCCAGCGTGTTGGAAAATGTATCGATTGATCTGCCGCCCGGGCAAGTCACGGTTATTCTCGGGCCGAACGGATCTGGCAAATCCACGTTGCTGCACACCTTGCTTGGCTACCTGCGACCCTACCGTGGTGAAGTGCTGTTAAATCGGCAGCCGCTGCGGGAATTTTCCGCCGTGGAACTGGCAGAGGCCATGGCGTTTGTCTCTCAAACGCCATCCGTGGCGTTTGCCTTTACCGTTGAAGAAATCGTGGCGATGGGGCGCTGGCCGCACCGGCGCGATGGTGAGCGGCGCCGCCGGGAATGGCTGGGCGGCCATGGCTCGCCCTCCGATCGGGCGGCCGTGGACGAGGCTCTGGATATGACCCACGTGCGCCATTTGACCGGTCGAACGTTCGCGGAACTCTCCGGTGGTGAACGGCAGCGCGTGATCATTGCCCGGGCCTTGGCGCAGGATGCGCCTATCCTGTTGCTGGACGAACCGACGGCCGCGCTGGACTTGTGGCATCAACTGGAGTTGTTGCACCTGCTGCGGGACCTGGCCCACCGTCGGGGGCGCACGGTGGGATGGGTGGCCCATGAGTTGAATCTAGCGCGACGGTTCTGCGACCAGGCGGTGCTGATGAACCAAGGCCGGGTCGTTGCGGCCGGCGCGCCGGGACAAGTGCTTACGCCGGAAACCTTGGAGCCAGTCTACCAGGTGCGGGTCACGGTGAACGGGGGCCAACTCGCCTTCACCCGCCGATCCGAAGGTGTTCCAGCCGGGATGCCGCCCCTGACCGAATCTTGATTCGGCGCGTCGGCCTTCATATTTCGCCACCACGAGCCCCAGCGCGGCGCTGGATTCCGCACTGCGGCGGAGTCGCAGCACCGCGTTTCACCCCGCTGAAAGGGGACACCCGGGCTTGCGTTTGCGCCACGAAGCTGCGGCGGCAGCCTGGAGCCCGGGTGTGACCGTTCACCGGCTCACCGCCAGGAAACTTTATGGCGACTCGACTAAGCCCGCCCGCTGGCGGGCAAGCCGAAGCCGCGGTGCTTTCCGAACGGTGGGCGCAGCGCGTCATCGGGTTAAGGGTTTTCCCTAACGCCAGTCGGCGGAGTGTTCCGATGCCCAATCCCGGCTTTAGCTGATGGCGATCGCGGCCGGGAAGGTTATTCTGCAATTGGTTAGTTGCGAAGTTACGTAACTAAGCCGAGCCGTGGATGGAAGCAGCGCCCGATGGCCCGAAAACTCAACCGACGGATGTGCGAATTGCTGGCGGATTACTTCACCGTACTGGCCCATCCGGTGCGGGTCCGGATTTTCTGTGCCCTGCAAAAGCGGCCGCGGACCGTCTCGCAGATCGCCGCCTACGCGGAAGTTTCGCTGCCCAACGTATCCCAGCATTTGCGGCTGTTGCGCGACAAGGGGGCCGTGCTGACCGAAAAGCGCGCCCAGCAGGTTTACTACCAGGTGGCGGACACCCGGTTGCTGCGGGCGGCGGACCTGATCCGCCAACTGTTGCTTGAACAGACCCGGCGGCAGGCGCGTCAGGCGGCCGGCGTGCTGTGGGCGGCGCCGCTGCGGGAGACTTTGGCACGGACTGTGGCTGTAGCTCCCCAGCGTAGAGGGGGGGATCGTGGAAATGCTGGGCGAGAAGTAATTGGGTAGTAATTTGTGAAAATATTCACATAGTGGAATGCCGCGATTGTGGGAACAGCAAAGTGCGAGTCGAAAACAACCTACCGGATAAGGGCTGGTTTAAGGAATCAGTCCTGAAAATATTCACATACGCACAGGTAATAATATTCGTGTGGTGGCAAATGGAAAGGCGCAACATCCTGGTTGACGGACTATATGCATGGCGTGGCGGACAGTTGGTGAAAATATTCACAAGAGTCGCAACGCGAGAACCGTGCTGAAACAGAGTCTGGGGAGCTGCGAATGGTTCGTAGGAGATTTCAAGATGACAGGAAAACAAAGATTGGGTGCCGTGGCGGCGATGGGGCTGGCCCTGGGCGCCGCGGCCCAAGTGCGGGCAACCACGGGATACCAGTTACTGGGGATTGGGCAATATCAAATGGGCATGGCGGGCGCGGTGGTCGCAGCGCCCGGCGATCCCATGACCGCCATTAGCAATCCCGCCGGCCTGGCGTGGCTTCAACCACAGGCCGCGTTTTCTATGGAAGGGTTTTTTCCGGAGCGCGAGGCGAATTTTGGCTCCGGTACCATCGGCAGTCATTCCAATGTCTACGGCGTACCGGCCCTGGGCTGGTTGGCGCCGGCCTTTGGCCCGCATCTTTATTTCGGTGGCGGCTTCTATGGCACCTCCGGCATGGGCGTGAACTATCAGCAATCCAATTACCTGGGGGTGGGGCAATCATTGGAGGGATACAGTGACATATCTTTTGCCAATATCGCACCGGCTTTGGCGTGGAAAGGCGGAAAACATTGGAGTCTTGGTGTGGCGGTGAATGTCGCTTATGAAACCGCTTCCTTTCAGCAGACCGTCCAGACCACCACCTCGCCCTCCACCATCTATGGACTGAACCTGGCCAACTCGACCAGCGCTTTTGGCCTGGGGGCGACGGTGGGCGGGCTTTATGAGCTGAACCGCTATATTACGCTGGGACTGACCTATCGCAGCCCGATTATTTTTACACCGCTGACGTGGCAGGCCAGCCATCAAGATTTGTCTATGCAGGGCGGTCCCACCGGTGGGCCGGGCCAATACAGCGCCCATCTAAATTATCCTGAGCAGGTGGCTTGGGGCGTGGCCTGGCATCCAACTGCGCGGTGGACCGTCAGTTTGGAAGGCCAGTGGATCAATTGGCATGAAACCATGAACCACTTCAATATTTACGGTCCGTGGAACGGAACCACCCACGTCACTTTGCCCATGCATTGGCATGATGAGTGGGTGGCCAACCTCGGGCTGCAATACGCGGTCAACAAGTGGCTGACGGTGCGCGGTGGTTATGCCTACGGCAGTAATCCAATTGGCTCGCAGGATCTGGCCAGCAACCTGATTCTCCCAGCGATCATGCAGCACCAGGTGACCGTGGGCGCCACCGAACAGCTCGGCATGGGCTGGACGCTGACCGAAGCGTATATGCACGCGTTCCAGCAATCGTTAAGTGGAACCATGCCAATGGGCGGCGGCAGCGTTCCGATCCGCACGACGATGAATGAAGACGAAATCGGGGTCCAGATCGGGTATAACTTCTAAGCGGGCCACGGCGATTTCCAGTGAAATAGTTTCGTGCTCGCGGTAAGCGAAAGCGGTTGGTCGTCATGGCCCGGAGGTCGGTCGCCGGTGGCGACTAAACGGGGGCGACGGGGCTGGGCGTCGAAAGTCACGCTGCGAACCCGTCGCTTACGCTGCGGGCTAGGTCAATGGCCGGTCCGATGGCGCAGCAGGCGAGCGCGAAATTCCTTCGCTGGAAAAGGGGCTAGGTGTTTTCCCTAGCTGCGATCTCCACGCCCCCCCGACCGACAATCAGGCCATTGCCCGATGGTGGTCAGACCAGCATGCTTCTAGAGTACTATTGTTAATTGCGAATTTACGCAATTACTAATACCAAAGGCTGGCGCACGCCGGGAGCACGGGATGGTTTGGAAAATGCAAACTGGAAGGGATGGATCGGACGCCAGCGCCGCGACTCAGGAAAAGATTGCCCGGCCCAACGGCTGGGGAAGGAATCGTGAAAATATTCACACGTTAATGTTTTAGGAGAATCCCATGACCCCCGAACAATTGGCGACTCTAACCGCCGCCAAAGTAATTGACGCCCGCGGCACCGCGTGTCCCGGTCCGTTGCTGGAAGCCAAAAAGGGTATTGGTGCGGTAAAGGTTGGCCAGATCATTGAAGTGAAATCGAACGATGTTGGGTCCCGGAAGGACCTTTCTGCCTGGGCCGGCAAGGTCGGGCATGAATTTCTCGGCTTTTTGGAAGCGGACGGCCATGATCGTCTATTCGTCTGCCGGAAGAAATAAGGCCGGTTAAGTTCATGGTGTAACTTTTCCGCATGGAGCGGAGAAGTTAGGAGTTGTAAGTGAAACGTTGGACACCGGAATTCGCTGCGCTGCTTCTAACTTCCAGCTCCTAAATGCTTCCGGCGAAGCCGGTTGGGGTGTGCTATGGCGGCTGGGTTTGTACCCAAAATACTGGTTCTGGCCACGGAGCGCTGCGCCTATCCGGGCGCGGATGCCGTGGGCAAGGCACATCAGGAATACGGCTCGAACGTGTACGTGTTCCGTGTGCCGTCACCGGTGCTGTTCCCCGAGGATTTTTACCTGGGCAGTTTCGCCCGGGGTATTGACGGCATCTTGATCGCCGCGTGCGGTTCCGACTGTCCGTATCGCGGCGCTTACGATCGCCTGGCAAAACGCATCGATGCGCTGACCGCCCGGATGAGAAGAGGGGGGCTGGAAATTGAGCGCATTCGCATCACCGCCATCTGCACGGTGTGCATCAAGGCGTATCTGAAAGAAGTTGACGAAATGAACGCCAAACTGCTCAAGGTCGGCCCGGTCAATCGCGCCAAGGCCCGGCTGTTGCAAGAGCAGGCCCGGGAGGAGTTACGGAGTTCAGCCGCCGCGGTGGCGGCGTGATTCCGGACGGTGGAAGGGTCGAGCCATATGATCGCGTTGGGTAAGCCCGATCGACAAACCGATGTTCTGGTGGTTGGGGCTGGCATCAGCGGCCTGCAAACCGCTCTGGACCTGGCGGACCAGGGTTACCAAGTCACCGTCGTGGAGCGGCAGCCGAGCATTGGTGGGCGCATGATCGCCCTTAGCAAGGTGTTTCCGACGCTGGACTGCGCCAGTTGCATCACCACGCCACGCATGTCCGCGGCGGCCCACCATTCCGGGATTGATTTGCTGACTTATACCGAAGTCGATTCCATTCTCCCCGAAGGCGCGGGGCACCGAGTGCTGGTCACCCACAAGCCAACGTATGTGGACAGGGATAAGTGCATTGGCTGCCGGTTGTGCGAATACGCCTGCGATGCGGAATACCCGGATCCCTTCGAGCAGGGCATCGCCCCTATCCGGGCGATTGCCGTACCTTTCACCACGGCTATCCCACAAAAGGCGATTTTGAACGCCGAATATTGCATGACCTGCGGTTCTTGCGCCCGGGTCTGTCCGACGGATGCGATTGATTACGACCAGCAGCCGGTGCGGGAAAGTATTCAGGCTGGGGCGGTGGTGATTGCTTCGGGTTACGCCCTCAACGCCCTGAGCTCCAAGCCGCAATACAACGCCCAACGCAGCGGGAACATCATCTCGCCGCTGACCATGGAGCGGCTGCTGGCGCCCCACGCTCCGCATGGCCGTGTACTGCGGCCCTCGGACGGCAAGATTCCCGGTTCCATCGCCTTCGTGCAGTGCGCCGGCTCGCGGGATGAAACTGTCGGAGTGACCTATTGTTCGCGGGTGTGCTGTATGTATGCGATCAAGCAGGCCATGCTGCTCTCCGGGGCGTTGCCCATCGCCGACATCACCATCTATTACATGGATATCCGCGCCTTTGGCAAGGGCTACGAACAGTTTTATCAGAACGCTAAAGCCATGGGTATCAACTTTGTACGCGGTAAAGTGGCGCGGATCGAGCCAGTGGACTCGGACGATCTGCTGGTGCACGTGGAGGTGACGGAAGAAGCGGCGGGGGCGATGCAGAAACGCCGCCATGATCTGGTGGTGCTGGCGCAGGGGATGATTCCGCAATGGAATCCTTCCGTCGCGTCGCCCGTGCGCCTGGGCGGTGACGGCTTTGTGGCCACGCCCGATGCCACCTCGCCCGCCTCGACCCATGTGCCCGGTATATTTGTCGCGGGAACAGCGGCAGGTCCAAAGGATATCGTGGATAGTATTGCGGAGGCCGGCGCTGCGGCGATGGAAGTGAGCCGTTATTTGTACCAGCACGCCGCCAGGGCTGGGGGGTCGGGTACCGTTCCGGCACCGCGCCGAGTCGCGCTGAAATTGGCGGCCACCGGGAGTGGAACATGAACGATAAAACCGCCTCTGGCTCTGGTCCCGCCAATTCATCCGCTGAGCCTTTGCGCATCGGCGTATACATCTGTCGTTGCGGCGGAAATATTTCCGACGTGGTGGACGTTGAGCGGGTGGCCGAAGTTTGCCGACATCTCCCCGGCGTGGTCACGTCCAATGTGCATACCTTCATGTGCTCGGATCCTGGGCAAAAAAATATCAGCGAGGACATCCGTAATGAAAAGCTCAATCGCGTGGTCGTCGCGTCGTGTTCCCCGTTTCTGCACGAACTTACCTTCCGCGGGGCGGTGCAGCGCGGGGGGCTTAATCCGTATCTGTACGAACATGCCAATATTCGGGAACAGTGCTCGTGGTCGCATAAGCATGATCCGCAAGGGGCGACGGCGAAGGCGATCCGGCTGATTGCCGCCGCGGTGGGCAAGCTGCGCTATGCGGAGCCATTGGATCAGATTCGACTGCCCAATCAGCGCCAGGCGCTGGTGGTTGGTGGCGGCGTCGCGGGGATGAAAGCCGCCGCCGACCTGGCCGGACGCGGCATCCCGGTGCTGCTGGTGGAGCAGTCCGAACGCTTAGGTGGACAGGTTAATCGCTGGAATCGCGTGTTTCCGACCGAGCAACCCGCCGCGGAATTGCTCGGAGCGTTGCGTAAGCAGGTGGAGGGCCATCCCCGCATTGAGATTCTGCTGCGCAGCCGCGTCACGAAAATCAGCGGATTTATCGGTAATTTTCAAGTGACCGTTGAGGGCCAGATCGGTCCCGCCGGCCGCCGTACCGAGGTCGCCGTTACCGTCGGGGCGCTGGTGATGGCGACCGGATTTTTACCTTACGCTCCCCGGGACGGAGAATACGCCTACCACCAGCACCCGGCGGTTTTGACGACGCCAGAATTCCTGGAGCTGCTGCGCCACGCCCCGGACGCAGCTACCCTGCAATTCCAAGGCCGGCCGGTTCGATCCATCGCGTTCATCCATTGTGTCGGCAGCCGGCAGGTCGAGGGCGTACAGGAGCCGCAAGCGGACGGCAAAATCAACAATTATTGTTCGCGCGTCTGCTGCACCACCGTGCTGCAGCAGGCGCTGACGGTGCGGCAGCGTTTTCCGGAAACCGAGGTCTACGATCTGCACCAGGACATTCGCACCTATGGGCGCGGCCATGAAGATTATTATATCCAGGCCTCCCAGGCGGGCGTGATCTTTTTCCGCTACCATGGTGATGAAATACCGACCGTCGCGCTCCGCACAGATGCGCCCGCCGGCGCGCCGCCGCTGCGCCTGACGTTCAAAGATTATCTGACTTGGGGTGAAGAATTAACCCTCGAGGTGGACATGGTGGTCCTGGCAGTTGGCATGACCGCCGGCACCTGCCAGAGCCTGGTGGAGCAACTCAAACTGCCGTGCGGAGAAGATCGCTTTCTGCAGGAGATCCATCCCAAATTGCGGCCGGTGGAAATCTCCGTCAACGGCGTACTGCTGGCTGGTGCGGTGCAGGGGCCAATGAATATCCGGGAAACCTTGGCGGCGGCGGGGGCGGCGGCGGTGAAGGCCGCGGCCATTCTGGCCAAGGAGCAGGTGGAATTAAATCCCTATGTGGCGCAGGTGGACGCGGATTTGTGCGAAGGCACCGGGCAGTGTGTGGAGCAATGTGAATATGATGGAGCCTTACGCCTGGTCCAAGTGGTCAACGGTGACGGCAAGGCGCGGCAGCGGGCCGAGGTTAATCCGGGCTTATGCGTAGGTTGCGGGGCCTGCGTGGCGGTCTGTCCGGCGCGGGCGATCAATCTGAACGGTTGGCGCCTCGACCAATATGAGGCCATGGTTGATGGGTTGGTGGCGGAGGCCCCCGCCCTGGTCGCCGCCACGGCGTGAGCGCTCCGGAGCAGTAGAGCCGACACCCTCGTCGGTTGGTCGTTGCAGGCTGGTGCTGCTGCTCGATCCAAGGTGGCATGAGACGCAGGGTCCGCAACGAGCTGGCGGAATTTACTTTTGGAGCAGTCCTGTATGGCTACGAAAACCAAACCCTTGACGGCCGAACAAAAGCAGGCCTTGGCCCGAATGCGGCAGCGCCTCGGCGGCTTGAACGAAAACAAACTTAAGCGGCACAAGGATTTGCTGGCGATTCGCAAGGCCATTCGCGGCGCCTTGCTCCGGGGGCCGCTGACGGTGCCGGCGCTGGCGCAGGTCCTGGACCGGCCGGTACAGGAAGTTTTCTGGCATTTAACCGGCATGCGCCGGTACGCCTTGGTGCGCGACGCCGGCGAAGCCGACGGCTATGTCCTGTACGCGCTGAACACGGAACCGGCTGCAAAATAACCACGAGGTGCGATATGGCTCACAGCGTTAGCTCCAAACTTATCCGGCGCATCCGGGCGTACGGTGCGTTTGACGTCTCCGCCTGCTTTAACTGCGGTAATTGCACCGCGGTATGTCCGCTGGCCCAGGACCGGGGCGGATTTCCACGTCGCCTGATCCGCATGGGGCAGGTGGGCATGAAAAAGGCCTTGCTGGCGGATGAAGATCTGTGGATGTGCTTCGGTTGTGGGGAATGCACCAAGACCTGCCCCCGCCAGGCAGATCCGGCGCAATATCTCGGCGCGGCGCGACGCTACGTGACGTCCTGCTATGATTTCACTGGAATTTCCCGCTTGATGCTCGGCTCCGCCTGGGGACAGTTGCTCGGTTTTCTGGTGCTCTCAGCGTTGTTTACGCTGTTGTTGCTGCACGGCGGCGGCGTTATCGACCCCAAGGCGATCCACGAGCCGGCCTTGTTTAAATTTTTACCTGGCCCTTGGATTCACGCCATTGGGGTGGCGCTTTTTGCGATTATTGCGCTGAGCATGTTGACCGGCGTGGCCTCCATGCTATGGCGCACCTGTGGGCGCCACCTGCGGGAGGCGTCCGGCAGCCTGTCGCTGGCGGCCTTGCCGGCGGCTTTGGCTGCGTCCATCGGCGACGCCCTGGCCCACCAGACTCACCGCCGGTGCGATGCGGATCAGCCCGAAGTGCCCTGGTTCCGCCGTCCCTGGTTGATCCACGCGGCCATCGTGTGGGGTTTTCTGGGCATGCTGGCCGCCACCAGCTTGGACTTTCTGTTCAAACCGATTGGGAGCAATGTGCCGCCGTGGTACCCCATGCGGATGCTGGGAACCATCAGCGGGCTGGTTTGTCTCTACGGTTTGACCATGGCCATGGTCCGGCGCCTGCGTGCGGTGGAAACACCATACCGCTCCAGTGGCTTTGCGGACTGGTTTTTCCTGTTGCTGTTAACCGCCACGGTGTGCACGGGGCTGGCCACGGAAGTGGTGGTCTATCTGCCTACAGGGTCGGTGCTTGGACCGCTCATTTTTCTGGCCCACGTGGTGTTGGCGATGGATCTGTTGGTGCTGTTGCCGTTGAGTAAATTCGCCCATGCGGTTTACCGGCCGTTGGCGATGTGTATTCACCGCTGGGCCACCGCCCCGGTGGCACAGCCAGCCGCCCGGCCCGCGGCGGTATGAGGAAAAACCGGAGCGCGGTAGAACGCCGGGTGGTAATCCCGACGGCCCATCGGGATTGGTCTGCGATGCCCAACGGACCCGCGATTTTCGAGATGGTATTCTTACATAAGGAAAACCACAATGACAGCCGTGACAACCCAACCCGACCTGCGGGAGGTGGTGGAAAAACTGACGAGCCGCGTCAACGCCCTGGAAAAATCGGCGGGCAACGATCACCTGGCCATCGGGGTGATGCAGGGCGATTTGGACACGACCATCGCAGCCTTCATCATCGCCCTGGGGGCCGTCGCGTACGACATCCAGGTCGATATGTTCTTCACCTTCTGGGCGATTGCCGCCCTGCGCGATCCGAAAAAGTCGCCAAAAAAAGGGCTGCTGGATCGTATGTTCGGCATGATGTTGCCCCGCGGCTCCCGCCGCCTGCCGTTGTCGAAGATGCAGATGATGGGCCTCGGGCCGAAAATGATCCGGGGTGTGATGCAAAGCCGTGGCGTCAAGTCGCTCGAGCAACTCATGCAGGAGGCCGGCGAACTGGGCGTGCGCATCCATATCTGCGAAATGTCCATGAACGTCATGGGCCTGAAGCCGGCGGAGATGCTCAACTATCCCCACCTGGATTATGTTGGCGTCGGCACGTTTATCAACCTGATCAGCGAATCCAAGCAGGTGATTTTCCTATGACCTCTTAGTGAAATCGCTGTAGATCGATCGGGTAGTTTGTCCGTTTTTGCAGGGGACGGGGAAGTGCTAAGATAAAGATGAACGCGGGTGGTTCGTGTTGGCTGCATCTTGGTTGCGGTGAACGTAGAGGCGTCTACCGGCAACCGGTAAGCCGTTGGAGTCCGGTGGAATAAAGACCGCGGTCCAATGGTTCCGCGGCATCGAAGGCTATGGTGACCGTATGCCAGTTGCGGTTCAATCTCCCGTGATCATCACCCGGCTATGCACCGCTTGCGGGCTATGTGTGGACGTGTGTCCCACCAAGGTTCTGGAACTGATGGAGGAGCTACACTTGTGGACTGGTTCCACCTGTCGCGTGGCCAGGCCGCAGGACTGTAAAGGCTGCCGGTTGTGTGAATACGTTTGCCCCCACTTTGCCCTGAACGTGGTCGAAGTTGAACCGGAAGCATCGCTCGCGTTGGCGGGTGGGAGGCGTTAGCCCCCCGACGGTCCGCGATGGATTCAGGATTGATCGCGCATGCCTGAGGTTAGAATAGCCAGTGGCAACGAACTCGTAGCCGAAGCCGCCCTGGCGGCTGGCTGCCGATTCTACGCCGGCTATCCGATTACCCCGTCCAGCGAAATCCCGGAACGGCTGTCCAAACGCCTGCCCGAGCTCGGCGGCGTCTTCATGCAATTCGAGGATGAAATCGCCAGCGTTATCGCCGCCATTGGCGCCAGTTACGCCGGTTACAAAGCCATGACCGCCTCCAGCGGCCCGGGCATTTCGCTAAAGCAGGAAGGCATCGGCTTGGCCTGCATGATGGAGCTGCCGCTGGTGATTGTAAACGTGATGCGCGGCGGTCCCTCCACGGGTTTGCCCACCCGGGTCTCCCAAGCCGATTACATGCAGGCCCGGTGGGGAACGCACGGCGATCATCTGATCATCACGGTGGCTCCCGCGACGCTGCTGGAATGTTATACCGAAACGGTCCGTGCGTTTAATCTGGCGGAAAAATATCGAGCCCCGGTGTTTATCCTGTCCGACGCGACGCTTTCCCATCTGCACGGGCGGGTCGAACTTCCCGCGGCGGCGAGCTTTGAAATTATTGAACGCCGGCAGCCCAGTGTGGCCCCCGAGGATTATTATCCCTACGACGTGGACCGATTTGGTCCAATTCCACCCCTGCCGAACCGCGACAACTTTCCCCGTTACCGGTTTCATATGACCGGTCTGAACAAGGATAAAGGCGGTTTTCCAACGGAAAATCCTACCGTCGTCAACGCGGATGAGAGGCGGATGGTCGCCAAAATCATGGATGATCGGAAAGCCATTGACAGCTGCGAATATTATCGGCTTGACGACGCCCAGGTTGCCGTGGTGGCCTACGGCAGCAACGCCACCGCCGCCCGGGTCGCGGTGAATGACGCCCGGCAGCGGGGTATAAAAGCGGGTCTGTTCCGCCCCATCACTGTTTGGCCTTTTCCCGAAGCACAGGTCCGCGAGTTAGCCGGCCGTGTCCCCAAGATTCTCGTCACCGAAATGAACCTGGGGCAAATGGTTTATGAAGTCGAGCGCGCCGCGCGGGGCCAGGCGGAAATTATCACGGTGCTCCAGGCCGCGGGTACCCCCATCCGTCCCGCGCAGATTTTGCAACAAATTCAGGTCGCCGCCGGCAAAGTTGTAGGCGATTCGATCCGGCGCGAGGTGCTGGTATGAGCGTCGATTATTCTAAATATCTCCGGAATGAGAAATTGCCACTTTCGTGGTGTCCCGGCTGCGGCACCGGAATTGTTCTTAAGGCCTTGCTTATCGCCATTGATGAGTTGGGGTGGAAAAAAGACGATATCGTTATGGTTTCCGGCATCGGCTGTGCCGCCCGTGGGGCGGGATATGTCGATTTCCACACCTTTCATACGCTGCACGGAAGAGCTGTTCCCGCGGCGACGGCCATCAAAATGTGTCATCCGCACCTGCATGTGATCGTATTCTCCGGCGACGGCGACATGATGGCCATCGGCGGCAACCATTTCATCCATGGCTGCCGCCGCAATGTCGATGTTACCCTGATCGTAGTGGATAACTGGATTTATGGCATGACGGGCGGGCAATACTCACCCTTAACCCCCACCGGCAGCAAAGCCTCTACCATGCCCCGCGGCAACATCGACCCTACCTTTGACGTGGTGGAACTTGCCCGCGGCGCCGGGGCCACCTTTGTCGCCCGCGGCAGCGTCGCCGAGCCGGTGTTATTGAAAACTTACATCAAGAAAGGTCTCGCCCATGCCGGCACCAGCGTCATCGACGCCCTAAGCAACTGCCACGTCCAGTTTGGCCATAGAAATAAATTGAACGATCCAGTAAAGTTGGTTCACCACATTAAAGATTCGACGGTGCGCCGGTCCGCGATGGCCAAAATGAAGCCGGAAGAATTGGCCGGAAAATTGGCTACCGGCATATTCGTTGAGGATACGTCGAAGAAGGAATACACGCGGGCCTACCGCGAACTGGTTAAAATGGCCCAAAACCCCGGATGATATTCCGCGGGCTGGTGTGTATATAGCCCCCGGGGGATGGGATCGCTGTGGGCGCCATAGCGCCGTGGTTTCAGTCGGGCGCTGGCGCAATCAAGGGACCTATCGGAGCACGGATATGCCATTCCATTACGAACTACGCTTCGTCGGCGCCGGCGGCCAGGGTAACATGCTGGCCGGCACCATCATCGCTGAAGCCGCCATCTTCTACGAGAATAAGTACGCCACGCAAGTTCCGACCTACACCTCCCAGGTTCGCGGCGGACCGACCAAGGCGGATGTGATTATTGATGATCAGCCCATTGAATTCGCTGAATCCACACATATCGACTTTCTGCTGGCTTTGGATCAGCGCGCCTTCGAGCTGTATAAAGGCGATCTGAAGGTTAACGCCCTGGTTCTGATCGATTCTCATCTGGTGCAAGTGTCGCCGGAGGATCAACAAAGGCGGGATGTTTATGCTTACCCCATCGTGCGGACCGCCAAGTATGAAATCGGCAAGCTGGTCACGGCGAATATTTTAGCGGTGGGTCTGACCGTGGAGTTGACCGCCGTGTTGGATAAGGAAAACGTGCGTAAGGCCATCCGCGCCTGCGTTCCTGCCGCTTTTCTGGACCTCAATATGCGGGCGTATGACCTGGGCCTGCAGGCGGCGCGCGAATTGCGCAGCCGCAAACGCCAGCTCATGGCCGCGGACCGCCTGGCCTGCCCCTCCATGGTTCCCCCCTCTGATGTGCTTACGGCGCTGGCGCCCTCCACCTGCGGGCAGCCGCTGACCGCCTGACCCGTAATCATTCACCGGCTGCATCCGCCCGCGGTCGAGCCTCACCGCCGCCACCGTCGGGGCCTGGGTAGGATAGGCCCGGGGTAACCGCCTGGCCCGGTATTGTGCCGCCTGCCCATCCCGGTGCGCCGCCTGCTCTTGGCCGATCCGCGGGCAGAGCGGTTCCAGATGTTTGCCCCTGATCACGATCTCCCAGGGACTTCACATATCCACCCTGGCCACACTTCGGCCAACACGGCTGTTGGCCGTATTATGCACGCCGCACCGCTGGGTTCCGGCATCCCCCCAACTGCAGCCGTGGCCGTACCGTCACTGCCGCAAGGGGCAAGTCAGTCTAAACGCGGTATGCCCGTGTCACCTTGATTCGGCCCTTGCGGTTGGCTGGCCGGGGAAAATATGGTGCAATGGTTTGGTGATGACCGACGTGCCAGCGAAATTATCCGCGTTTCAGCCCCCCGCGTCGCCACCTTGTCCGACTGGATTCCCCGTCGCGCTGGCGCCTGTCCCAGCGTGGCCGGCCGCGTGGCGCCGTTGGCTTCTGCCCGCCGGCGCGCTGCTGCTGCTGGTGGGATTGGTCTATTGGCCGCTGTTCCACGCCGGGTTCCTGTGGGATGACGCGATGTTGACCCGAAACCCCTGGCTGCAGCACTGGGCGGGGCTGCGCTATATCTGGGGACATTTCAGCGGCGATCAATACTATCCGCTGGTTTACAGCCTTTTCCTGCTGCAATACAAACTGTGGGGCTTGAACGCTCTGCCCTATCATCTCATGAACATCGCCCTGCAGGCGATCAATGCGCTGCTGCTCTGGCGGATTTTGGTCAAGCTTGGGCTGAAATCCGCCTGGCTTATTGCGGCAATTTTCGCCATCCATCCGGTACAGGTGGAAACTGTCGGCTGGGTGATTGAGCAAAAGAATCTCTGGTCGGGACTATTCTACTTCGCCGCTGTGCTGGCTTGGCTGCGCTTCGTGCGACTCATCCCGGCGCCGGCGGGTAATTTCCATGGTGTCGGGATTGATCGGCGCTCAAGCGCCCAACCTCTGCCTGGGCACACAGCGCTCGCGCGTAACTCCCGCTGGGGCTGGTACGGCCTGGCGACGCTCTTGTACCTTCTCGCCCTGCTGGCTAAAACCGACGTGTGCACACTGCCTGCCGTGCTCCTGCTGTTGACCTGGTGGAAGCGTGGCCGCCTCGCCTGGCGTGATGGCTTGATCACTTTACCTTGGTTTGCGCTTGGCGCCGTCCTGGCGCTGATCACCATTCACGTGGAACATACCGTGGTCGGAGCGCATGGGGCGACCTTTCGATACTCGCTGGCGCAGCGCCTGTTGATCGCGGGAAAGGCTCTCTGGTTTTATCCCTGGAAATTGATCTGGCCGCATCCGTTTTTGGAGATTTATCCGCGCTGGAACTTCGCCGCATTGGGTGGCATCCAGGGCCAACTCGCCGCCGCTGGCTGGTCCTGGCTGTATCCGGCTACTGCCTTCGCCATGCCCGTTGCCCTGTGGCGGCTGCGGCGGAAAATCGGCCGCGGCCCGATTACCGCGGTAGCTTTCTACGGAATCACCATCGCGCCCGTGCTGGGGTTTGTTTCCTTCTACCTGCAGGTTTATTCCTTTGTCGCGGATCATCTGCAATATTTGGCGTGCGTGGGATTGATCGCGCTGGTCGTCGAGGGTTTCTGGTTTGTAGTTTCTGGTCTATCGTTTCCGGCGGCGGCTCGTCGGCTCTGGCAGCGCCACGCGCCACCAGAAACTACCAACCAGGAGCCCCCAACCCCGACCGCCAAACCAGAAACCAGAAACCACAGACTGGAAACCCAAAACGGGAAACCTTCTGTGGCCGTTGCCTGCGGAACCGTGATTCTGGCGGTTCTGGGCCTGCTGGCGTGGCGGCAAAGTCGACTTTACGCGGCGTCGATCCAGGTGTGGCGGCACGTTCTGCAATATAATCCCAACTGCCCGCTGGCGCTCGAGCACGTGGCCATGTATGACGCCGCACACCAGCAGACGGCAACGGCGCTATTTCTATTGCGGCGGGCGGTGCGCTGGTCCGCGGATACGCCCGTACTTTTGCCGCTATTCAATTCCAATATGGCGGATATCTATTGGCAACGCTACCACAATTATGCCGCTGCCGCGCATTATTACCAGGTGGCCCTGCGCCGCAACCCCCGTTACCTCTACGCTATCCAACGCCTGGTGCGGTGTTACGAGCGGCTCGGTGACTGGCGGCGAGTCGTGACGGATCTGGAACGCGGACTGCGGGAATTTCCCGACTCCGGCGCGCTGCAGGAAGCCTGGGCGGATGTGTTAGCCTTCGCTCCGCAGCAACTCATGGCGGTCGGTGCTGGGCAGCCGTCGGCAGTGCAGCTTCGCCGCGCCGAGCAAAGTGCGGTGCGTCACTATCTGCTGGCGATCCGTTACCGCCCGTACACCCCGAGCGCCTATTACAACCTGGCGGTGACCTTGCGCCGGCTGGGGCGCCCGCGGACGGCCCGGGCGGTGTTTCTTCGTATGGGGCCGGTGTCGCCGCGTACGCTGATCCTCATTGCCCATAGCCATGAACGCTTAGGTGACGGGCCGCAGGCGCTGGCCGACCTGCAATGGGGGTTACGACGGTTTGCTCATTCCGCCGCGTTGGAGTTGGCTCTGGCCAATGCGCTGACAGAACAACATCACCCACGAGCCGCGCTAAAACATTACCTTTTGGCAGTGCGCTACCAGCCGAACGGAGCCGCAGCGTTATACGATCTCGCCGCCGCATGGGAGCGGTTGGGAAAACGGTCTGCGGCGCTGCCTTATTACCGACGGGCGATCCAGGCGGCCCCCCGTTGGCTGCGGGCGCGCTATAGCTACGGTGCCTGCCTTTGGCGGCTCGGCCAAAGGCAGGCGGCCCAGCAGCAATTTCAGCGGATGCGACAGATCGGCCCACGCACTCCGTCCGCCTACGCCGGCCAGGCGGCTGCTCTGACCGCCTTGGGCGACAGTGCCATGGCGTTGCAGGATCTGCGCGCAGGGCTGCGGCGCTTTCCCGAATCGCAGCGCCTGCACCTGGCCCTGGCCAACAGTCTGGCCCGGCGGCGAAAATACCACGCGGCGGCCACCGAGTACCGCCTGGTGCTGCGTGGGCACCCCACCAATCGCCAGGCCCTGTGTGCCCTGGCGTTCACGCTGGAAAGGCTCGGCCAATGGCACCCAGCTTCGGCATGCTACCGGAGAACGCTGCAAGCGGCTCCGCGCTGGGCCTACGCGCATTTCCTCTATGGCCAAGGTCTGTTGGCTCATGGCCAACCCGGCGCCGCGGCGCAGCAGTTCCGCCGGGCGTTGCAATTAACCCCGGCCGCGGCCGTCGCCAACCGCGCCTTGGCGTATCGGGGCTGGGCAGCGGCCCTGCGTCGCCTCGGACACCGGCGCCAGGCCGCCGCAGCCTTGGCCGAAGCCAGGCAGTTGCAGCAGCGAACACACAGTGTCGCGCCGGCGGTAAAAGCACAACAACGCGCTGGTCGCGCTGCGTTACCGGCAAGTACGCCCCCATAAAGATAGGCTCGATCGCCGGTGCGTCCGTGCCGTCTCTCTCGCCCCGCAGACGCCCACGGGGTATAAGAATACTCATAGCCCATTCCCTAGCCATCGGGACAAACGCGGGGTTGGCTGGTACGGGGCATTCCGCCCCGTCGCCACAGTTTAGGCGGCGACCTCGGGCTATGCGTGCCTCCCGCCATAGTAGAACAGCGCGAGGTCATTGCTCAAGCGCCGGGCCGGGCGGTGTCGAGTTGTGGTTGCGGCGGTTGCGGCGGCCGTGCTGCTTGCGGCGGCCGCGGTAAGCGCGGCCGGAAATATTCGTTCACCCAAGCCTTGGTCCAAAGTTCGTTGAGGTTGATAATGTCCAGCACCAGCAGGTAGCACAGAGGCAGGAATATCCTGGGCATGCTGTCCTTCGGGAAGCCCAATTCTTCCAGAGAGGGTGGATAAGCCTCGCCGGCGAGTTTCCATAGAATGTGTGCGGCTTGGTATCGATCCGCCGATGTAACAGCATAATAAATGCTCCGGTCCATCCACGCCTTGATGAGGATTGACGCCCAGAATGTCGGCAGCCGCAGCGCCCACGATGGCGGCACGTCATCTTCGATTAGATCGGGAGACAGAGAAATATAAAATTCTGGGCCGGTGATGGCGGGAGGGCGCACGCCTTCCGGGGGCCGCTTTTCGCTTAATCCCAGAAAATGGCGATGGGTAACCGATTCTTTCCGCAGGGATATGACCAACCCCACGAAATAGAGCACCGTCAGGCCGATGGTCAAGCCCGTTGCGATGGCGTAAACACTGCCCACGGTGGACAATAGGATGGCTTCCATCACAAAATAAAACAGGAACAGCGCCGCCACCACGACCAGCAGCAGCGGACTGAGCACCGCTCCGATACTTCCCAGCACGAGCGCCAGCGTAATCCGCCCGAACTGCCGCCGCTCATGTCGGCGCAGAATCCGCAGCAGCTCAACCATGGGGGCTGGATCGGTTGGATCTGTCATTGTGCGTTCATCCACCTGCGCCGCTTAGGTTTGCCCCACGCTTTCACCGGGCGCGGGCGTCTCCCCAGCGCTGGCGTTTTCGTCCCTGCACTCTGCCGCTTGCTCCGCACACCCACCGCAAATCCGCCGGTGTATTTCCGCTAATACGGGCCGACAGCTGCCACAGCCACAACCGGCCGAAAAGCATTCCGAGATGGCCGACGCCGTACGCGGCCGTTCAACGCGGCAGAAAGTTTCGATCTTGCGCCAGGACACGTGGAAGCATTGGCAGACGATATTATCCGGATGATTGATCATACCCATTAGTATAGCGGCAGCGAACGGCGCGGCGTAGCCAACCGTACGTGACGAAAGCCGGTGCCTCGTCTGGCCGGCAAAAGAGTGGGTAGGCGCCATTTCCGGGCAATACGTATATTCCTGGTGCCCAAAGAGAGCGCTGGACTTCCATAGCCCACGGGGTACCGGAGGCATGCAAATAGTGCGCTGGACTTAAGCTCACCTATCGCTAGTTTTTAGCGGCACCACAAAGCGGCATTTCACGGGCTTTTTAAGAGCGCACGGACCTTGTATACACCCGCGGAGAATACGGAGGGTGCAAAAACCTGCGCCGAAATCGCAATTTCCGGAGGATTCGACCGCTTACGCTCTTGAAAAGTGGCAGAAGTCGAGCGAAGTAAAAATGCCGGGTCAGTGCGGTGGGGGAGACGGTCGAGGGCCTGGGCAGCACGGGAGAGCTGCCGTCTTCTGCTCGTTGGTGTGACTGGCTGCCGGAATCTGATCAAAGCCCGTCCCGGGTTCGTGGGCATAGGCCACTGACCGGCGGAGGCCCGGGACTTGTCGCCCATGCGCCCCCGGCAACTTCTTGCCGTCGATACTGACGGCCTATCAATCCGCCGGGTACAGCTGCTATTGAAGCCACTGATGAATGCTCCGTTCGTAGGCGGAGTGGTCCAGCGCCGCAAAAACAATAGTGCCGTGCCGCGCAATAAGGCGTGGGATCGCGGATAAACCCCAGCCTTCGCGCCAACAGCCTGCCTGGATCACCACGAAAACACCGCTTCTATGGAATTGAAAGCCTGGCACAGGCGGCGAAGCTTCCGCCTAAGTGGTGATGGCAATCCGTTTAGGTCCTTTGCCCGGCAGCTTGGGAATTTGTATGCTCAACACACCATCGTTGTACCGGGCTTGGACCTTCGAAGCATCCACATAGGTCGGCAGCCCGATGCTTCGATAGAAACTTCCTGCCACTCGCTCGCGTCGCTGCAATCCGCCTTTTTTCTCACTAAATTCGCTTTGTCGCGATCCGCGGATGGTCAGCATATTACCGGAGATCTCCACCTCCATATTTTTCGGGTCCACACCCGGCGCATCGACGTGGACGTGAAAAGCTTCCCCGTCTTCGCCGATATCTACCGCCGGCCAGGGCCGGCTAGGGCCGAACCCGTGGGACGAAAGCTTTCGCCACATCCGATCAAGGGCGTCATCAATTTCGC
>JAJYFE010000202.1 GCA_021785435.1 Planctomycetota bacterium
GGAAGAAAATACCAGACGTCCGCCGTGCTGGCGGTGGCGTGGTGGACCTCGATGCTCCTGACGATGACGAACTATTTTCATCATTTGTACATGGACTTTGTGCAGCCGGAGCCGCTGCAGTACCTGGGGGAACTGTCGAGCTACTTAAGCGCCCTACCGGTAACCGCCGTTACCATTCTGGGGGCCTTGGCCCTGGTCTGGCGCTCCGGGATGAAGTGGACCCTGGGTGCGATATTCATGTACGCAGGACTGGTCGGCTGGGTGGTCGGCGGCATTGGGGCGGAAATCGACGCCAGCGTGCCTTTCAATTTCAACCTGCATAACACGCTTTGGGTACCGGCGCATTTCCACACCTATCTGCTCGGCGGCTGCCTGATGTTCGTGGTCGGCTGGGCGTTTTTATGCCTCGAGTCGCGCAGCCTTCGGCATACGGCCACCGCCATGCGTTGGCTGGTCGGATGGCTCACGTTCGGCGGCATGGCGTGGTTTCTCGCCGGCTTCTACGTTGGCGGCGCTTGGGGCGTGCCGCGGCGTTACGCTACAGAGCCGTCGCCCGGACCGTCTCTGGCCCGACTCGCCACCGTGGGCGCAGTCATCATGCTGCTCGGATTGGCGCTCGCGCTGGTGGAGGCCGTCCGGCTACGGCTCGGCTTCAGCGCCGGAGAAGTGGCCGTGGAAAAACTCGTGGAGGCCGCGCCATGACTGAGATTTCCGGTTGGCGAAAGCGGATGCGCGTGGTGCTTGGCGGCGCCGGGGCCCTGATCGCGCTGGCCGGCGTGACAGCACCTCTAGAATCCAGCCACATGACGACGATTGCCGTGCACCACCTGCTGCACGCCGGCCTGGCGTTCGGAGCCGGCCTGCTGGCCCTGATGATGGCACGTAGCCGGGAGGATCCGGAGCGGGTCGGCTGGGTTTGGCCTGCGATAGTGGCACCGGCGCTGGGCTTGGCGTTCATGTGGCCCTCCGAATATGCCTGGCTGATGGAGCATCCGTGGCTGCACGTGCTGGACCATCTTTCCATTGCCCTGCTGGCTGGGCTGGCCGTATACGCCAGCGAGGCGTATTGGCGTGGCCTCGGTGGGCTTATGCTGGTGCTGGTCGTGGCGATGGATGCGGCCGCCGCGGGCGGATTCGGAGTGTCCCGAGGGCCGAGCTTCCTCCTACAGGCGCAACCGGCCACCATTTCCGGCGCCGCCGCTGCCGAAGTTGCAGCAAAGCACCAACAACCGATTCGCACGCTTCATAGGCTGGGCGCCCAACTGTATCAAACGATGGGTTGCAGCGGCTGTCACAGCGTCAACGGCGCCCCGGGGGTGGGTCCTACCTGGAAAAACCTGGCCGGTTACCCACAGAAGTTGGCAAACGGTCAGACCGCCATCGCGGACTACCAGTTTCTGCGCACGATGATCCTGGACCCCGGGAAGATTGATCTGGCGGGTTTTCCTCAGGGCGTGATGCCGAATACCTATCGAGCCATGCTCACGGGAAAAAAACATCCGCAGGAGACCCGGCTCAACGCATTGATCTGGTACATCAATATCCTCAGCGACCGGCGCAGCAAGGATAGCCAACCACCAGTACCGGATCCACTGCGCCAGGCGCGTTCCACGGCCCGGGCCGGGGGTTGATAGAATTGGTTTTTTAGCGGATTTGGAATTCCGTCATTTCGCCAGGTTGCCGCCTGGTCGAAAATCAAAGCTCCGATCCAAACTACAGGTTCCGGCCGGTTGAGGAGAGTCCTTTATGGCTATTCAAATTAAACGGGCGTACGTGGCGGCGGTGCCGGAGGACGGCTGGCGAGTGCTGGTGGAGCGGCTTTGGCCGCGGGGCCTGACCAAAGCCAAGGCGCATTTGGATTTATGGCTCCAAGACATTGCACCGAGCGAAGAACTCCGCCGCTGGTTCAACCATGATCCCGCCCGCTGGAAACAGTTTCAACAACGGTATCGGGCGGAATTGCGGCGCCACCCGGAATGGCTGGCCCAGTTGACGGCACGTTCCCGCCGCGGCATGGTGACCCTCATCTACGCCGCCCGCGACGAGCAGCACAACGGGGCCTTGGTGCTGCGGAGCGTGCTGGAAGAACGCCTGCGGGAGGACCGCCATGGACAATGAATATCCGCCTTTGAAACGACACGAGAGCCTCCAGCCTTTCTCGCGCGATCATTTTATAGCCCTGCGGCTAGCGCGCGACTTAAGTGCGGCGGCGTTGGGCGACGAAGCGACTGCGCTTAATGCCCGCCAGGGATTTCTGGCGGCTTGGCGGCTGGAAATCGAAGCGCATTTTGACGAGGAAGAGCGCTGGCTGAGCCCGCTGATGCGGCCTGAGGAAACGGAGCGGATGCGCGGGGAGCACAGCCGCCTTCGCCGCCTGGCGGTTCAGGAGGTGGTTCCAGAGAAGGAAGGAGAGCTGAAGAACTGGTGTGCTGTGGTTGGCCGCGAGTTACACGACCACGTGCGTTGGGAAGAGCGCGTGTTATTTGGGGCGATCCAGCAGCGGGCCACACCGGAACAGCTCCAGGCCGTGGGCCGCGCTACCGCAGAAATCGAAAGCCGGCGGCCGGGATGTCGCAAGCGTGGTCCCGGGCCGCGGGAACGGAAAACGCCCGCGCCGGTAGCTTGCTGCCACGGCAGCAGTGGCGATTTTTAAACCGCCCATACACCCAGGCTGCGGGAATCCTCCTTTACGGTATGCTTCAGCAGATGGCACGGTTTGTGGCGCGGTTTAGTTTCGGGAGTGCTTGCTATGGTCGTAAATATCGGGGACCGGCCGCAGGCGGATTTTTCGCAGCCGCTGGAGTTGCTGAGGGATTGCCATCGGCGCATCGAAAAGTTCCTGGGAGCTCTGCAGAAAGTTGCCGAGGCGGGACAGACCGGGCCGCTCGACGAGGCACACCGCACCGCCCTGCGAACCGCGCTGGACTATTTTCAGTATGCGGCGCCGCGCCACAATGAAGATGAAGAGGTGTCGTTGTTGGAAGCCTTGGTAGAGGCCGGGCGCCCGGAGACCCCGGCCGCCATGAACACGATCCAGCGATTGGCCGGCGACCATCGGCGAATGCGGGAAATTCACCGGCGGATTGACGACCTTGGACGGCGCTGGCTGGCGCAAGGCGGGTTGGGTTCGGCCGAGCGGTGCGAATGGGCTGAGTTGGTCGAAGCGCTGGGCCGGCTGTATCTGCCGCATATCGCGGTGGAAGAGCAGGAGTTATTCCCCACCGCGGCGCGGATTCTGGATCGCGCTGCCCTCGACAAAATTGGCCAGCAGATGCACCAGCGCCGGCGGGCCAATCCCGGACGTCCGGACAGCCGTTGTGCGGCGCGCCGGCAAGCGGAATGGCCGGCGTCAGAACGTCCCGGACCGGAGAAACAGGAGTATCACCGCTGTGAAACCGCGGGTAGGGATGAACAACACGCCCCGCCGATTTTGGAAAATATCCGGCAGTTTGCTCTGCCGCAAAGAACGACCGAAATGATCCCCCTAGACTCAACAGTGGATTGAGAGTTGTTTCAGGGCCGGTGAGGCCGGCGGTGTTCGCCCGGCTTACCAGCCCGGTTTAAGGAGTTTGGCTATGGCCGACGCCATATCCATCGATGTGCGGGAGATTCCTCCCCGGAACCGGCATGCGTTTATTTTTCAGGCGTTTCAGGCGCTGGGGGCGGGCGGGTCGTTGCTGCTGGTAGTCGATCACGACCCCAAGCCGCTGCAGTACCAGTTCGATGCGGAATATAAGGGCGCCTTTTCCTGGCAATATCTGCAGCAAGGCCCGGACCAGTGGAAAGTCCGAATCGGGCGAACCAAATAGCCTACTGGCTCGTGGAGAGCGCGCCGCCGGCCAAGCCCTCACGCGACGGCGCGCTGCTCCTGCCGACAGGAGATTCCGCCATGAGGGACTCACACCCCGTTTATTCCCAGCCGTACTGGCGGTAGCCCAGCGGCACCTCAGCGGACGGCTTAATGGGGCGGTGATCGGGCTTCCTCTGAGGACGCCGCACTCGCCTCGGCAGTCGACCAAGGTGACTATGTAACAGGAAAAAATCGTGACACCAAGGTCTTCTGCTAAAGGCCCGCCGAGTTCCTGGCTCGAAGCCGCGGCGAATATTGCCGGCCTGATCCGGTGCCAAACCGGATCGGTAATCAGTCAGGTGTTACTGAAGCGTACCGCCGGCCATGTGACCATTTTCGCCTTGGATGCCGGCCAGGAACCAAGCGTGCATACCGTGCCCTTTGAGGTTCTGGCTCAGGTGATATGGGGAGAAGCGGAAGTTACCAAAGCCGGTCCAAGGCACACGGGCCGAAAGGCTAAGGCATTGCTCATGCCGGCGAGCCGGGCGCGCACCGTGCATCCACCCGGAGAACTGAAGACGTTGCTCACCATGATTCGTCCATGAGGTGCCGGCGCTTATTTTCGTCGACCTTACCAAAGGAGGTATCCTATGTCGGAAAATCACCCAGTTTATCCGCCGTCCACGCCGGAAATCAGCCGGCGGCGCCACGAGTTAACGCCCGGTCCGGCCGAAGCGTTTAAAAACTTCAGCCGGGCGGTGTTCGCCGGCGGCGCCTTGGATGCCACGACCAAGCAACTGATCGCCGTAGCGGTCGCGCATGTGACACAATGCCCTTACTGCATCCGTGGCCATACGGCCGGGGCCTTGCGTGCGGGCGCCACTGAGGCGCAGATCATGGAAGCGGTCTGGGTGGCGGCGGAGATGCGCGCCGGCGGGGCGTATGCCCATTCCACCCTGGCGATCGACACGATGACCCAGGAAAAAGGCCATGCGGCACAGCAGGCCTGACCGGCT
>JAJYFE010000070.1 GCA_021785435.1 Planctomycetota bacterium
CCAGCCGTCGAGGGCGACGGCTCTACGGAGAGGTTAGGCGTCGAGGGCGACGGCCCCACAGAGGGCGACGGCTCCACGGAGGAACCGAAGGGAGACCATGAGCTATTGCGTGCCATACAGCACCTCCTGTTAAAAGTGCTCCGCGGGAACCGGGTCCGGGCCGCGTGGCCCGAATGGAACAGCACCCGCTTCGCCGGGACGGAACAAGCATCATCTCAAGGTAAGTATAACCGCCTCCATTTTTCATTGGGCGCAAATCTGTTGTCATCCAGCGCAAACGATTTTAGACTGTAGGCCATGCCACGTTCCGTGAAAAAAGTCGTGTTGCTGTTCTGGCCCATGGCGGGCTACCAGTACCACGTGCTCCGCGGCATCCGACGGTACGCCGGCGCCGTGGCCGATTGGCAATGGGAGGGGATGGCGCCTGACGCGGCAGCCCCCGCCAGACTCGCCAGGCAACATCCCGATGGGATCATTGGTATGGTTGGTACGGCCCAACTCGCCGCGGCGGTCCGCAGACTCCGCGTGCCGGCCGTGGATGTCAGCCGCTGGCTGGCCCAGCCGCCGGGCGCCCAGGTGGCGGTGGACGACCGGCAGGTCGGCGAACTGGCCGCGACCTACTTTTTGCAGCGCGGATTTAAACACTTTGCGTTCGTAGGCTCGGTGGTGGAATGGTTCGCCCAAGAACGGCAGCGCGGATTTATAAGCGCCCTGCGGGAAGCCGGTTGTGCGTGTCCCCATATGCGGGTGGAGGATCCGGAAGAAACCCTGCGGAAATCGGCGGTCTGGTCGCGGGTCAATCCGGCCCTGGGCCGATGGCTCACCCAATGGCCCCAGCCGCTGGCCGTATTCGCCAGCGCCGATCCGGTGGGATTGATGGTGCTGGCGACCTGCCGCTATTACGGCCTGGCGGTACCGCAGGAGGTCGCGGTGCTGGGCGTCGATGACGATGAACTGATGAGCACGCTGGCGAATCCGCCATTGTCGAGCGTGCAATATCCGGCGGAACGCATCGGCTATGAAGCGGCGCAATTGCTCCATGGTCTGCTGGCCCGCCGCCCCGCGCCTGCGGCGCCGCTGCTGTTGCCGCCGCTGGGGATTATCACCCGCGCCTCCACCGATCGCCTGGCGGTGGCGGATCCCGACGTGCTGAAGGCGGCGCGGCTGATCCAGGCCGGCGTGGAAGCCGGGGACACTATCCGCATCGCTCCCCTGGCCTATAAACTCGCGGTGTCACGCCGCTCGCTGGAAATGAAATTCAAGAAGACCCTGGGCCACAGCATTCAGGACGAAATTCGCCGCGCCCATCTGGAAGTGGCCCGCAAGCTGCTGGCGGACACCGATCTGAAAACCCTGACGGTGGCGGCACGCAGCGGTTTTGCCAATGCCAGCCGCCTGTGCCTGATGTTTAAACAACACCTCGGCGTTACCCCGAGCGCCTATCGACAACGCTTCCGCGTGGCGGGGGAGGGGGACAGCAGTCCGTCCAGATAACAGCTGGACTGCGATGGGCCGGAGGCGGGCCGCCGTCGCGGCACAGGTTCGACGGCAACTCTGGCGAAGATGAGTCGCCGAGGGCCGACCACCCGGCATAACCTGCTTGGATGTAGCCATCGGCATCACGCGATGAAAGCCAACTGCTCCTGCGCCACGGGATAATGCAATGGGCGACCCGTCGCGAAGGCTTCAATCTCATCGGCCACAGAGGCGCCAATGCGCATCAGATTCTGGGCGATGGCGCCCGCTTCATGCGGCGTGAGCCACACATTGGGCAGACGGCGCAGCGCGTTATCGGCGGCCGGCGGGTCGGGATCGGTCACGTCGATGCAGGCCACGAAACGGCCGGTCTGAAGTTCCTCGATCATCTCCGTTTCGTCGACCACCGCTCCGCGGGCGGTATTGATGAACAAGGCACCCGGCCGAAGCAATCGGAAATGCGCACCGCGAATCATGCGTTGCGTTTCGGGAGTAGAGGGGGCGTTCAGGCAAACCACTGAACATTGGGTGAACAGTTCCTCCAGCGTTTCGACTTTGCACGCCCCCAAAACCTGGGCCTGGGTCGTCGAGCGGTAGGGATCATAAAGCAGCACCTGGCAGTCAAAGTGCCGCAGCAGGCGGATTAATCTTTTGCCAACGTGGCCAGCGCCGATCACACCGATGTTTTGCCGATAGATTTCCTGCGGACCATGGAAGAGGTTGAGGCTGTCTAACCATGCGCCCTGCCGCGTGGCCAGACCGGCCCAGAAAGCCCGCTTGGTGGCGGTGAGGATTAGTCCGAGGCAAAACTCCGCCACGCCATCCGCCAGCGCGGCCGCCGCGCTCGTGACGCGCACCCCCTTCGCCCAAAGCGCCGCACTAACCACCGGCTTGACGGTGCCGCCGGCGTGCGCCAGCAATTCCAACTGGCCGGCTTCAGCCACGATCTGATCGTCCAGCGCCGCAGTGCCCCAACTGGTAATGACCACGTGGGCCTGGCCGATGTGTCGCAACAGAAAATTCTTATCCGGCGACTCGCGCGCCGGCGCCGGCACGATCTCACAGGATCGTCCAATGCGTCCCAAATCGGACGGATCGAACAACTTCGAAAAGTGGCAGGGGTCAACGGCGAATAACACCTTCTTCTTCACAAATCAGTCTCCGGTCTTCCGGCGGCGCCGGGGTGAGGTCAAGGCAGCCTAGCGCTCAGGGCCTTTGAACCTTTCTCGCGGCCGCCATTTTGGCATAATCCGCCCGCAGTCCGGCGGCGTTGGGGGGCTGGAAGGTCTTGCCGCTGCCGGCCACGAGCGTCCTTTTCCGTAGCGGCGGCAGCAAGTCGCCGTGGGCGGTGATCAGTTCATCGCACATTTCCACGATTTTGTCCAGCGGCAAAATGGCCGCCGTCAGCGGATCAAACATGGCCCCTTGGTAGACGTAATCGCGCCGCCCCCGCAGCGCGGCCTGAATGAACAATTCATGCTGAATTACGTGCGGCTGGACATAAGCGATCAATTGCGGCGGCAGTTCCCCGACGACGGCGAACCGCAGGCCGCTGCGGTCGGCCAGCGTGGGCGCCTCGGCAATGGCCGTGGGCGACAGGTTGCCGATGGCGCCGCGATTCGGCATGTTGCCGTAAACCACATGCGGCTCGCCGGTGATGACGGAATGCATCACGCGGCTGCCATATTCATGGCTACGTTGGTGAGGCAATGGTGTTTCGGATCTGGCCTCTTGGCGCCAGCGTTCGAATTCTTTTTCCGCGTCGTTGCTGCGTTTGAGGTATTCATCGATGGGAATGGCAAAACGACCGATCAGGTCCGGGCCATGGGGAATAAAATACGGACCATATTCGGCGTTATGCTCGCTGGATTCGGTGACGAAATAGCCCAGCCGGCGCAGCAGCTCGAACCGTACGCGATTGGTATCGTAGATTCTCGGGTCTTCCATGGCCGCAAACAGCCGCGGGTACAAGTCTTGATCGCCTTTGCGCAGCTCCAGATAAAACGCCATATGGTTGATGCCGGCGCAGAGGAAAGAAACCTGGTCCGGCTTTTCACCCAGGTAGCCCATCAACTGCTCGAAGGTGCCCTGTACGCTGTGGCAAAATCCCACCGCCCGGACGCCGCTGGTGCGGGCGAGCGTCTGCATATTCATACTCATGGGATTGGAGTAATTGATCAGCAGGGCATGGGGGCACAGTTCCAGCATGTCTCGGCCTAATTCCACCAGCAACGGATAGGTGCGCAAAGCGCGAAACAGTCCGCCCGGGCCGGTGGTGTCGGCGATGGTAAAGTTCAGGCCATATTTGCGGGGAATTTCGAAATCCACCAGGGTGCTGTCGAATCCCCCGATCTGCACCATATTAATCACGAAATCCGCGCCGCGCAGGGCTTGGCGACGATCGGGCGTGGCCTCGATGGTCGGGTGCGCATCCAGGGCGCGGGCGATTTTCCGGCACAGGGCGGCGCCGACCGCCAGGCGGTCCGGGTTGATGTCCATGTAACTGAAGCAGGCGTTTTTGAACTCGGGAAAACTTAAGATGTCGCCGGTAAGATTGCGGGAAAACACCACACTGCCCGCCCCAATCATCGCCACCTTGATCATGTCGGTTTATCTCCGGAAACAAAACCAAGCCGGTATTATACTCCTGCCGCCCGGCCCTGCCATCCAGGGCAATCGCACCAAGTTCGTTTGACGTTGTCCGGGCCAAGGTTATTCCAACGGCGGCGGAAGGTTTACCAAACCAAGCGATCGGCCAGCGCCTGGACCTGCGGCGGCAGAGCGTCAGTAAGTGGAGGCAATGCTTCTGCCAGGGACACCGGGCCGGGTTGGAAAGCCAGCCGCGCCGGGGATGTCCCCCGGCTTTTTCTCTTGGAGGTGGAAGTGCGGATCAAGGCTTTGGCCTGTCAGTTGCCTTCGAAATATTCTTCTCCATTGTCAGACCGAAGGCCCTGCCGCCCGACGACTGCGCCAATGTGAAGGCGGGCCGGCAAACAATCCTGACGTTTCAAGAATAATACTATCAGCGGGTGGTCAACCTGTTCAGGCGGCAGTTTACCCGCACGGATCTGGATCAGCGACTGCGGCGGCTTGAGCCGCATTATCAACCTCGCGCTTGGTTGCGTGGAGAACTTGAAGGCCTCACCGAACTTTCGAGCCGGAGCATTCGCGCCTTTCAGTAAAGCTAAAGGGCCTGCACCCATAAGGTTAAGCAATGACGGACCAGTAGCCATGGTCCGATAATAGTTCCGCAGTAATGCGACAGGCCGGTCCAATATTGCGAAACTTTTTCTCAAGGTTGTCGGCGGTTTGTACCGATAATGTTATATCGCGGCAGGGAGGTCGCAAATGGCTACATCCAAGGTAGTTAACGTGGAGGTTACGCCGTGGCGGCCTTTTGCAAGATTTTCGTGGTCGCACCGCCTTCCGCCCCTGTCCGGTCGTGCGATCCGGCTCCCAGAAACCAGGTGAAGGTCTATACCCCACCGGCGGCCAGGACCGATCGCTCGCGTTTCCTGGGGTTCTACGAAGATCAAGTTCCCAATCCAGTACCCTGCCGTTCTTCGCAGGCGCCGTCTGCGCCGGTATGACCAAGGGCATCAACTGGGGCGCAACCTGGCCTTTCTTGGCACAGCGCGCCGGAGCCGCAACCAAAATATATAGCCCCCGCGTCACAGAGTCGCCTTTGGAGACCTTGCCGGGGGTGGATTCTCCGCCGGAAACCGGGGATTCCCCGCGGGCCAAAATCTTCGCGTCGCGCGAAGAAACACGGAGATTGTGATACAGAGTCCCACGTTGCGTGCAATAATGTTTAAACTGATTCTGAACCGCTAAGGAACGCGAATATACGCTAATAGGCGGATTTCCAGTACCGTTGGCTCCATTCGCGTGCCTTCGCATCTATTCGTGGTTCGTTCCACTATCCCGCGCCAGGTTCCCCGGCTCTGGAGGTGAACTCCGCGATTTCCAGGGCAGCCCTGATGGATTAAGCGCTGCAGCGGCGTATAATGAATAGGATCAAGTTGGTCTTCGGGCTTCAAGGAGGCAAACGGCATGACGACGGCAGCGATGCTAAATGGAAGGGCGACCGCCCCTATCGAAAGCCTTTTACAGGAACAGCGGGTTTTTGCCCCGCCCGCGGAATTTACCGCCGCCGCCCGCCTGAAGAGCCAGGCGGAATATGAACGGTTGTACCGCCAATCGATGGACCAGCCGGAGCAGTTCTGGCGTGAGATGTCCGGTCGCCTGCACTGGTCGGAAAAGCCCACCGCTATGTGTGATTGGTCCCATCCCCCGTTCGCCCGCTGGTTCACGGGCGGGAAGATCAACGCTTCGTATAACTGCCTGGACCGGCATATCGACAATGGCCTCGGTGACAAACCCGCCCTGCTGTGGGAAGGGGAACCGGGCGACCGCAAGGTGCTGACCTACCGGCAACTGCATCGCGAAGTGTGCCGGATGGCCAATGTGTTGAAGGCCCAAGGCGTCAAGACCGGTGATCGCGTGGCCATCTACATGCCCATGATTCCCGAAGCCGCGGTGGCCATGCTGGCCTGCGCCCGCATCGGCGCGGTGCACACGGTGGTCTTCGGCGGTTTCGCCGCCGAGGCGCTGGCCGACCGCATCAATGATGCCAAAGCCGTGGCCGTCATCACCGCCGATGGCGGCTGGCGGCGCGGAAAAATCGTGGAGCTTAAGAAGAACGTGGATGCGGCCCTGGCCAAAACGCCCACCGTCCAGCGCTGCCTGGTGGTGCGCCGGACGGGGCAGAGCCTGGCCATGACCGCCGGGCGCGACAGCTGGTATCACGACCTGGTGGCCGGCGTTTCCGATGTCTGTCCGGCCGAACCGCTGGATTCCGAGCATCTGCTGTTTATTCTGTATACCAGCGGCACCACTGGAAAGCCGAAGGGTGTGGTGCATACCACGGCCGGCTATCTGCTGAGTGCCATGCTCACCTGCGAATACGTATTCGACCTTCAGGACAAAGACATTTATTGGTGTACCGCAGACATCGGCTGGGTCACCGGCCACAGCTACACCGTGTATGGTCCGCTGGCCTGTGGCGCCACAGCGGTGCTGTACGAAGGAGCGCCCAATTTTCCCGATATGGACCGCTTCTGGGACCTCATCGAACGCTACCACGTCAGCGTATTCTACACCGCCCCGACGGCGATCCGGGCGTTTGTCAAATGGGGGGAAAAGTATCCCCAGCGCCACGATCTTTCCAGCCTGCGGCTGCTGGGCACGGTGGGTGAGCCTATTAATCCCGAAGCCTGGACGTGGTATCACCGCGTCATCGGCGGGGGGCGCTGTCCCATCGTGGACACTTGGTGGCAGACCGAGACCGGCTCGATCATGTGCACCCCGTTGCCGGGCATCACTCCGACCAAGCCGGGCAGTTGCGCGGTGCCGTTTTTGGGGGTGGACTTAGCCGTGGTGGACCGGCGGGGCCGGGAATTGCCGCCCGATGTCGGCGGGTTCCTGGTGATTCGCCGTCCCTGGCCGAGTATGTTGCGCACGCTGTACGGCGATGACGAACGGTTTAAGCAGCAATATTGGCGGGAAATTGCGCCTTTCTATTTTACCGGCGACGGTGCGCGCCGCGATGCCGACGGTTACTTCTGGGTGATGGGGCGAGTGGATGATGTGGTGAATGTGGCCGGGCATCGCCTGGGGACCATGGAGGTGGAAAGCGCCATGGTGGCGCATCCCAAGGTGGCCGAAGCCGCGGTGGTAGGCCGCCCGGACGAGCTGAAGGGCCAGGCGCTGGCGGCGTTTGTGACGCTTAAGACGGGCGTCGAACCTGACGAATCGCTGCGCCAGGAACTGAAGGCCTGGGTGGGCAAGGAAATCGGCGCCATCGCCCGGCCCGATGAGGTGCGTTTCACGGAAGCGCTGCCCAAGACCCGCTCCGGAAAAATCATGCGTCGGCTGCTGCGCGACATCGCCGCGGGCAAGGAAACCGTCGGCGACACCAGTACGCTGGAAGATTACAGCGTGTTGGCGGCGCTGCGTCAGGATCGCGAATAGCTAGGGGTTCGCGTGCCGCCGCTGGAAGCGGAGCCGCCCCGACGCTGCGGACGGTACCGGCGGCGCGAGCCGGACGAAAAATCTGGTTGCACGGCCGCATTCTTTCCAACGCCGCGCTTTGCTATCATGTGGGGACATTGTAAATGGGTGTACGTTGACGAATTCCGGGTCCGGGTGCCAAGGCGCCACATGAAAACAATTCGCGTCGCTATTATCGGCGCCAGCGGTTATACGGCGCTGGAAAGTATTCGTTGGCTGCTGCGGCATCCCGCGGCCCGCATCACCTATCTGGCCAGCCGCCAGCAGGCCCAGCCGATTGCGGCGCTGTTCCCGGAGCTGCTGGGGCGTTTACCGCTGCCCGTGTCGCCGTTTGATCCGGCGGCCATTGCCGCGGCGGCCGAGGTGGCCCTGGTGTGTCTGCCCCACGTGGCGGCCATGGAACATGTCCCCCGGCTGCTGGAGGCGGAGGTGCGCGTTATCGACTTGTCCGCCGATTACCGCCTGCTGGATCCGGCGTGCTATGAAAAATGGTACAAGCATAAGCATGCCGACGCGGGTAATCTCGCCCGCGCCGTATATGGCCTGCCGGAATTTTTCGCCGCGGAGATCAAGACGGCGGCGCTGGTGAGCAATCCCGGCTGCTACCCCACCGCTGCGGCCCTGGCGGTTGGACCGCTGCTGGTCGACCAGGTGGTGGAACCGGTGGATATCATTATTAATGCCGCCTCCGGGATTTCCGGCGCCGGCCGGAACCCGGTGCCTCAGCACCATTTTCCCGAACGCAACGAGGCCTTTGAACCGTATGCCATTGGCACGCATCGCCATGCGCCGGAAATCGAACAGACGCTGACCCGGTTGGCGGGCACACCAGTGCGTCTGTTGTTCGTGCCGCACCTGCTGCCCATCGATCGGGGCATCCTGGAAACTATTTATCTGCGGCCACGCGCCGGTCAAACCGCCGCCGATGCCCTGCAAGCCCTGACCCGCCACTATGCCGGCAAGCCCTTTGTACGCATTCGCGAGTCCCAGCTGCCCAGCACCAAGTATGTGATGAACACCAATTTCGCGGATTTGGCGGTACGGCTGTATAACGGCTGGCTGGTGGTGACGGCGGCCATCGACAATATGGTCAAAGGCGCCAGCGGACAGGCTATTCAAAATATGAACCTGATGTGCGGTCAGGATGAAACCGCTGGCCTGCGGTAGGCCCAGTGGTGCTCAGCGATAAAATTCAATGATCAAATTCGGGTCAATCGAAAACGGAATCTGCTCCGGTGAGGGCAGGGCCACCATGCGGGCCTCCAACTGCGCAGGCTTGAAGTCCAGCCAGGACGGGGTTTGGTGGCCGGCCAGGGATTCCATATTTTCGCGCAACAGTTTGTGGATTTTTTCCCGGAAGGTCACCGTCATTCCTGGAGCCACCTGAAAGCTCGGTATATCGACCTTATTCCCATCGACGCGCACCTGCCCATGCGCTACCAGTTGGCGCGCCGCCCAGATGGAGCGCGCCACGCCCAGGCGGCGCACCACATTATCCAGCCGGGTCTCCAGCAGTTGCTGCAGCGTCACCGCGGTGTTGCCCTTGGCTTTTTTGGCCAGCGCCATATACCGGCGGAATTGTTTTTCCAGCACGCTATAATGGGCCTTCACGCGCTGCTTTTCCCGCAGCCGGATGCCGTATTCCGACAGCCGGCGGCTGCGAAACCCATGCATCCCGGGGGCGGTGAATTCCGATTTATTATGCTTGGGAAGATCGGCTATCGCGATGCCCAGGCGGCGCGAGCGGCGCACCTTCGGGCCAAGATAACGTGACACAAACACTCCTCTTTTCTGGCTGGCCCAGTTCCGCGCCCGGGGGCGCGGGCGGCAGCCCTCAAAGCCGGCGTACCCGAAGCACACCCTTGCTTCGGGCCTTCTCGGCGAATGTAAAGACCACCTAGTTTAACGCTCCGCCGTCTGGCGTCAAGCTGGAGGATCGCATACAATGACCCCATGGTCAGGATCAATCCCGCGACTATCCGCGCTGTTATCTTCGATTTTGACGGCGTCTTCACCGACAACCGCGTCTATGTCTTTGAGGATGGCCGCGAAGCCGTGGCCTGCAACCGCTCCGACGGCCACGGTCTGGCCTTGCTCCGGCGCACGGCGCTTTCACTGCTGGTACTTTCCACGGAAACCAATCCGGTGGTATCCGCCCGTTGCCGCAAGCTGGGTTTGCAATGTATTCAAGGGGTGACGGAAAAACTGCCCGCACTGAAAGACTGGCTGGCGGGATGCCAAGTGCCGGCGGCCCAAGCCGCCTATGTCGGCAACGATATCAACGATCTGGAGTGCCTGCAGTGGGTCGGCTGGCCCATCGCCGTGGCCGATGCGTATCCTTGCGTGAAATCCATCGCCCGGTTGGTGCTGAAAGCCCCCGGCGGGCACGGCGCTGTCCGGGAAGTGTGCGAACTATTGCTCACCGCGCCGCCCGGAAATGCTAAAACTGAGCAGCGGCGTCACGCCCAGCTAAAATGATCCGGCGGGTAAGCAGCCGGGATGGTGGTTATGCGGGAGCGAAGAATATGTCCGCCCAGGTTGAACCGCTGGTGGCGATTGTGATGGGCAGCACCTCGGATTTACCGACGATGCGCCCCGCCGCCGAAACGTTACGGACGCTGCAAGTACCGTTTGAAATGCGCGTGCTGTCAGCGCACCGGGCGCCGGCGCAAACACTGGAATACGGTCAGGGGGCGGCCCAGCGCGGACTTAAGGTCATTATTGCGGGTGCCGGGGGCGCGGCCCACTTGGCGGGCGTGCTGGCCGCCGTCACCACGCTGCCGGTATTGGGCGTGCCGATACCCAGCCGGGCCCTGCGCGGTCTGGACTCACTGCTGTCCATCGTGCAAATGCCAGGAGGAGTACCGGTGGGAACTTTGGGTATTGGCAAATCGGGCGCTACCAATGCGGCGTTGCTGGCGGTGGCGATTCTTGGTCTGGAGGATGCCGCGCTGGCCGCCCGCTACCGCGCGTACCGTGAAAACCAAACCCGGCGGGTGCAGCAGGAACCACCGTTGGAACTTACCGCTGAGGCGCCATGTTTGTCGATGAAGCGGAGATAGCCATTTTCGCCGGGAGCGGCGGCAACGGCTGCGCTGCCATGCGGCGGGAGAAATATGAGCCGCACGGCGGTCCCAGCGGCGGAGACGGCGGGGACGGCGGCAGCGTCTATCTGGAAGCGTGCGCCGGAGTGGATACGCTTTTGGACCTGGTGGGCCGGCATCATTGGCGTGCTGGCAACGGCGGTCATGGACAGGGTAAGAAAAAAGCGGGGGCGGATGGGGCGGACCTGGTCATTCGCGTGCCGCCCGGCACGCTGGTTTACGATCGGGACACCGACCTGCTGCTCGCGGACCTGACGCCGGTGGGGCGGCGGGTGCTGCTGGCCGCAGGTGGCCAAGGGGGGCGCGGCAACATACATTTTGCCAATTCCATCCGCCAGGCGCCGGATTTTGCCGAACCGGGCCGTCCGGGCCAAAGCCGCCGGCTGCGCCTGCAGCTGCGTCTCATCGCCGATGTCGGGTTGATCGGGCTACCCAATGCCGGCAAATCGACGCTGCTGGCGCGGGTTTCCGCGGCTCGGCCGAAAATCGCAGACTATCCGTTTACCACCCTGAAGCCGCAGCTCGGCATTGCCGAACTCGACCCGGAACGCCGGCTGGTGCTGGCGGATATTCCTGGCTTAATTGCGGGCGCGCATCATGGCGCCGGCTTGGGACTGGATTTTCTGCGTCACATTGAGCGTACGCGGGTGTTGGTGCATCTTATCGATATGGTTCCGCCGGATGGAAGGAATCCGCTGGACGCCTACCGGACGGTGCGCCAGGAGTTGCTGGCTTATAGCCCCCGTTTGGCGGCCAAACCGGAACTGCTGGTGCCCAATAAAATGGATTTACCGGGGGCGGCCGCGGCGCTGGCGGACCTGCGCCAGCAACTGCCCGGGCGGGATCTGCTGGGAATCAGTGCGGTCAGCGGGGCCGGATTAAAATCGCTGCTGGAGGCGGTGTGGGGTGCTGTTCAGGCCGCCCCTGTCGGGGAAGCACTGGTCAGCGCCGCGCCGCTGTTGCCGACTCGGGCCGATGTGGTCGCCCAGCCCCACACCCTGACCAAGGGGAGCGATGTCGCCCCGGCGGGCGACGCCGCTTTGGCCGCCGAAGTCGCGGCCATCAAGGCCGATGACTTGCGTAAAGGCCGATACTATCGCCGCAGGAAGGCCCGTCCGTCGCCTGGCTCGGCGAAACTTGCCTTGGGCGCTACCCCACAACGATAAGGGTTGCGGAAACAGCCCACCACACCGCTACGGGAAATGGCGAGGTAGGAACGCAAAATGACTGCGGTAAAAGAACTCCTGGTTCCGGTCGGCCATAGTGGCGAGTACGGTCCGAGGGGCAGGGGTGTCGCCGCTTGCAACGGCAGCATACCGGAATGCCTGCTACTATCGTACTCCCGCTGCGTTCCTACTTAAGAGGCGTTTATGTTCACCAAAACAACGATCGGCCTTTTCGTCTTCGCGGCCACCCTGGCGCCGTGGCCCATGGTCGCCCATAGCCAAACCGTATATTGGGCGCCTCCGGGGCCGCCTGTGGCCGCCACCCCCCAGATTTCCGTGGCGCTTTCGCCTCAGCAGGTCAACCAGCTGGCTGCACCCATCGCGCTGTATCCGGACCCGCTGCTGGCTGAGATGCTGCCCGCTTCTACCTACCCGTGGGAAGTGGTGGAAGCAGCGCGCTGGCTGGCCGCATATCCGAATCCCAGTGGAATCATGATCGACCTGCAGACGTGGGATCCTTCTGTGAAAGCCCTGCTGCACTATCCCACCGTGCTTGGTTACATGAGCGATAACTTTGCCTGGACCGAAGCGCTGGGTGTGGCGTTCCTGAACCAGCAGCAGGATGTGATGCAGGCCATCCAGCAACTGCGGGCGCTGGCTCTGGCGGCCGGTACGCTGCAAACCACAGCCCAGCAACAAATCATCTTGCAAGGCGGTGACATCTACATTGAACCGGTCAATCCGCAGCTGCTCTACGTGCCCGGATACAACCCCAATGTCGTTTATAGCGCCCCTGCCGTCGGCATACCCGCCGGGTTAAGCCTGCTGGTTTCTTTTAGCCGCGGTTGGCAGATCGGGGCTTGGCTGGACAACGACTGCGATTGGGACCATCATTGGGTCAATGCCGGCGGCGACTGGCGGCACCGCTGGGCCAATCAAGCTATCCTGCGCCGCAATTGGTCACAACAGCGTCGGCAGGTGCAAAGGTTTATGCGCCAACGCGCGCGCCCGCCGGCCTGGTCGAGCCGCCAAGTTCCGCGGGGGCGATTCCCGCCGGGTCCGAAGGGCGGACGGGGGTGGCCACCGCCTGCCTTCGTCCGTTCCACGCCGTGGGCGCGTAACCCGGCGCGGCCGCTACCCGCGCTGCCGCCAACGATGATCCGGCAGGCACCACTGCAGCAGTATCGCGGCTGGAGCCTTCCGGCGCCGGGACGCGTTGCCCCGGGGGTACCGCGATTCCGCCGTCCCGCCGTCCCTCCGGCCAACCGGCTTTTTGGCCACTACCGCGGTAATGTGCGCGTGCAGCGGGAGGCTGCCCGCGGCTGGCAAAGCTTGTCCCGTACCCGGCTCGCCGTACCGCGGTCGCCGCCGGCTTTCCGCGGCATAAGCCGTGGCCGCCAACAGCGCCAAGCCAGTGCCCGCGGACGGGCCTCTATGCGTCGGCGCCGATAACGCAGCGCACGCCGCAGTCTTGACCCAGAACCTAACAAGAAGGGTGTGCCCATGAATAACGTCAAATACCACCATGGCGTTCGGATTGCCGCAGGCATAGTATGCGCTGTCCTCGTATGGTCAGGTCAGGCCACGCCTAGTAGTGCGGCTCAGCCGCCAGCATCCGCCGCTGCCCCACCCCCCGTGCCTCAAACGGCGCCGGCCGCGGCCCCCCAGCGCGGGCAACTGGTTTTCTCCAGCGCTACCGCTGCCGCCGCAGCGCTCCTGGCGGCCGTGCGGGCCCAGGATCATCAGCAACTCCACCGGATCTTCGGTCCGGCGATTCGGGAACTGGTTTCCGGCGACCCCGTGGAAGATCGCCAGCACTTTCAGGAATTTGTGCGCCACGCCACCGAACGCTTCTGGCTTGAGAAACAAACTACCGCCAAGTCCATTGTGCACATCGGCAAGAAAGACTGGCCGTTTCCCATTCCCATCGTGAGAGCGGCGGATGGCCGTTGGTTTTTTGACACCAAGGCGGGCGCCCAGGAGATTCTCGCCCGGCGCATCGGGGCCAATGAACTTGAGACCATCAAGGTATGCGGGGTGTACGTCGAGGCCCAGCGCGAGTATGCCAGCAAAGACCGCGACCACCGCGGGGTCTTAGAGTACGCCCAGCGGCTGGTCAGCACGCCCGGCCACCACGATGGCCTATATTGGCCCGCCGTGCTCGGGCAGCCGGAAAGTCCGTTTGGACCGCTGGTAGCCGAGGCCTCCGCCGAGGGATATACCGTCGGAAACCATCACCGCCCGGAGCCTTTCCACGGTTACTTTTATCACATCCTGAAAGCCCAGGGGCCGGGGGCGCCCGGTGGGGCGTACAACTATGTGATCAACGGCAATATGATCGCCGGTTTCGCCCTCGTCGCTTTTCCCGCCAAATACGGCGATTCCGGTATTATGACCTTTATCGTCAACCAGCAGGGGAAAGTATTTCAGAAGGATCTTGGCCCGGACACGCTTAAGTTAGCGAGGCATATGACTACATATAACCCAGACCATACCTGGACGCTGGTCCAACAATAACGATCCCCGAGGACATACGGCGAACAGGCGGCTCCCGTCCGTCAGTCAATTTCAAAGCCCTCGCGTCATATGGACGCCGATTTTTTACTCTTTGTCTCGCCGCCAGCCGCTTGTATTCGTCCAAACGGATTGGTTATCATTGCTGCTATAATAGTGCTTGGAGCGTCCAGCTTCTGGATGCCGAATAAAAGGAGCACCGCCATGGCTCGACGAAGATCTTCCAAGTTCGTACCCCCGTACCAGCCGGCCTCCCCCAATCCCGCGCCGGCGCACCAGATGCCCCCGGCCAACTCCGTCCAGGCGCCCAAGCCAGCGGCGCCCACGGCGCCCCTGGCGGTCAGCCGGATGGAGACCAAAGGCAGTGGCACCAGTTTCACCCCGCGCGCTGCACCGGCCGTGGCGCCGGTGGCCCGGCCCAGCCATCAGCAGATCGCGGAACGGGCGTATCAGATCTATCTGAAGCGCGGCCGCGGACCGGGTAATGCTACCGCGGATTGGCTTGAAGCCGAGCGGCAGCTGCGCGCCGGCTTGTAGCTTTTAAGGCTAAGCCCGCGGACCGAATGAAAGGGCCGGCGGCGCATCGAACCGGGGCGCTGGGGCGATCAACCTTCGGCGGTGGCGCCGGCATCCGCGCGCTGGTTTTCGTTCGCACCGCCACCCCAAGCTTGAAGCCATGCGGCTGCGACGAGGCGGTGAGATATCTCCGTGCTCCGGGGTACTATCGGATCAATCGGCACGCCGGGAAAACCATCGATACCGGCGTACCTGAACCCTACGATTCCACCTCGTCGGGCGGCGGCAAATCGCGCAGCACCTCAACCAATTCCGGGAGATGAGTTGTTAAAACACGCCAGATCAGCTCATCTTGGATAGCCGCGTAGTCGTGGGTGAGCCGATGGCGCTGGTGGACGATCTTTTCCCACGGCACGTCAGGATGTAACTCTTTAAAACCGTCGGACACGCGGCGTGCCGCCTCGCCGATGATCTCGATCTCCCGCTCCATGGCGCGGCGCGTCCGGTGATCGGCGCTATCGGTAGCAAAATCCATGCCCTTGACCAGGTTCAACGCGGACTGCGCCAATTCAAACATATCTCACAAAAAGGCGGCGTCGCCGCGCTCAGGCCGCATAGATCACCTGTCGCGTGGCTAAAATTTCGTAACGTCGAAAAGGATTACGGAGGCCTTCCTTCACAACCAGGCCGACCGGACGGTTCAGCATCGCGGCGAACTCATCTTCCATGTCCAGCACGTCAAAGAGACTCCACTGATGGCCCGGCTGAAAACTCACCCGGACGTCCACAGCGCTGTCTTGCCGGAAATCATCGCGTAGCACAGACCCGAATAGAGATAGTTCACGGACCAGCCACTTCCGGCAAAATCCTCGGACCTCATCCGGAGGTAGTGTGATCGGCAGAGCCTGCATCATAACCCTGAAATAAACACCTCGGACCACCACGGATGACCATATTTCAGCCGGTCACCGCCGCCTGACACAATGGAGGGTTTCACAAAGCGGCGCCATCCGGCGTGGCGGTAAGGCGGGGCGCATCGTTCGGCGCCGGGCTGGGCCGGGCGGGGGCGGCATCGGGCGCTGCGGGCCGTTCACTGTACGCATGGACAATGTTCTGCACCAGCCGATGGCGCACAATATCCGCACGGTCCAACTGCACAAAAACAATCCCTTTGATTCCGTGAAGTTTGCGCGCCGCGTCGGCCAAGCCGCTGTTCTGGCCGGGTTCCAAATCTACCTGGGAGGGATCACCGGTGACCACCATTTTGCTTTGCTCGCCCAAGCGCGTCAGAAACATCAGCATCTGGGCGGGGGTGGTGTTTTGCGCTTCATCCAGGATCACGATGGCGTTATTCAGCGTGCGACCGCGCATGTACGCCAGCGGAGCCAACTCGATGATATCGTTGGCCATGAAGCGGCGAATCTGATCGAACGGCATCATGTCGTGCAGGGCGTCCAGCAACGGACGCAGATACGGATTAACTTTGGCCTGAATGTCGCCGGGAAGAAAGCCTAGTTTTTCACCGGCTTCCACCGCGGGCCGCACCAACACCAGCCGCCGCACCCGATTTTCCCGCAACATACTCACGGCCAGGGCCACAGCCAGAAAGGTTTTGCCGGTACCGGCCGGCCCGGCGCAAAAGACCAGGTCATGCTCGCGCATGGCCTGCACGTAGCGATGCTGGCCAGCGGTGCGTGGCGCGATGGCGTGGCCCGCGGCACCGACTCGAAGCAAGGCGGTCGCCTCCGCCGCGCCGTGGGCCGCCAGCGGGCGTGCGGTCTTACGGATGGCCGCGGCGATATGCTGGTGGTTCAAGGATGGTTCCGTCGACAGCAGACGCCGGACTTCATCTATGGCGGCGGCACAGTGCTCCACGGCCGGCGGCTCGCCGGTGATGCGCAACATATCCCCCCGGGCGCTTAAGTGCACCCCCAACGTGTCGCGCAATAGTTTCAAATGGCGGTCGGCGGATCCGAAAAGGGGCAACTTTTCGGCAGGGTCAATATGCAGCGTGACCAGCAAGTTTCAATCCGCCGCGAGGCCGCAGCCTCGCGGAAGCGGCCCTCCATTAAAACGGTTAATATAAATTATATCCCAAATTCAGGCCGCCGCCGGTGCCGCCGGTGGCGCCGCCGCAGCGCGAATTTTTCGCAGACACGCCTTCAGTTTCGGCGCCGGATTTTCCACGTCGCCCTCATATTCCAGCGTCACGCTGGAACAGTGCCCGGTGTCCGCGATCAAGCGCATCAGGGCCGGCAGATCCAGATTACCCTTGCCCACGACCACGTCCTTGGGTGTCCCGGCGCGATCAAAGATGAAATCTTTGATGTGCACGCCGTAGAGCCTGTCGCGGAACTTTTCGGCGACTTCGACGGGATTGCCGCCCGCGTCGAGCATCCACGCCGTATCCAGACACAGGCCGATGCGCCGTCCGGTGCGCTGCAGGATGTAGTTGAGCATCTGGACGCTGCCGAGCCAGTCGTGGGCGCCATGGTTGTGGATGCCCAAGTTAATATCAAATTTTTCCGCCAGTTTCTCGGCCACAGTGAAGCAGTCGGGCTGTTTAAAAGGATCAAAGGCCGCACTGATCATGCGGCAACCAGCCTGACGGGCAAATTCAAACCAAGCCGTTTCCTTCGCTTCATCGCCGGTGAACGTCTGCACGCCGATGCTCGCGATCTGAAGGCCGGCCTGCTTGAACGGCTCCAGCAGGGAAGGAAATTTCGCGGGATCGTTAAAATCCGCGTGCACGCCACACAGCTCCACTCGCTTCAGGCGGATGCCCTTGATCTGTTCGATCAGGGCGGTGGTGGATTTAAAGTTGCGGAAGCACCAACTCTGGACAGCCAACTGCTTCTTGACGTCAAACATAACCATCATCCTTCAAAAAGGAAAAAATACCCACATCCGAATGCTACCGGCGGAGCCTGGTTTTGGCAAGCGGGAAACAGTCGGCAAGGACTTGACAAACCATTTATAGGGGATATACTTAAATGATCGTAGGGAAGATGAGCCTGTGGGATGGCTTCCCTTGGGAACATCATGAGGCCATGCCCGCGGGGACTTGACAAGTAAAAAAGTAACGAACCTCGCCGCCACCGTATGGGTTCCCACTTTACCCATACGCAAGCTGTCGCGCCCCACTCGGCAGCCCTGTGGCGGCTTTTTTTTGCTAAACTTGCAAACCATGGCGCTGCGTGCAAACCTTCTGGTCGATCCGATTCTGCTGACGGTCCGTGAAAACCAGGGTGTCCTGCACTGGCGGGAAATCTTTGGCAACGCAAATCCAGTGGAACTGGAGATTGGTTCCGGCAAAGGCGCCTTCCTGCTCGCCGCCGCAGGGGAACATCCCGAGCGGAATTTTATCGGGTTGGAATGGGCCAGAGCGTATTGCCACTACGCCGCCGATCGGCTGCGCCGCCACGGGCGAACCAACTGCCGGATGGTACGGGCGGAGGCGCGGGAATGGATACGTGCTCACGTGGCGGAAGCGTCCGTGGCGGCGGTGCACATTTATTTTCCGGATCCGTGGCCGAAGACGCGCCATCATAAGCGGCGTCTGGTGCAGCCCGCCTTTTGGCGGGAAGTGGAGCGCATTTTGCAGCCGGGGGGAGTGCTGCGAATTGTCACCGACCACGAACCTTATTTCCGGTTCATTGAACAGGTGGCCGCCGAAGCGTGCCCGATGCCGCCCGAGTGCCCCAGTTGCCCGCAACCTACGCCCGCGCGGGGCGATGCCCGTATGTCGGAATTGCTCCCAGGCCCTCCGCCGCCTCCACCCGATGGGCCGGGGCGAAGCACGTTGCGGCGGGTGGCTTTTGACGCGCCGCTGAAAAATTCCACAGCGCAGCTGGTCGGAACCAATTTCGAACAAAAATACGCCCGGGAAGGCCGCTCGTTTTACGCTCTCGCCGCGGTCAAAGACGCTTAACCCCGACTTTTCGCCACCACGGCGCAGGCTTGGCGCCCCCGGGCGAGGCGGATCTTCGACTTGGCAGCTCGCTACGAAGCGACTGAGATAGCAGTCGGCTAGGGCGCCATCCGTGGCAAAAGGTTCGACCTAATCTTTTTCCGCCGGGGGGACGGGATCATAGCCGCCGTGGGCGAAGGGGTGGCAACGCAGCAGGCGTTTGACCGTTAACCACAGGCCGCGGGCCGTGCCGTGCGTGCGAATGGCTTCCACAGCGTAGGCGCTGCAGGTCGGATCATAACGGCACTGACCACCGAACCACGGGGCCAGGGTGATTTGGTAGAGCCGGATCAGGGCGATCAAGAGCCACTGTAAGCAACGCCGCAGCATGGCGATTTCCAATTGTAGAGGTTTGCGGTTGGATTACCAGCGTCGAAATTCTCCGTCCAAGGCGAGTCACCCATCGGGACCTGCCAAGGCCACCCGATGCGGCTCTTCGACCCGCGAAACAAGGCGCGAAGGCTACCCCCGCCAGTGGGAAAACGGGTGCGGTAAAACAATAAATGTCCATACGATCGGGTCGGATTGCAGGACCGGCTTGGCCGGGTTAAATTATGTCTAAGCAGTGTAGTCGGGATTCACATTTGTGCGATGGCAGCTGCAAGAAGCGAAGATGAAATTCAGCGGCTTGGTCAAGCGTGCCGCCAGGGAAGGGCCGCAAATAGTCACGGTTCACGGCCGCCCCGCGGCCGTGGTGCTTTCAGCCGATGACTACACGGCGTTGGCCAGCAGGAAACCCAGCTTTACCAAGTTTCTGCTCTCCGGAAGGCCATGGCGAGAGGATGGGCTTGACGCGATTGGCCATCGCCTGAACCTCGTCATACGAAACGCGGCCGATTTTGCCGACCTCGGCGTTCCGATTACCAATCCATTTGAGCCAGGCGCATCGACCTAAAAGGAGCATGAAATGGCGGAGGTGAAGATCGGCAAAGATCTGGTTGGCGATGGCCATCCGTGTTACGTGATCGCCGAGATCGGTATCAATCACAATGGCGACCTCGCTCTGGCCAGGAAGTTAATCGATGTTGCCGAGGCAGCCGGCTGCTCAGCCGTGAAATTCCAAAAACGCACCGTGGACGTGGTTTACACCAAAGAAGAACTCGCCAAGCCGCGGGAAAGCCCTTTCGGGGAAACCAACGGCGACCTGAAACGCGGCCTGGAGCTGGATTGGACCGCCTATCGGGAAATCGACCGATACTGCCGCGAAGTGGATATTCCGTGGTTGGCTTCCTGCTGGGATGAGGCCGCGGTCGACTTCATCGCCCAGTTCAATCCTCCCTGTTATAAAATCGCTTCAGCTTCGCTGACCGATGATAAGTTGTTGCGGCATCATCGCACCAAGGGCCAACCGATCATCTTGTCCACGGGCATGAGCACGCTGGAACAGATCGACCATGCCGTGGAAGTGTTAGGAAAGCGAGACTTGATTCTGCTGCATGCGACCAGCACCTATCCCGCGAATTATGAGGAGGTGAATCTCCGCTGTATCCCGGTCCTGCAAAAGCGGTATGGTATTCCGATCGGGTATTCCGGCCATGAAACCGGTTTGCCATCGTCCGTGGCGGCGGTAGCCTTGGGCGCATGCGTTGTGGAACGGCATATTACGCTGGACCGGGCCATGTGGGGATCGGATCACGCAGCGTCGCTGGAGCCAAACGGCATCACCCGGCTGATCCGGGATATCCGCCTGATTGAAACGGCCATGGGCAATGGCGTCAAATGCGTGCACGCCCGTGAAGAACCAATCCGCAAGAAACTGCGGCGAATCGGGTGATCGTGGGACGAATCCACGGATGGCCCAGCGCGGCCCGCGAGCCACAACCAAAACATCCCGATCTCCAAAAGGAGCGCGGGCGCATCGGGAAAAACTGCGGCACCCAGGTACGAAACCGCTGATACCCGCGAAGGATCGCTGACAAACGGAAATTGGCCTTAATTCGCGCCCATTAGCGGGTATGAGTGGTTCCACTTCTCGCCTCCGTGTCATCGGTGTAATCCCCGCCGCAGCGGAGATTACACTGTTAACACGGATAAAATCAGTGGAATCCGTGTGATCCCCGCCGCGCCGGGTAATCTGTGGTTCTTTTGGTTGCGGCCAAGTTTAGTCGCCACGGCGACCAAGCGCCGGCGGGTAATCTGTGGATTGATTGAATCGTGATTAAGCTCTCCGACTATGTTATTAGCTTCCTCGCGGACCGCGGCGTGCGCCATATCTTTTTTGTGCCCGGCGGAGCGGCGATGCATTTGAACGATTCGCTGGGACAATGCGGCCGCATCGAATATGTCTGCAACCTGCACGAACAGGCCAGCGCGATCGGTGCCGAAGCCTATGGCAAAATCACGAATAATATCGGCGTGGCCATGGTCACGGCCGGGCCGGGCGGCACAAATGCGATTACCGGCGTAGCAGGGGCCTGGCTGGATTCCACGCCTATGCTGGTTTTGTCCGGCCAGGTCAAGCGTGCGGATCTAAAGGGCAACCGTAAGGTCCGCATGTTGGGCGTCCAGGAAGTGGACATCGTCACCATCGTCTCCGGCATCACCAAATATGCCGTCACAATTACCGATCCGGAAACCATCCGCTACCACATGGAAAAGGCCTTTCATCTCGCCACGTCGGGCCGCAAAGGGCCGGTCTGGATCGATATTCCGTTGGACGTTCAGGCGGCGACGATTGATCCACAGACGCAACGTGGCTTTACCCCGGAGCCGGCGTTACCGCCGGCGGCACTGCCGGAACAGGTCGCGCAGCTCATCACCATGATCAACGCTGCCCAGCGGCCGGTGCTGTTGGTGGGCAACGGTATCCGGCTGGCCGGAGCGGTTGAGGAATTCCACGCTTTCATTAAGCAGGTGGGCATACCCGTGCTCACCAGTTGGCTGGCGATGGACCTGCTGGCCGCCGACCACCCGAATTTTGCAGGTCGGCCCGGTTCCCTGGCCCCGCGTTACGCCAACTTCACGCTGCAGAATGCGGATCTGCTTCTCGTCCTCGGATCTCGCCTGGACATGGCGATGACCGCGTACAGCCACGAGCGTTTCGCCCGCGGCGCGGCGAAAGTAATGATCGATATTGATCGGGCTGAAATAGAAAAAATGCGAACTCCCGTCGCCTTGCCGATCTGCGCTGATGCGCGGGATTTCTTGAAGGAGTTGTTGCATCGACTTCCGGGGCTGAAGCGCCGTGCCTGGCCGGATTGGACTGAGCGTTGCCGCAGGTGGAAAGCCCGTTATCCGCTGGTGTTGTCCGAACACCGCGATGAATCCCAACCCATCAGCATGTACCACTTCTCGGAAATACTTTCCGAAGAGGCAGCCGCGGATGATATTATCGCCCCGGGCAGTTCAGGCTTCGCCTCGGAAATCTTTTTCCTGGTCCTGAGCGCCAAGGCCGGCCAGCGAATCTTTCATACCCGCGGCACGGGGGGTATGGGTTTTGGCCTGCCCGCCGCCATCGGAGCGTGCCTGGCCGGCGGCCGCAAGAGAACGATCTGCGTCGATGGCGACGGCGGCTTTCAGATGAACATCCAGGAACTCGCCACCGTTGCCCGCCTGCACCTTCCAACCAAATTTTTTATCATTAACAACAACGGCTTCGCCTCCATCCGCACTTCCCAACGCGGCTATTTCAAGCGGCTGGTCGGCGCGGATTCCACCAGCGGCCTGACCCTGCCGGATGTCACCAAAGTCGCGGCCGCCTATAGCCTGCCGGGGATACGTATCGAAACTCCCACGGAGCTCCGTGAAAAGATACGCACAGCGTTGGCATCACCTGGTCCGATCGTGGTTGAAGTCGTGGTGCGGCCGGACGAAGAGCGAATTCCCCACGTCGCGTCGCGCCAACAGTCCGACGGCTCCATGGTTTCCACGCCGCTGGAGGATTTGTATCCGTTTCTTGACCGGGAAGAATTTAAAGCGAATATGATGGCGCCATCCCCAGGATAAACGGCTGTGTTCCGGAGCGACGTTGCTCATAATGACATCAGGCTCGACGCCGTTCGGCGACTCCCCGCCAATCCGTGGAATGGGGAGTTGGTAGGGCACAGGTGGAGTGATGATTGGCCGTTTAGTTATCGATAAAGCCGCGCATATTCTGCTCGCGGCAGCGCCTTTCGGTTTGCGCGTCATTTTGTTTGGATCGCAGGCAACCCAAACCGCGGATGACCGCAGCGACACCGATTTTCTGGTGGTTGAGCCGCACGTAGGCCATCGTAGTCGGGAGATGATCAGGTTGGAAGAATCATTGCGGCCGTTCAGACTGCCGGTGGATATGATGGTGCTTTCCAGTCCGGTCTTCGAACGAAGGCGCAACATTCCTAATAATGTTGCCTACGGGGCATCGCGTCAGGGAAAGGTCTATGGACCCC
>JAJYFE010000071.1 GCA_021785435.1 Planctomycetota bacterium
GACCACAGGTTAAGGCGGCCTACCAGCCGCAACCCTATCAGAAGCCACTGCCGCCGAATGCCTACGGGCCGCCGGCGGGCGCCAACCCCTACGGCACGCACGTGCCGCTGCCGGATGAGGCCGCGTATGTGCGGGCCTACCAGGCGCAGCGTCAGCCGCGAATCATGGTGGTGGTGCTGGCGCCGAAACACGCGAAAACCTATGCCGCCATCCACGCCAACAAAAACGACTTCGACGCCATCGGCCTGTCCATGATCGAATATCTCAACGCCGGCGGCCAGATCGATATCCAGAATCCCGCCATGGCCAAGAAGGTGCTCAAACGCGAAGAATTTCTGCGTTTGCAGAACGGCGATCCGGCGGTTCTGCCGCTGCTCAAAACGCAACTCAATACCGATGTTCTGGTGGAAATCCAGGCGTCGCCGACGGCCCAGACCAGTTTTGGTCCCGGCGTGCGCCTGCTGGCGCAGGCGGTAAGCACCACCGACGCGCGCATTCTGGGGGCCGTGTATGTGGACATGCCGCTGCCGATGAGCAAAACGCACATTAACATCTACACCGGCTATCTGGCCGACAAGATCATGCAGAACCTGGCCAACGTGTGGGGCGGCGGGGGGCGGGCGATCAACCCCCTGACGGTGCGCATCTACAACGCCGCCGGCGTGAATGACGTGCTCAAGATCAAGCACTTGATCCAGAAGGTTCCGGGGGTCAGCCTGGTGGTGGACCGCGGCATAACCGGCTCCAGCACAACGGCCTACGGCCAGCTTTCGGTACAGTACAACGGCGCCCCGGATGATTTTTACGGCGCGCTCCAGCAGGAGCTGGACGTATCGACGGGTCTCAAGGCGGTGGATTTGCAGAACAACACGATTGATCTGGAGATCACCGGGCCGATGGTGCTCAAAACCACCACCATCAAGACCACGACCCGAATCCGCACCGAAACGCACACCACGGTCAAAACGGTCCACGAGAACCCGATTATGCCGGCTGGTCAATGAGAAATAGTATAATGATCCGGCGTGGCACATATATTGGCGAAAGGAGTAGATGAAATGCGGACGCTTTTACGAATGGTTTACCAGGGGAGAACAATGAGCTGGTTGGTTGTCCCGGCGCTGCTGTTGGTCCTGACCGGCTGCCAGGGGCCTGTGACGCCCAACCGGGATGTTCTTAGTGCCTACCCGCAGATTCACCTGGCCAGTTACAGTCTTCAGAGAAAAATCGTCCTCCAGGAACCGGTCGTCAGCCGGGTGGGCGACGGCCAGCTTGACATAGTCGTGCCGGTCCGCAACCTGCTCAACCACAGTCTTTACCTGGAATACCAGTACCGGTTCCTCAACCAGCAGGGGGTGCAGGTGGAAGAAAATTCAGGCTGGAATACGTTGCGCATGCCCGCCTACAGCATGCAGCAGATTCATTTCACCAGTTTTACGTCCCAGGCGGATAACTTCGACCTGGACATTCGTCGCTTGCGATAGGAGAGGCGGAACCGGAAGGAGCAAACAGCCATGGCGGATTCATGCGGCACACCATCATCCAGCGGTATGCGTTCCCTGCTCCTGCTAACCGTGGAGCAACAAGGGATACCACGGCAGGAATTTTTCCTCCAGCATGGTTTAACCATTGGCCGGAATCCTTCCAACGCCATCGCCATTGACGATCCGGCGGTGGAGCGAATTCACGCACTGATTCAACGCGGCCCGGACGGCGCCCTGGTTGTGGAATGCCAGGATGAGGGGGCTACGCTGGTTAACCAACAGGGGCAGATGCTGCGGCGGTTGGAACTGCATGACGGCGTAACATTTTCCATCGGCGCCGCCGGCCTGCGCTGCACACAACACAAAAGTCGGGCGGCAGTCCAGGCGACCAATGATCCCTGGCAGGTATCGTGCCCCCGTTGCCGCGCCAACATGGAGGATCTCCCCCGCGACACGTCAAAGTGTCCGCAATGCGGCCTGCATGTGATTTACGTCCGTACCGGTGAAGTTCAACAGGATTCCCATCAACCCGCCACCGGGCGAAGTCAAGGTTTTACCGGGTGGTTGCCCAAGCAAGTCGGGCCGTATGCCATTCGCGCCTACGTCGCACAGGGCGGCATGGGTATCGTGCTGCGCGGCCTGCACGACCAAACCGACACGCCGGCGGCGGTAAAACTGCTGCGAGGCGGTCTGCAATCCGATCCACTCTCCAGCCAGCGTTTCGCAATGGAAGTGACCGTTCTAACCCGTCTCAGGCATCCCAACCTGGTGATGTTACAGGACCACGGCCAGGATGGCCACTTGTTGTGGCTGGCGATGGATTGGATTGATGGGCGGCCACTTTCCTCTTTACTGGCGGCCAGTATGGCCGCCCATCAGATGCTTGAAATCCCGCAAATAAACTCCATCATGCAGCAGATTTACGCGGGACTCGCTTACCTGCATGGCGAGCATATTGTGCACCGCGATTTGAAGCCGGGCAATATTCTTGCGGCGCGCGACGGATCAGTGAAAATCGCCGACGTGGGCATCGCCAAATCCTTGCTGACGCCATCCGACGCCGCTACGCTTACCCGCACCGGAAGCGTAGTGGGGACCGATGCCTACATGGCGCCGGAGCAAATGGAGGGCCGGTTTGCCACGCCGGCCAGCGATATCTACAGCCTGGGCGTGATCTGGTATGAATTGCTGACCGGGCGGTTGCCGCGCGGCGCTTTTACGCCCGCGATTACCTTGAGGCCGGACTGCCCGCCGGCCTGGAACAACACGATCATGGCGTGTCTTGCTCCCGATACCCGCAACCGGCCGGACTTGCCGGCAATTCGGGATGCTTTGGCTTCGCCAGCAGGCGGCGGACCCGCTATGCCAGCAAGCGCCGCTGGTCCGCATACGGTAGGCGGCGGCGTGCCGGTTTCTCGAGGACGTTCCCTGGCCGCCTGGCTTACCGCGGCGGCCTTGGCGGTGGCGACGATTGGCGGCACGGCGCTGGCGGTTCTTCTGGGGAGCGGGAAACTTTTCACACCGAAACCAATTGTTCCGCCGCCGGCGGGTCTATCCGTTACCCTGCGTAAGTTTTATTTTCCGCATGCCCACGGCGGCGGCTGGCGAAGTATCTCCGAAAAGGAGCGGATTTACCTTCTCAAAAACTTAAACAGCCTGCTGGCGGAAGAATCACTCCAGCAACATTCCCTCCCTGCAACCGGCCGGCGCGCGCCGTTCGGTGGATTCGGCGTCGCTCTGCCTGATGTACTTGTGAAGCGGAAAAATCCTGTAGCCATGAGCTTGCTCGAAAATTGCGGACAACTGGCCGGAATGGCCATCTGCAACGTGGTGGCCAGAGGACCGGCGCGCCTGCGGTATCCCGTGCTAAAACAAATCCATCTTCAACCGCCGCAGGCCCATTACATCTCCGCTTCCGCGTCGCCGAAGGTCGCCAGGGTGGCGCTCGCCATCAGCCAACCCCTGCCTGCTTTGGTCCGGATACCTTCCAAGCAGCCGGCCATACTCCGTCGGTTCTATTATCCCTATGCGCATGGCGGCGGCTGGCAAAGTCTTTCCAAATTGCAGCAAGCTTATCTTCTTAAGCGTCTCAATACGTTGTTGCGTCGAAAGGCGCCGGAAAAGTCCGTGGTGGCGCGTTTTCATGTCAATATACCATCGGCACTTGTGGCGCGGAAAAATCCCGTGGCGAACGGTCTTATCCAAAATTGCGGAGAACTGGCTGATTCCGCCCACCTAAATATCCTTTGTGAAGGCCCGGCGGACATGGATGGCCTGGTGCGGCACGTATTGGCATCGCCGGAGACGCAAACCTCTTATATTCCCTACCCGCCTCCTGCCCGGAGCGCCGGCAACTTCGCGGCGCCCGTCATCACCGGCGTAAGCCCCATCACAGCGGCACAAAATCAACGGATAGTTATTAAAGGGAGGGGCTTTGGGATTCAACAACCATTTAATGGCGACACGCCGGTATTTCAAATAAGCGACATAACACGCGGCTGGAATGCGGGAAATGATCGCTGGCCAAGAGCCGGCGGGGGCAATTGGATTACCGTCCATGTTACCAAATGGACGGATACCGAAATAGTCTTGCATGGGTTCGGCGGCGATTATGGCGGATGGTGGAGTTTGGCAGCGGGGGATAATGTTGAAATCGACGTATGGAATGCGCAAACGGAGAGATCGGAACCGGCGGTAACGAGAGGACCAGCGTGGACCGTAGGTTCCGGCGGTTGGACTACGCGGTCCCCTTGTGCCATCGCGATTGGTACAGTAGGGCAAGGACGGTTCACAGGCCAAACGAGCGTATCCGTCGGCGGACGGCGGGTACGAATGATCGTCGCCCATCCGCTGGCGGCGATTCCACCGCAATTGCCCATCGCCCTGCTTGCGTTTTATTATCCCTACGCCCACGGTGGTGGTTGGGCCAATCTTTCCAAACAGCGGCGGATTTACCTTCTGGAACATCATAATGTTCTGCTGGCGGATGAATCGCACGATTTCCCGCACAGCGCGGCCTCTACCGATTTTCACGTTTCCCTTCCGGGAGCGCTGTTGGCGCAAAATAATCCGCTGGCTCTGAACATCATCCGCGGTTGCGGAAAAGTGGCGGAATCAGTCAATGCCAATGTCATCGCGACGGGGCCGACGGAGCTGCGGACGCCGGTGCTGCAAGGAGTGGGGCTTCCGCAGTGGCAGTTTTTTTACTCTCCCAATGAATCACCGGCGGTGCGGATGGTCGTCGATCCGCCGGTTATCACCATCCTCCCGCATCTCCCCATCGTTTTGCGCAAGTTCTATTTTCGCGGCGCGCGGGGCGGGGGTTGGCGAAGCCGTGTTTTCAGACCGGAGCGACGTTACCTTCTCAGGAACCTCAACGCCCTACTGGAAGAAATAGCCCTGCAGACACACACAATCAACACAACCGGTAAGCCGGCGCCGTTCGGAGGTTTCAGCGTCACCCTGCCCAATGTACTTGTGGAGAGAAAGAATCCGGTGGCGCTGGGACTGATTCGTGCCTGTGGGCGAGTGGCGAAACTGGTCAGCATCAACATTGTGGGCGACGGACCGGCACGATTAAAGCTTCTGGTGCTCAAACAATTAAATCTTCCCGCGCCACAGTTTTACTTCACCTGGTATCCACCCTCTTATAGCCTCTCCTCGGTGAAAATTGTGATTGGCAAGCCCGTCGGGGGCCGAGCGCACTGGTAACGCCCCGGCCATTAACATGAAAGAGTATAAAGGGGGCGCCGTGAGTTACCCAGGCATTACCGGAATTCCACCGGTGGCGGGAGATACATCCGGTTGGCCGGATATTCCGTTGCAACCGGGCCTGACCATCATCGGGCGTTCACCTTCATGTGCGGTATGTTTCGCCCACAACTCCGTATCACGCCGGCATGCGCAATTGGAGTTCGATGGCCGGCAACTCGTGGTGAAAGATTTGGACAGCCGTGGCGGCACGTTCGTCAACGGTAACCGAATCAGCGTCTACGCCATGCGCCCCGGAGATTTTCTTCGCATCGGCGCAAGTCCGCCTTATCAATGGATCGGCGGAATGCTCCACGCGATGCCCGAAGCCGTTGGCATGGGTCTGCGGCTGCGGGATGTCGGCGTGATCCGTGGCGGCCGGCCTCTGTTGATCCATGCCAACGCCATGATTGAACCCGGGCGGTTCGTTGGATTGCTGGGTCCCAGCGGCGCCGGCAAAAGTTTGTTGTTGGGATGCCTCAGCAGCGCCCTGATTCCGTCCACGGGCTCACTTTGTTTCGATGGTGGGTGCGACGTTCGCGAACACGCCGAATATTATCGTTCCCGAATCGGCGTAGTTACCCAGGATGACCTTGTATACGACGAACTTACCGTGACGGAAAATCTGCGGCTTGCCGCGGTTATTCGATTGCCGGCTTTCTCCGGATCCGAACGTAAACACCGTGTTCAAGACGCCATTGAGAAGGTGGGACTGGCGGAACATGCCCGCAAACGGACAGTGGTATTATCCGGCGGTCAGCGCAAGCGATTGAGCGTGGGAGTGGAATTGCTCTCCCACCCGCGGCTTTTGCTGCTGGATGAGCCGACCAGCGGTTTGGATCCGGGAATGCAGGCGCGGGTTATGGAAACCCTGCGGCAATTGAGCCGCCAGGGAATGACCGTCGTCTGCAGCACACACACGATGGATACGCTGAATTTCTTCGACACCGTGATCGTATTGGGATTGATTGAGCGCTGCGCCACGATTGTATATAATAGAACACCCCGACATCTGCTGACGGCTTTTAACGTCGCCAACCCGGCTGATTTGTTTGAGCGGCTGGCCAAGCTTCCCGGCGCCCATGTCCCCGGCGAATCGATGAGCCGGACCGCCCCGCAAGGGGAACTCGATGTGCCCCGAAATCCGGCTTCCGCGCCGCGCTGGGCGACGTTGCGGACTACCCAGGCGAACCGCCGGAGTCATCCCCTCGGACAGGCGGCCGTCGTGTGGTGGCGGGCCATTCTGGGGTTATGGCGCGACAAGGGATCGCTGTTATTCGCCCTGCTTCAGCCCCCGATATTGGCGGTTCTGATCGCCTTTTCGCAACCCGCCAATGCGCCTTCCTCCTATGCGCATTTTTTTGCCGTAATGGCGGCGTTATGGCTGGGCATGACCGTTACCGTGCGCGAGATTGTCCGCGAACGAAAACTTTACGCGCGGGACCGGCTCGCCGGTCTGCGGCCCACAGCCTATCTGGCGGGAAAAATGTTTTACGCCCTTTGTGTTACCGCCGTTCAGACACTCCTGCTGTACTCGGGTATCCGGTTATTTGCCGTTTCCTGGATCAATACTCTCTCCGCCAGGACCATTCACGACGTACCGCCCATCCTGGGTTACGGTTTGCTCACGGCCGTGGGATTTGGCGGATGCCTCCTGGGTTTTATCTTGTCAACTTTATCCAAAACGGAGCGGGCCGCCGTGGCCTTGTTGCCCCTGGTTTTGTTACCGCAAGTGGTCCTTAGCCGTGTTACTTATGGAGATGGCGATAAACCATGGGGGTTTCCCTCCCCCTATTCTCCCATTGCTTTCATGGCGCGCAGCTACGAGAAATCTTATCAGCCGAGCCGGGCGCAACTGGAACGCTATCGGCGGGTGGCGCCATCCTCGCAAACTTTCGTCCGCTCCACCGCGCCGGCGCCGGGGAACCGCCATAAGAGGTCCAGGCTGCTCCTGAGCATCGGTTCCCTGCCCATGCTGACCCGGCCGGGAACGGCCGCCCTGGACATGCTGGCCACATCCAAAATCTCGGCGCGGCGGTTCCAATGGATTGTATGGGAGGACGTTTACCTGGTGGCGCTCCTCGTCGTATACGGCATTGCCCTCTATGGTTTCTTCCGCCGGCGGGAGCGGGCATGGCTTAACACCCGTGGATAATACGCCGCCTTTTACACCATGCCGGGCGGCGGGCGTTATAGCCGACAGAACCGCCCGGATGAACCGAAATCCGTCCGCGGTTTCCTTGAACAATTGCACCTGATCCGGTCTCGCCCGCCGCGCGCATTGCGTACGTTGTTTATTTCCGGGGCGTGAATCTTCAGCGCCCATACCATCGCCGGAATGGAACAAGCGCTCCAGTCAGCGATTCCCCGTCAGGCGCCCATGCATTCGCGTACGGACAGGACCAACGCCACGGCGGCCAGGATGAACACTATCACCGGCGCCAGTGGTAACACCACCGTGCCGGCCGGATGGACGCCGGGCGGATGCAATATCAGCAGCATGCCCCCTGCTTCCGCGATGATGGTCAATGCCATGAAAAAAAGAAGATGGAGCCATCGTGTAGTCCGCTGCACACGGTGGCTATGGGATGCGGAAAGATCCGTAATCGCCGCGCCCAGCGCCGCCAGACCGAGAACCGCACAGGCGATCGCTTCCCATAACCGCATTCCCATCACAATAATTGAGCGCGCGGAACTTCCCGAAGGAACATGGCGATATCCCCATGGCAACAGGATTGCCAAAATGGCGATTCCCGCGGTGATAATAAAGAAAATCCGCCGATTTCTTTGCGCTGGCAAAAGTCCTGATGCGGCGGCGACCGGCGGTGTGAACCAATCGGTCCGCGGCGGCGTAGCGAATGGTTGGGACGATGCCGGAATTGCCGTAACTTTTTCAACCGGTGCGCCGGGGGCGGATGAGGCAGGAGTTGCCACCGGCTCTTCGAGCGCGGGGGTCGGCTGCCCAGTGCTTGCCGATGGTTCCACTTGCGCCACCAGTCCCGGTATGCTGGCCGCGGCCTGCCAGTCGGCCATGCCCATTTCCCACACCAGTGTATTCGCCGCCAGTTTCTGTTCCTGAAAAATCCGGCGAAGCTGAGCGAAATCGACCGGCCCAAGCGATTGTTCGCCGGCGGAGTAATACCAGATGTCTTGGGCATTCGTTTGGTCCGACATTATGAATATCCTTTGGCCAAGGCAACTCCACTATTTTGTCGCCATATTGGTTTAGTGCATCCGTTCCTAGTTATCCACCTTGAAATTTCCTGCGCCGGTTAATACCGACAAAATCATTACGACTTCCGGGAAGCGGCTGTTGCTTTTCGTGAAAAACCTAAACCGGCCGATCTGCAGCGCACAGTTTAATGCCAATAATCAGCGCCGCAATGGACGCGCCAAGCACTATAATCGGGCTTAGGGGTATCCAAAACCAAAAGCCACTGACGTACCCCAACCCCGATTCGTAGGTGTAAATAACGCCGATCAGAAGGAAAAGCAGGATAATCGAATAAACCGGCCAGTGAATCCAGCGCGTGATCTGGCGCACCACCGGATAAGTCTGCATAGCCAAATCCACAATGGCCGCCGCCAGGCCGATGAGGCCCAACACGAACACCATGACGCTCCACCAGGCGTCAAACCCCCAGAGGACGTGGTTTTGCGCAGTGCGTATGTACGCGTTGGCGTACGCCTGCAGGAAATGCCGGTACGCTTGCGGCAGATTCCCCATTGCCGCGCTTGAGCTCGTTTGGTAGAAGATCAGAAACATCGGTAGAAATAATGAGATAACCGCAATCCCGGAAGCCACGATGAGAAATATTCTCTGGCTTCTCGCGGTTGAATTAAATGGAGCACAGCGCCGGATTGCCGCCGGTTGGCCATAACCGTAGGGTGTGGCCGGTTGCGGCGCATAACCGGTGCGTGCTGGGGGAGCCGGCGGGCCGCCGGCTCTCGCTGGGGGCGGTACCGGCGCGGGCGGGACAACCCCTAACTCCGGGACGCTGCTTGCCGGGACCCAATCGGCCAGGCCGTCGCGCCATACCATATCGCCAGGCAGCAAATGCCGTTGTGCCACAAGGCCCCGCATCTGTTCGAAGCTAACAGGGCCTTGCCGCGCACCATCCTTCACGTAGTACCAAACCGAATCTTGCGTTGCCATGGTTTTTCTCCTGTCTGTTTTCGGCGCGCCGCCGAAGTTTCATTCCATGCTCTGAAAAGAAGAAAGGTCGCGCCGCCATAGGCGCTGATCCACAATAAAGTTAAACATCCCCCCGATGGCTGTCAATGATACCATATCAAAGATCTCCCGCGATTTATTCCATGTTGCTTATGCGGATCGCCATAATCAGGGCCGGTATTGAACAGGCAAATACCACGACCGGCGTCAATGGAATAATCACGGCGGCATTCATTATCCAAGCTCCCACGGTGTCAATGTACTGTATGATTGCCGACATTTCCGCACCCGTGTGATGGGCGGGCAGGGCGGAGGCCGGCAGGGTGGCCAAGTACGTACCAACGTGAAACAGCGTGACCGGATCAGCCAACCGAATCGCCATCCCCACAAGCAATACCATGGCCAGGATGGCATAAACCGTCAGGTGCAACCACTTGAACCAATGTCGCATACCGCGGACACCCTGCAAAGATATTTCCACGATTGCGACGGCCAGGCCGAATAACCCGAAAATAAAGGGTAGTATCCCCACCAGCCAATCCTGAAAACCATAGACCAAACGTGGAAATGCCGTCGTGGCGGACTTGTCGACAATGCCTTCATTTATTTTATGTATAGCTTTGATCGTATCAGAAGGCTTTATTGTTGTATTGGAGAAAGGCCCGGCTATCCCGCCTATATGGATGTGCAGGGTGTGCGCCGGAACTCGATAATGAATAAAAAACGCCGGCAGAAACAGTGCGAGAAGGGCAAGACCCGCGACAATCAAGAAATAGATGCGACGCGATAGTTCTCCACCGCTGAATCCGCCGACTGCCGGGCGGGTTATTACCTGCTGCGGTAGTGTAGAAAATGTATTGGCCGCGGTAGCAGGCCACGGCGGCGGCGACCGGCGTGGCGGTGGCGGCGGGACTGCCACCGAACGGCTGTAAGGCGGTGGCGGCGGTGTTGCTGATGCGCCGTGATCGGGCACTGGCGGCGGATCGGTGCTTCGCGGTATACCCTTCATTCTTCCTGATAATGGCGGCGCCTCGCCCACACGCGCCGCTGCCGCCGATATGGATGGCAATTCCATGGCTGACATGGGAGGATATACCGATGCGATGAGGCGCCTGAGTTGCTTATTCCGGATCAACATCAGGATATAAAGAATGGACGCAACACCCGCAACCATAATCGCCGTGATGAAAAAGGCCAGGTCAATTCCCGTGAATAGCCACGTCTCCGATGGCGGTAGTATCAGTACCGCCGGAATCAACGCCGCCCAGAGACCCAGTGAAAGCGCCTGTAGAATGCAGGCGCCCAGGCTTATGGTATAGCCGCAGTCGCCAACGTCGCTTCGTTTCAGGCCGGCGAAACAGGCCTGGTAACTTCTACTCAGAGGTGGAGCTATAAAAAATAACCAGATGGTATCGAAGAACGGTATCAGCAGCAGCCAGGCCAGCCCGGGTCTTTGGCGACGGAATTTCGGCGGCGCCGCGGCCAAACATCTTTGGAAATGCCGGCATATCAATGCGGAAACGGCTATATCGGACAGCACGCCAAGCACCGCCGGAATCAACAAGATGACTTGCAACGTTTCCCTGAGTTCGTTTGTCATGACCTTCATCCATACCTTCCGGCGCTAAAACCCCCGCCGCGGGAACCTTCGCTTCAGGGACCATCCCTCCTCGGCAAAGGCGGCGGTTGGGATGCTGCCCGTGGCGACCGGGGCGGCGGTGGCGGTGGCGGCGGGACTGCCACCGAACGGCTGTAAGGCGGTGGCGGCATGTGCCGGACCGGCGGTGGTGGTGGTGTGGCCGCCACCGCCATATCCTGCTCAATCAGCCTCTTGAAATGCCACGCCTTCACCAGCGCGATGATCCACAGCACGAAGGCTACCCACACGAACAGAAACCAGCCAACAAGCGGAATCAGCGAAAGCGCCGTCCAGACGCACATTGAGTGGCTCAACTTGTAGCCGCAATCGCCGACATCGGTCCGCCCGCGCGACTGGAAATAAGCTTGATAGCCGCGCGCCAGCGGCAGGAAGACAAAGAACATCCATACGATATTGAACAGCGGAATCAGCAGCAGCCACGCCATCGCCGGTTCCTGCCGGCGAAATTCATTGGGTATGCTGGCCAGGCATTTGTACGTGAGCCAACATATCAGGATGGGAACGGCCAGGCTGACCAGCCAGAACAAGCCCCACACCATCAGCATGATGATATAAAGTTGCACAGGCTGGGCGGTTACGTTCATGATTTGCGGTGTGCTGTTGACACCGAAATGGTAGATATCCACTATGTTTGTCTGTCCTCCATACGGCGACGACTGACCGCCCGCAAAGAAGGCTTCGTCACCGACAGTGGTCGCGGCCAAGTTGCCGCGTGCCTGCGAGAGCTTGGACGTAGACCATTGGCCGGTACTCGAGTTGTAGATGTCCACCACGTTGCTGGAACTGCCGGTACCAGACCAACCGCCCGCAAAGACGGCTTCGTCACCGAAAGTTGTCGCCGCCAAGTTGCCGCGCGCCTGGGAAAGCTTGGACGTAGACCATTGGCCGGTACTTGAGTTGTAGATGTCCACCACGTCGCTGGGACTGCCGGTACCAGACCAACCGCCCGCAAAGATGGCTTCGTCACCGACAGTTATCGCGGCCAAGCTGCTGCGCGCCTGCGAGAGCTTGGACGTAGACCATTGGCCGGTACTCGAGTTGTAGATGTCCACCACGTCGCTGGGACTGCCAGTACCAGACCCACCGCCCGCAAAGATGGCTTCATCACCGACAGTTGTCGCCGCCAAGCCTCCACGCGCCTGGGAAAGCTTGGACGTAGACCATTGGCCCGTACTCGAGTTGTAGATGTCCACGACTGCACTGTAAGTATAGCCCCCGCTTGGATTGTTTACCTCGCCTCCGGCAAAAATGGCATCATTACCCACTGTGGTGGCTGCCAATCCGAAGCGCCCCTGCGAGAGGGCGGCAGCGGACCATTGACCTGTGCCAGAGTTGTATATATCGACGATATTACTATTGGAGGCCCACGCTGGTCCGGTGCCGCCTGCAAAGATGGCCAGATTCCCCACCGTGGTAGCCACTAAGTCCTCCCGACCTTGCGACAGGGCACCAGTAGACCACTGACCCTTGCTCACGTTGTAAATGTCCACAACGTTGCTGAACCAGCTATTAAAACCACCAGCAAAAATGGCGCTCCCGTTTACTGCGGTCGCTACCAGACTGTTTCGCGCTTGCGATAGCGCGGCGGTGGACCATTGGCCTGCCTCTGCGTTATACATGTCCACAACATTGCTGTAACCTTTCGACGAGTTGCCCCCGGCAAAGATGGCCAAATCACCCACCACGGTCGCGGTGATGTCCGATCGTGATTGCGAGAGGTTGGCAACGGACCACCCCTTGGCCGCTCTCTGCTGAACTTGCGCGGCAAAAACCGTGGGGACCGCAATTGTCTGAAGAGCACTCATCAGGAGTAGTAAGAGCATCACCAAGTGACGGCATTTGCCCTGCAAATGTAATCTGAAAATCTCCCTTTTCATGTCGTTACTCCAGCATGTTATTTCAGTTTGGCGGCGTCGCGCCGCCCCCGTTTCGCTTCAACGCCTTCGAGTGATTTTTATTAGATGGGCATGCCCCGCACTTTGAACCACCGCCGTTGGCGTGAGTTGAGCATCTTGTGCATTTGCTTCGCCAGCGTGTTGTGTGGCGAAAGAATCGTCCACGTGGCGGCGCCGCCCTTCACCTCAACGGGAACCATCCAATTAAAATTTCCGGATACCAGATAATATCGCCCTTCGAAAACATGCTTGAATCGAAAGATGCCTAGCGAATTGATTTTCGCCATCCTTGCATTCTCTACGATCATCATCCACAGCTGGCCCCACTGGGACAACCTTGGGGCCCTCTTCCCCAGCGCCGACATCATCACGTAGAAAAGCCTTGGATGTTTCCACGCAGCCTCGCCTTCGAGATGAAATTCCGCCATCGCCTTCCGTAGCGCTGCCAGCGGTGCAAGGAATTTTGCTTCGGTGGAAGCTATATCATGGTGGAATTTGTTGGGCAAATTCTCGTCACTAAACTCATAGTGCTGAGACTCCCGCGCCAATTCCCGCGCCGCTGCCGACCCAAAGGCCTTGACATACTCGGCCCACGCCCTGGGGTACGGCGCCGCGAGTACTTTCGTCTCGGCTGACCTCTTGGCGAACGGCTGGGTGGCGGCGTAGGGCGAGAAGAGGGCCTTCGCCACTATCCCATCCAGCACCGCGGCTCTCGTGCAGGCGGTCCACTGTGTGGGGTACGCCGCCGCCAGCGCCTTATTCGCCGCCACTTGGACTTTTTGCGCCGCCGCCAGCGCCTTATTCTTCACTTCCAAGGCTTTTTGCGCCACCGCCAAGCGCTTAGTTGCCACCACCTGGGCCTTTTCCGCCGCCGCCTTTAGTTTCTTTTCACGGGCGGCCTGGCGTTTTGCCGCCGCCTGGGTCGCACGGGTTGTGGCCGGTCCCTTTTGTTCCGCAGCGGGGAGAGCGAGCGGTTGGCGCAGGCGCCGCCGGGCATTCGCGGCCAGTTTATCCCAAATTTTACCATAAGCCACAATTGCCTTTCGCCACGCCAGTTGAGCTTTCGCCCGGGCTTGGGCGGCAGCAACTTCGGCGGGTCGCACCAAGGCGCGGGCGTTGAGGTATGCCGAGTGTGCCTTATTCACCGCAGCCCACGCGGCCCTGCTCGCCGCGGTGGCGGCAGTCCCCTTGCCTGCCGGGGTCTGGGCCTTGTCCGCTTCTTGTTCCGCCGCTTGTTCCGCGGCCGCTTTGGCCGCCGCAGCGCCGTGCACCGCCCACGCCTTGGCGTAAGCCGTCCACCACGCCTTGGGATACGCGGCCATCAAGGCTCTATCCCATGCAAAGCGAGCTGGGGGCATCGCCTGGGCCTGGTTTACGGCCGTTTGCGCCGCCGCTTTTTTCGCCACGGCGGCGGCGGTGTCGTTGGCCGCAACGGCCCAAGCTTCGGCGTATGCCAGCCACGCCTTCGGATGCGCCGCCGCCAGCGGCTGGTCCGCTCCCGCCCACGCCTTGCCTTTCGTCGCCATCAAGACGTTCTCCAAGGCCGCGCGGACTTTATTTTCCGCGGCGCCAGCCGCGTGGCGATTGTTCCTATTCCGCGCCGCATCCACAGCTACACGGCGCCAGAGTCCGGCATACGCCGCCAGCGCTCTATCACACGCTTGTTCCGTTGCGATCCGCGCCCTGGCCAAGGCCGCCTGCGCCTTGCCCGCTATGGCGTAGGCCTCTTTGGCCGCGACCTGCGCGCTCTCGAGCGACCGCATGATCTTTTTCGCCCCGGGCCGGGCCTTTTCCACCGCGTTTTCCGCCGCAGCCACCGCCGCATCACTGCAAGGCATCCACGCCTTGGCGTAAGCCGCCCACCATACCTTCGGGTACGCCGCCGCCAGCGCCTTATCCACGCCATCCTTGACCCTGTCCACCGCCAGCGGCGCACCGTCCGCAGCCGCCTGGGCCTTCTCAGCTATGCGGCGGGCCTTGTCCGCCGCGGCTCGGGCCGCGTTCGCCACCGCTCGCACTTTGGCATACGCTTTCCACGCTACTGGGTAAGCTACCGCCAGCGCACTGTCCACCGCTGTCCGCGGCTTGGCGTTCGTCACCGCCGCTTCGTACGCCGCAGCAGCTTGAGCCGCTGCCGCCGCCGCTTTCGCCTTCGCCGCCTGGAGCGCCGCGGCTTGTTCCGTCGCCGCTTTCTTCGCCGCGGCTTGGGCCGCCGTCGCCTGGAGCGCCGCGGCTTGTTCCGCCGCCGCTTTCGTCGCCGCGGCTTGGGCCGCCGCCTGGGCTTTACCCGCGGTCTCCGCTGCCGCCCGCGCCTCGGCATATATCGCCCACGCCCGGTCCGCCGCCGCCAGGGCCGGGTTATGCGCCGCCCGCGCCGTACCATAGAGCGTTTCGGCTGCGTGCCACTCAGCCTTTTCGTATTGCAAATATCTTTCGGCATTCGCCGCGTTCGCCGCCAGGGAGGCTTTGAAGGCGATGTCCATGTCCACCAGCTCGGACGCCGACACCAGCCTAACCTTGGTCCCGTACAAATCCACGAGGTCCACCTGGCCCGCCACGGTTCCCTGGATGGGGGTGAAGCCGCACGACTGTGCCGACAGCGCCCCCCAAACGCAAATTGCCGCCAGGATGACCGTTATGGCCCGTCCGAGGGCCGCGGCCCGCACACGGCCTCCGGCAAACACGCCGCGCCGGCCAGGACCGCCAGCCGGCGGCTTTTCCCGGTTCACTGTCTTATGACCGTTGCCAGACTTCTCCATGTTTTCCATACTTTCCATGATTTATCCCCCTGAATCGGAGTTCCGCACGCTGCCGCGAGCGCTGGAACAACGTGCCTGGCTCCCATTTATTTCTTATGCCGCCGAACAAACCCGCGTCGGCCCTGCGGCCGCCGAACGGCATTTCGGCGGTAATGCCGCTCCCCCGGCCTGTGGCCGGCTGGGATAGGCCCGCCGGAAGCTCTCGGCCCGTTCAATGACAAGTCATCGAACCAGGCCGTCCCGGTCGCAGCGTTGAAATCAGTTAAAAACCATAGAGACGAAGCATCGGCGGGCATCGTGGGAAGAATGAATGGTTTACTCTGGTAGAACGTCCAACCGGTCGTACCCAAAATGTGTCCAATCTCCTTAACGTAACCGTCCGCAGGCGTCCAGCCGCCGCCGGCAACATAGTCCAAGGCTATGACAACGCCACCGCCCGGAGGACCAGTTACGTTTCGTGTCCGTATCCACCCACTGATGGTATATTGCCGCCCCGGTATCAATTTCCCCGAAAAATCCTGGTAGAGTCTTCCAAGGCTTCCGGAATTCACCTCCACGCCTTTCGCGTCGTAATGCCCCGAATGAGGCGCGGTGTTATCAGCCGTATAAACGGCTGTACCCGCGGAGACATGCCAATCAGCCAGCCCCCGCTCAAATCCCGGGTTGTCAAGCAGGTTGGCGCCGCCTGTGAAAAGGTAGATGCCGAGCAGGTCAACCATGTGGTTCACGGTCATGTCCGCGGAGATAACTCTCGTGGTCTCTTGAATGGTATAGCTACCTGGTTTGAGGTAGACGTGCGCAATTCCGGCGGCGCTGGCCCGTCCAATTCCCACGTCATTCGTGGCGTTCGTTGTTGCATCGGTAATCAAACCGGTGGGACCTTGAAAAGTAATACCCTGCTGGCTGGTCCCCAACCCGACGGCGACCACAAGCGTTGGATGCGTAATGGTAAAGCTTACCGCGGCATGATAGTTGCCCAAACTAACATATCCGGGACCTGAAAAGACATGTTTGCCGAAGAGCGCGCGCATACTCGTGAAGTCTGCGACTCCGACTCCCACGATATCGCAATTTTCGAAGCCCAGCGCGCGGAAGCCATTTGTGTGGCTGTTCGTTGAAACCACTGTGGCGGCCCTATCCCCCGCCGCATCCTTCACGGTGATACCGCGGCCCCTGGCAAACGGCGTGATTCCATAGTAGCCGCTGCTTTCTCCCCCATAAAGGTAAATCCGCGCACCGGGGGTAAGACGCAGGCCGGTTGCCTGGGCTACGGCGGAAGGATTCACCAGCGTAGGCCGGACATGGCCGCCGCCGGCGCTCCCGCCGCGCCCCACCACAACGGTAATTGCATCCAACGGAATGTATCGGCCGGTGTAATGAAGCGGCGAGCCAAAGAGCCATTTGTCCTTAATGTAGCCAAGTCGCTGTCCCTGTTGGATATGCCGTTGGTTCAGCGTCGCAATGTCGTTGCCGTCGCCCCACTTGTCCGGGCCGGAAGCCCAATCCGTTCCCGAAGCAACTTGCCCACCGTTCATGTCCCAGGCAAAGGCAAAAATGATGTGGTATGTGCCAGGTGTTGTCGGAGCGGTAAGCGAAACATTCGCTCTCTGGCTGGTTGTGCCAGTCGCCATGGGGAGATAGTTGAGAGTCTTGTAAACGGTGCGCGGATCGCCCCAAGACGGGGTGGAGATGAGCGGCGCCACATCGCCGCCCGGTTCGATATTGTAGCAGGTCAAGTTGACCTGGCCCGAAAGCGGCGCTCCAGGCGCGACCGCGATGGAGTCGTTGGCATCCGAAACCCCCGCAAATGATCCTGTGCCGGAATTGATACGGATTTTCCCGCCCGTGCCATTCCAAGTCGGGATGCCGCCGTTGGAACCCCCACCGCCCGGCGGCGCGGGTGGCTGGTGTTTCGGCGGGGGGCGCGGCGCGATCAAATTCAATTCGGGTCCAACGCGGCGCGCCATGGAGATAATCGCAGGCGTTATGCTTGACCCGACCCAATTCGATACGGGACCAATATGACCAACATGGGGAACAATGTTCCCGGCGCGCAATACGCTGTACCACCATCGTAGTTCCTTTAGGCTTGTGAAGGCGCTTCCACTTTCTAATCCGCCACCGGTACTTCTTATAAACACGTAGTAGCCCGAGCCATTCCAAGTGCCGGTAAACAGATACGGTTGCGCGGATGTTCCTGAATTTTTTGTATCTAAAAAAGAAGAGCCTACGGACCCTACGAACCGCATGTTAGAAATCCCCGGCGGTAAACCTGTGGTCGCAGCAATACCCGCCATAAATCCCCCCCAAGCCGTCTGTGGTCCCGTATATCCGCTGGCGCCCCCTCGCCAAAGACTGATGATTACAGGATCGCCCGGCTCCAGCGTGGCGCCGTTCCGGCCATAGGTTCCTCCGAAGCCCAAAATTACGATTTTGTTGTCGGACCAAGATTGAAATTTGAGCGTAACGCTGTCCGGGGAACGGACCCCCCAGAGCCTGCCGCCAGCCTCAAATAGCGACGAGCCGTTACTGGAATGGGCGCGAAAATCCGTGAACCAAAAGTCGTTCAAATCGCCGGTGAACGGACTGGAAAACGGGGAATTGCCAAATCCGTTACCCGTGACGGTGATCGTGGTGTTCTGCCCTGAGCCGGAGAACTTCACTCCGGTAATCTGTGGGGTCAAAGAGGACACTGGCGGCGCGTTGCCGCCCCAAGCCGCGCCCAAACCCGTCGCCGGGTTCCACAAGACCAGCGATAACGCGTCCCCCGGCTGCGCGCCCAAGCCCCCGACGACGATCCGGCCACTGGTCCAGGACTCGTAGTTCAACTGATTCTCATCTCCCGAATAGCCCCACTCGCCGAAGCCCAACTGAGCCGCGTCGGCAATGCGGAAATAGGAAGTGTCGCCGAAATAACCGGCCGGCACCGGAGCGCCGCCGAAGTCTGAACCGTTTACGGTTACGGTGTAATTTCCGGGCGAGCCGGAAATCTCGACGCTCGTGATTCGTGGTTTGGCGGACGGCGGAGGCGGCGGCGCGGTGTGGATGCCGCCACTGCCGCCGGATGATGAATTTGGACCACTCTTATTCTTTCCGGTAACGTGGCCTAAAATCAGTACTGCCACAATAATCGCCGACGCGGCCAAGACCGAAAACAGCGCCATCGCCGGCCAGAAAAAGCCGCGTCCCTTTTCGACACGCGAGCCGGGTCCCCTTGGCGGGGTCGTTCTTATTGTTTCAACGTCGGTCTTGACCTCGCCGGCCTGCTGGTAACGACGTTCCGGATCTTTTTCCAGGGCGTGCAGCACCACTTCATCCAGCCGCACGTCAATTTGCACTTTCTGCGAAGGCGGGGCGAAGCGGCCCAGCGGTAATTCGCCGGTGAGCATCTGGTAGAAGACCACGCCCAGCGAATAGATATCGGCCCGATGATCCACGTCTTTGGGATGTTCCGTTTGTTCCGGCGCCATGTAGAAAGGAGTGCCCAACATCCCGCCGGATTCGGTGAGAGTAAAGTTCGCCGGTCCCTGGCCGACCAGTTTGGCCAGGCCGAAATCGGCGATTTTTACCCGCCCATTTTTGTCCAGGAGGATGTTTTCCGGCTTGATGTCGCGATGAATGATGCCTGCCGTATGGGCATACTGCAAAGCATCGCAAATCTGGGGCACGATGGCCAATGCCGCCGCGGGGGGCAGGGCGCGGTTTTCCAGTAGATGACGTAAATTCACGCCATCCACGAACTCCATCAGAAAATAAAACAATCCATTATCCATACAGCCGAAATCATGAACCGTCACAATATGGGGATGATTCAGTTTCGCCATGGCTCTGGCTTCGCGGGCAAAACGCTCGGCGAAGGCGGGATCGCGGGCGATCCGCGGCGAAAGAATTTTCAGAGCTACCAGGCGTTCGAGTTTTTTCTGACAGGCCTTGTAAACAACGCCCATGCCGCCGTGGCCGAGCATTTCCATAATTTCCAAACCGGGAAAATGGGGGGCCAACTCCCGTGGTGTCAGAGGCTCCGCGGCGGTTTCGGATTGTGTTTTCAAGCCGACCTGGCTGCGTAAGCCGCTTTTGAGCAGGCAGGCCGGGCATAATCCAAAAGGCGCCCCGGCCGGCATCGGCGAGTTGCATTGGAGACATGTTTGTTCTTCCGCCATAGCACGCTCCGTATCCGCCCGCCGACAGGTCCGTTATGTGTTGCTCTGTCACCAACAGAAGCAAATCCCGGCGAACGTTACATCGCCCGGCCGGGCATTCAATTAACTCTTCCTCCATCAGGGAAGAGAACCGCCTACGGCACGACCACCCAAAATTTCGACATAGACGCGGTCTTGTGCCGTCCGGCCGGCGACAATGACTTTTGTGCCGTCGAATAAACCCGCGCTGACTGTCCTGGCCCTCGCTGGCAATTCCGCGGTCAGATTTTTCACTGACCCAGCGGCGGGTCGATATACCGCGAGGTACGCACCGGAACCGACTGATCCGCCGATCAAAAACCGCCGCGCAGCGCCGGAAATGCCCTGTACTGACAAAGATTTAGGAAATAAATCGCCTACCTGCCGAAATGTCCGGTGCGACACATTATACAATTCGAACATCTGACGGGCGTCAACGGTATTGCGGACTTGGATCAGGCAATCCGCACCGTCGTAACCGGAACAGTCCATCACGCCAGACCCGGCGGGTAATCCGTCGGTCAAATCGGTGAATTGGCCCGAATCGGTCACCAGCCCCAATGTGGGCCGCGTGCCCGGTTCGCCGCCCGGGCCGGGACCGGCGCCATCGATCAGGAATGTTGAACCGACGGCCAGCACATTATTGGATGCGAAATGATACGGTACGCCCCTGCCCCGGTTGATGAACCCAACGCCCGGCGAGTATGAAAGCAGGAGTGTCGCGCCACCGGCGCCGCCCAGGAGAAACCGTTTGCCGTTGAATGCGACTCCGTCAACGGAAGCGTGTGGGGCCGGATCGGCCCGGCGTAATTGCGAGGTAAGGTCATGGAAGCTTTGATCCTTCGGACTGAAAATACCGGCCACGGGGCGGGACTTGACGCCTGAACTGCCCGGTTCAGGCTTGGAGCCGCCAACAATCAGGAGCTTGCCGCCGCCGTATGCCATGCATTTGAGGAAGGCGTAGTGGCGGGGCAGAGGGTTGGCGAAATACTCCCATTTTCGGCGGCGGATGTTGAAGGCGGCGAGGCGGGCGCGCGCGTGTCCGCATCCACCAATGTAAATATTTCCATTTACTAAGGCCAGGGCGGGGGCGTCAGACCACGTATGGGGCAGCCAACCCGTAGTGGTAGTGATGACTTTCGGAGGCGGAGGCCCTGGGGGCCCAGGCGGAGGCGGCTTTCCAACGCGAGGGGTGGGGCGCGGTATCAGGAACCAGGCCAGCAGGCCGCCAATCAAAATGATGGAAATGCCCGCGAGAAGCGCGGCCATGAAACGCGGGCGGCGCGGATCAGGGGAATGGGAGCGGCCTGGTTTTACGCCGGGTGTGGCGACAATGGTTTCGACATCGGTCTTCACTTGTTGCGCCTGCTGGTAGCGCCGCTCCGGCTCTTTTTCCAGAGCGTGCAGCACCACTTCATCCAGCCGCACGTCAATTTGCACTTTCTGCGAAGGCGGGGCGAAGCGGCCCAGCGGTAATTCGCCGGTGAGCATCTGGTAGAAGACCACGCCCAGCGAATAGATATCAGCCCGATGATCCACCTCGGCGGGATGTTCTTTCTGTTCCGGGGCCATGTAATAGGGTGTGCCCATCACCCCGCCGGGTTCGGTGAGAGTAAAGTCAGTCGGTTTTTGGCCGACCAGTTTGGCCAGGCCGAAATCGGCGATTTTTACCCGTCCATTTTTGTCCAGGAGGATGTTTTCCGGCTTGATGTCGCGATGAATGATGCCTGCCGTATGGGCATACTGCAGAGCATCGCAAATCTGGGTTGCGATGGCCAGTGCTTCCGCGGGAGAAAGTTTGCCGTTATCCAACAGTCTCCACAGGCTCAGGCCATCAACGAATTCCATGAGGAAATAATACAACCCGTCAACCTGTCCGAAGTCGTACACGACAACAATGTGCGGATGATTAAGCCGGGCCAGGGCTTGCGCTTCGCGGACGAAACGCTCGGCGAAGGCGGGATCGCGGCTGATTCGCGTCGAAAGGATTTTCAGGGCCACGAATCGTTCGAGTTTTTTCTGACGGGCCTTGTAAACGACGCCCATGCCGCCGTGGCCGAGCATTTCCGTAATTTCCAAACCGGGAAATTGGGGGGCCAATTCCCCGGCGGTAGGCGGCTCCGCGGCGGTTTCGGATTGTGTTTTCAAGCCGACCTGGCTGCGCAAGCCGCTTTTGAGCAGGCAGGCCGGGCATAATCCAAAAGGCGCTCCGGCCGGCATCGGCGAGCCGCATTGGAGACATGTTTGTTCCTGTGCCATGTCACGCTCCGGATCTTCCCGCCGGCAGGTCCGTGATATGTTGCTCCCTCGCCAACAGAAGCAAATCCCGGCGAACGTTACAGCGCCCGGCCGGGCATTCACTCCCGGCAGGCTGAGAAAAGATGGCGGATTTCATCATCAACTTCATCGAGATTGGCCACAGTCTGGGCAATATGCTCCCGTAATAATTCGCGATAGCGACGGCGTAAACGATACACGGTCACCTTTACCGCGCCTTCGGTCATGTGCAAATTGGCGGCGGCCTGGGCGTAAAGGCAAATTTTTTCAGATCGCGTCAGGAAGTTCCTGAGTTCGTTGAAATGACAGGCCTTGCCTGCTGAAAACATTTCCTGCCGCAGTGTTTCCAACACCTCTCCCAGAAGCGTCATCGCCCATTGGCGGTCGTATATTTTTTCCGGCGTCAACTGGTTCGCCGAAGCAAGGTCATAGCGGCTTTCGGCGTCAATCGCATCCAGAGGAATAATACGCTTGCCACCGCCCCGCTTCCGGGCTTGGGCGCGATCCCGTTGGTTGGCAAGGAAGTGCTTCATTGAGGCCAGCAGAAAGCTGCGGAAGCGGCCCTTGGTTCGATCGACCCGCGCCAGGCAATCTTTGCTCAACAATCGCGTAAAGAATTCCTGGGTCATATCTTCCGCATTCGGGGCGCTATAGCCGGATCGCCGGACAAAGGCGTAGAGGGGATACCAATAAATTTGACACAACTCCGTCAGCGCTTCGTGTGCCTGGGGAGAATTCCAACCGAGGCGATTGGCTTGCGCCGCCGCCAGAACCAGAGTCCAGCGCGTGGGCGCGAAGGTGGCGGAACTTCCTGGATGGGACCGGTTTTCGGGCATGGCGACGGTCTTCTCCCTGGAATGAAAATAGGAGCCGGTTGCGTTGTAAGGGTTCCCGGGAGGCATGATATTTATAAGCATTGATATGTTAATCGGTGTGCGAGAGAATTCCCGCCGCTTCCCGCCGTCTCGGGTGGCGGAAGGGCCAATACCTGCT
>JAJYFE010000072.1 GCA_021785435.1 Planctomycetota bacterium
GGTTCCCGTGGGCGTACCCAAAACGGGGCACATGACGGAGTTAATGGCCCGCGCGGCGGCCCACAATATCGTGGCGGAATTTCAGGGACACCCAATGATCGACGGCTTGTCGCTTCCCTCGCTGTGCATTGCCGATGCGGGGGACACCGCATTCTATATGTCGGCGGATCCGTTCCTTCCGCCGCGCAACAAGGCGGTGATCAAAAAAGGAAAATGGGCGAGATACCTGAAGTTGGCGTTCGAGCGCTACTACCTGGCGCGAATCCAATACGGTCTTCCTTCTCTTCATTTTGGATGGTGACGTAATCATCGCCTGGAAAGGAGCAAATCAACATGGACACGGACCGGCAATTTAAGGATCGCATCTATGAGCAATTTGCGCGCATTGGAAAGGCGGTTTGCAGCCCCAAGCGGCTGGAAATCCTTGAATTGCTCTGCCAGGCACCCAAGAACGTCGAAGTTCTGGCACAACAGGCTAACCTCTCGGTGGCCAACGCATCACAGCATCTGCAGGTGCTGCGCAGCGCCGGCATGGTGGAGGGACATAAGGATGGTTTGCATGTTATTTACCGCATCGCGGACTCGGCGGTCTGTACTTTCATCATGGAAATGCGAAGCCTGGCCGAGCGCCAACTTGCGGAAATTGACCGCATCACAAAAGCCTTCTTGACCGGGCATTGCGGTCTGGAACCGGTGAACCGGGAGGAATTGCTGGCTCGCGTGCGGAGCGGCAAGGCAATGGTCATTGATGTGCGACCCCGCGATGAATTTGCGGCCGGGCATATCGCCGGCGCGGTGTCCATGCCGCTGGGAGAGTTGGAAGCGCGACTGTCCGAATTGCCAAGGGGCAAACCCATCGTGGCGTACTGCCGCGGCCCGTACTGCGTACTGGCCGTCAAAGCGGTGGAACGGTTGCGCGCTAAAAACTATAAAGCGTTTCGCCTGGAGGACGGGGTAAGCGAGTGGCAGGCCCGGGGATTTCCGGTGGAACCGCAGCCCGCCGGGGCGGTGGAACAAGGTTACCGCCGGACGCGGCCACGACGGTTATCGGCAGCGGTCGGGGCTGGGGAGAACAATTCTATTTTTTCTGAACGGTAGTGATCATGGCGCAGACACTTTTGATAATCCTCGGTCACACCCCCTACGACGGTTCCGATACGGCGTGGAACGCGTTACGCCTGGTCGGCCAGTTGCACAAGGATGGTGTCACGGTGCGTCTGTTTTTGATGAACGACGCGGTCGATCTGGCCCGTGAAAGCATTAAACCGCCCGAGGGGTATTTTGACCTGGTGCGGATTGTTAAAGATTTGATTGTCGCCGGGGTCTCGGTGCGCGTGTGCGGCACCTGCCAGGGCCGTTGCGGAATTGCGAAAGGTGAATCGTACTACCAGGGTGCGAATAAATCGTCCATGGTGGAACTCTCCGCATGGGTGCGCAGCAGCGACCATGTTCTGACTTTTTGATGGTGAAACAATGGCCGGCCAAAAGAAGCCCCCCATCTACTTGGATCACAATGCCACCACACCGGTATTGCCGGAAGTTCTGGATCGTATGCTCCCATTTTTGCGTAAGCAATTCGGTAACCCATCCAGCGCTCACGCTTACGGGCGTCCCGCCCGCGCCGCCGTGGAACGGGCACGCGGGCAAGTCGCCGGGTTATTACGCTGCGCCGAAGATGAGATTGTGTTCACCTCGGGTGGAACCGAGGCTAATAATCTCGCCATTCGTGGAACGATGGAACTTAGCAAAGCCCGCCGTCATATCGTCACATCAGCGGTCGAACATCCGGCCACGGCCCAACCCTGCGTCTGGCTGGAAAGAAATGGCTTTGAAGTTACGCGTGTTCCCGTCAATGAACAAGGGCGGATTGAAGAACCAGCGGTCCGTGCGGCGTTGCGCGCGGACACGGCTCTGGTGACAATCATGCTCGCGCAAAATGAAACGGGCGTGGTAATGCCGGTTGCCAGGATAGCGGTACTGGCCCACCGGCATGGCGCGGTGGTACATACCGATGCCGCGCAGGCCATCGGGAAAATACCGGTACATATGGATCAATTGCCAGTGGATCTGCTGTCGATTGCCGGTCATAAGCTCTACGCTCCCAAAGGCGTCGGCGCACTGTATGTGCGGCACGGAACCTCTCTGGCGCCATTGATATGCGGCGCGGGGCAGGAGCGTGGCCTGCGGCCGGGAACGGAAAATGTTCCTTATATCGTTGGTTTGGGCGCCGCCTGCGAACTGGCGGCGAAGACTCTGCTGGAGGAATCGCGTCGGCAGCGGGAGCTGCGCGACGAACTCTGGCGGCTGCTGCGCGCGGATATTGCCGGGTTGAAACTTGCCGGAGGCCAAGAGCCGCGATTGCCCAACACGCTGAATATCTGCTTTCCCGACGTGCGGGGAAGCGCAGTGCTTGCTGCTGCGCCGGAAATCGCGGCTTCCACCGGCTCGGCCTGCCATGCTGGTGATGAGCACGCCTCGGGGGTGCTGCTGGCGATGGAAATACCAGCACCTGTCGCGCTGGGAGCGGTGCGGTTGTCGTTGGGGCGCGGCACCACCCGTTCCGAAATCGCGGTGGTGGCGCGAGCCTTGCGGCGGGCGTATCGGCAGGTCAAACCGGCCAAAACCGATAAGCCATGAAAACCTCGCGCACCGCCCACTCCCTGGCCGCGATCCGCTGTCCCTCCGGGCGCCGTCCACCACCGCCATGGTCTTCTCCCGTTGTGCCCCACACCAGGCCGCCAACCGCTTCTTCAGGACATCCCTGCCCATAACGTAACCCCTTGCCAAAGAACACTTTGCCCTTCCATCACGCCCCTCTGCCCCCCAAAGCATGACCACACCCTCGGCAACCAGGGCCAGTTTTGATTCCGGCGTAACTGCTGTGGATTCTGCTGCGGGTGATTTCGAAACTGCCGATTTATGCAGTTCGTTCCATTCCTGAGGTGGCTTGACATCGAACACTATTTGGCTAAGATACCAAATAGCGGGAGTCTCAAGATGTTGACATCGGCCGATTTTCGAAAGCGGGCACGGATCATCAAAGCGCTGGGACATCCCAGCCGGCTGGCGATGTTGCACGCGTTGGCGGACGGTGAAATGTGCGTATGCGACCTGCGGGAATTGGTCCGTGCCCACATGTCCACCGTTTCCAAGCACCTCCACGTGCTGAAGAAGGCCGGACTGGTTGATCATCGCAAGCAAGGGCTGTGCGTTTATTACCGGCTCCGCGTGCCGTGCATTCTCGATTTCATGAAGTGCGTGGAGGCCGTGCTAGACGAGAACCGAAAGGGCGTATGTTGCAACCGTACGTAGCGGATTTTTATTTTGCCCATTATTTGGCCATGCGGCCAAATAATGGCGGCGCAGCTAAACCGCTGCTTCTTAAGGAGACTTGTGAAGACATGTCTGAGGCGGTTCAAATTGCACGGCGGATAAAGGCGGCGGCCGGGGGCAACCTGGGGCCGATGGCACAGCGTCTGTTGGGAAAAAAGGTCCCCACGCCATCAGCCTGTTGCAGCGCCGGCCCGACTGTCGCCAAGCTCGGAGGCATAGTTAAAAATAAAACCGCCTCTTGTAGCGGCTGATGTGAGCTGCGCAGGCAATTGGGAATTTGTTTTATAAGGAATTACTACGATGCAAACTCCGAAACCACCCACGCTGGAACAGGTTTTCGCCGGTAGGCGTAAGGTCATGGGCACCATTCCGACGGCGGTGGAAAAACTCTCGCGCGTGGATCCCACAATGGTCTATGAGCACCTGCGTTCACGGGCCTATGCCATGCCGGACCAGGTGCCGGCCCTGGCTGAAGGGACCCGAACCCTAATTTACATGGCGGCGGCTCTGGCGGGACCAAGTCCGGCATGCGTCCGAGCTATCACGGAGAAAGCCCGCGTACAAGGTATCTTGCGCGAAGCAATCATGGAAACCGTCGTGCCTGTGCGGTTTGCCATAGCCACGCGGATCCCTGGAGATGTCGCGCCGATTTTCGCCGCTTTAACACAATCGGCAGCCTGAACCGCGCCGGGTTTCGACACCGGAGAGTCATTGTGTGGGTTGTCCTGACCGTCTGCATGCTTGTGGTTGCCCTGGTTTTTTCCATGCTGGGCCAAGGCGGGGGCGCTTTATACACGCCGTTGCAGGTCTGGTTCGGCGTGGAGTTCCACCAGGCCGCCACCACCAGTTTATTTCTGATCGTTGTGACAGCTCTGTCCGCATCGCTGGTGTTTTACAAGGCCCGAATGATCGATTGGCCTCTGGCTATCGTTCTGGAGATGGTCACGGCCACCGGAGGCTTTGCCGGCGGAGTTGGTTCGCGGTGGTTTTCTGGAGCGGTGTTGTCACTCGTGTACGCCGCGGTCGTTGCGGCGGCGGCGATTTTTATGCTCCGCCCCATGATCCGCCGCCAGGCCCGCCCAGATGACTTCGGCACGTTGCTGTCATGGAAGCGGACGCTGGGCCGGCGGATTTACCGCGTCAATCTGGCGCTGGCGTTACCCCTTTCCTTCGCGGCCGGTATCCTCAGTGGCTTGGTCGGCGTTGGCGGAGGATTGATCAACGTGCCCATGATGGTCGTGGTGCTGGGCATTCCCATGGAAATCGCCGTCGGCTCCAGCGCTTTGATGGTCGGGCTGACTGCCGGAGGCGGTTTAGCGGGTCACTTGACCAGCGCCCCCTGGGATTGGCGCCTGGCCCCCATCCTGGCCCCAGTTGTCTTTCTCGGCGGGCAGATTGGCAGTCGGCTGACCGTCGGGCTGAATAAGACGAAACTCAAGAAAGGCTTAGGCTGGTTCCTGCTGGTGATTGCGGGAATGATGTTGTTCAAGGCTCTCAACCCAACCGACCGGAACCGATCAACTCATGTTACCCCCGCCGGTCCGCGGCTAGCGCCACGCTCGCGGCGCCGGCCCCTCCAGACGCGGACGCGGGCAACACTTTACCACGCCGCCCTGCGGCGCTGCGCCGAACGCGCTTTGGCCGTCACCGCTGTGCAGGATTCCGCCGCGGCGGACGGGGCCAGGCGGACGTTGGTTATCCGCCGCACTGGAAGTCGGCTTCCCCTGCCGGGGGCTGGCCATGGCCGCGGAGTCGGAACCATGACCAAAACGCGCTGGACGCTCAGACTCCATAAGAGGACCTCCCCATGAAGAAGCGAATGATCCGTATGGTCGTTCCCCTCGTTCTTATCCTCGCCATCGCGGCTGTGCTGGTGATCGTCCGGGCGAAACGCCTGCGTCAGATGGAAAACGCACCCTTACTGACCACGCCGTCGTTACCGGTGAATGTGGCCACCGTGACCCGGAGCCGCGTGGTGCAGACGGTACACGTGTTGGGCACGGTGCTTGGAGCCGACGAGGCGGCTGTAGCGGCACAGGTGACAGCGCGGGTGCTGCAGGTGCCGGTACGCGAAGGCAATCCCGTCAAGGCCGGCCAACTGCTGGCGCAACTGGACCCCCGGCAGTTCCAAGACGCGGTGACGGCGGACCAAGCGGCGTTGACCGCGGCCAAGGTGGCGCATACGGTGGAGCGGGATATCATGGAACGCTATCGCAAGTTGTATGCGGCCAAAGCTATTTCGCTGGAACGTTGGCAGAATTCCCAGGCCGCGGCAGCCACCGCCTTAGCCCAGTTGATCACCGCACGTGAACGGCTCCATGAAGCACAAACGCAGTTGGGCTATTGCCGCATTAACGCCCCGATGGATGGGGTGGTGGCGCGGCGGCTGGTGGATCCCGGCGATCTGGCGTTGCCGGGCAAACCGTTGCTTGAGTTTGTGCGCCAGAACACGGTGCGCGTCCGCGCCGAACTGCCGCCGGGAGATTGGACGAGGCTGCACGTCGGCCAACCCGTCACGCTTACTTGGCCGGGCCACTTTCTGAAGGCCGCCGTCTCCCGCGTTTTTCCGGCGATGAATGGCAGCCAACTGGCCACCATCGAGGTCGACGTGGCGCAACCGCCGGCGGGATTTGTTTCCGGGGCCACCGTCGGAGTGGACGTCGCCATGGCCTCGGCGGTCGGCTTGACCGTGCCGCAGGACGCCCTGCTGGAGAGCCGACGTGGCGCGTGGGTGTTTCTGGTCAGGAACGGTGCCGTGCAGCCGGTCAAGGTCCGACTGGGCGCGCAGTCGTTCACACGCGCCCTGGTGTTCGGCGCCTTGCGGGCGGGCGAACCGGTCATCGAGGCGGAGCCTTCCCGACTGATGATGCTGGCGGCGGGAATGAAAGTGGCGCCGCTTGCGGCTGCAAGGAATGTTCCATGAACTTCGTCGCCGCGTATCTCAAGAAACCGCATCTGATCACGTCGCTGGTCCTGCTGGTGGCGCTGGTGGGGCTGATCGGCTACTTCCATATGCCGATCAACCTGTTTCCCGACACGGAACGCCCGCAGATTACGGTGGTTTCCGTTTATCCCGGTGCGTCGGCGGCTGACGTAGAGGCGGACGTGAGCCGCCCCATTGAACAGGAACTCAACACGCTCGAACTCGTCCGCCGCGTGACCTCGGTGAGCAAAGACCAGGTCTCTGTGGTGACCGCCGAATTTGAGTACCGCAAGGGCTTGGAAGCGGCGGCGACCGATGTCGCCAACGGGCTGCAAAAAATCAAGGCCCAACTGCCGAGCCACCTCCAGCCACCGATGATCTTCAAGGTGTCGTCGGCTACGCCGGCGGTTATGACCTTGGCCCTGCGGCCCAAGCCCGGCTCGGCACTGGACCTTTCGATGGTTCGGCAACTTGCCGATAACGAAATCAAGGACCGCCTTCTGCAGGTTCCGGGTGTGGCCAATGTCGAGGTTTTTGGGGCGCATCAGCCGGTGATCCGCGTCATTCTGGACCGGGACAAGTTGGAGCGGTTCGGTCTGACGCCGACCGATATAAGTCGGAGCCTGGCTGCGTTCAATGCCAACCAACCCATCGGTCTGCTGATCAGCTCCCGCTCGCAGTTCCTGCTCAAGCGCATCGGCGAATTTCAGTCGCTGGCCGACGTGGGGCGGATTACGGTAGCGCATCGGCCGGGTGGCGACGTACACCTGGCCGATGTGGCTGCCATCCGCCGCGGGGTGCTCGAGCCGCAGAGTGCCTATCACGCCGACGGCCGCCCGGCCATCGCCATCAATATCCAGCGTAGTACCACCGGTAACACGATGGCCACCATCCGCGCGGTGGCCGCCGCGCTGCCGACGCTGGAAAAAAGCTTTCCCAACCTCGCGTTCAGCGTCCCCGACACCCAGGGCGATTTGATTCAAATGTCCGTGGACAACATGCTGGGCGCCCTGCGTGACGCCATTGTGATGACCGTGCTCGTCATTTTCTTCTTTCTGGCTGACGTGCGCGGCATGGCGCTGGCCGCCATTTCCATTCCCTTCACCTATTTGATCACCTTCGCCGTGATGTGGCTCATTGGCTACGAATTCGACATCGTCACGCTGACGGCGGTGATCCTGGCCGTGGGCATGTTGCTGGACGATGCCATCGTCGTGCTGGAAAACATCGAGCGGCATTACCACCAGGTCGGTGAAGAGGTCTACCACGCAGTGATCGGCGGTACGCAAGAAGTGATGCTGGCGATTTTCTCCGGCACCTATGCCACCGTGATGGTGCTGCTGCCCATCATGTTCATCGGCGGCTATGTGCAAACCGTCCTCCGGCCGCTGACCCTGACGCTCACCGTGGCGTTGCTGGCGTCGTATGTGGTTTCGGTGACGGTCATCCCGCTGCTGGCGCCGTTGCTCTTGCGCCGGTCCCCGGGCGCGGGTCGAAACTGGCTGGAACGGATCGTCCAGCGCTTTGACGCCTGGGTGGTCGACCCGGTGCGCGACTTTTACGTGCGCCTGACCGCCTTTGCCCTCCAACACCGTATCCTGTTTCTACCGCCGGCGATGCTGTTGCTCGTGCTGTCGCTGCGGCAAATGCCGTTGGTCGGTCGCGACCTGATGCCGCCCATGGACACTGGCATCATCAAGATTAATTTTGAAACCGACGCCAACACGTCCTTGGCCCAGACCCAGCGGACCCTGACCGCCATGGAGCGACTGATCCGCGCGCACCCGGAAGTCACGTCCATTTCTTCGGTCCTCGGCTCCGAGCCGGCGGTAATTTCCTTCGGCTCCGGCACGCTTGCCCAGCAGGGCAACAGCACCGTTCATCTCGTGGACCGTTTCCATCGCCAGGCTACCATCTGGCGGATTGAAGGTGATTTTCGCCGGCAGTTCGCCCACCTGCCTGGCCTGAGATACGTGGCGGTATTTGATTATGGCGCCACGCCCTTGTCCACCATCCGCGCCTCGGTGGATGTGATGATCTCCGGACCAAGTTTGGCGGAGTTGAATCGACTCGGCAACGTCGTAGAGTCACGGCTGCGGAAAAACCTGCGCGGCGCGACCGCCATTTTTCGCTCGTGGACGATGGATGCGCTCGAGCTGCAATTCCACGCCGACGCGGACCAACTGGCGCTTTATCAAATTTCGCCGGCGTCGGTCTCGGCCCAGCTGGCGGCCGCGGTGGGTGGGGCTGACAGCTCGGTCTTCCGCGTGCCCAACGAAAATGGCCTGACCGTCCTGGTGCAGTTGCCGGCCGCCCAGCGTGAGCGTTGGGCGCAGCTTGGAACCTATCCGATCCAGACGCCGCTGGGCGCGGTGCCGCTGGAGCAACTCGGCACGGTTACCCGCCGGCCGGTGGCGTCGGTCATCACGCATCAGGGCTTGCAGCGGACCCTGGACATCGAAGCTTATCGATCGACGCGGCCCATCACCTATCTGCAAAGTAATGTCACCGCCGCCTTGAAGTCGCTGGCCCTCCCGCGCGGTTACAGCATCCACCAGGAAGGCGAGGTCAAGGAAATGAACGCCTCCTTCGCCCGGCTCGGTCATGCGCTGTTGCTGGGGCTGGTCTTGCTGTACTTTTCCCTGGTGCCGGCGTTCAAATCATGGGTTCACCCGCTGACGATCATGGTCGCTATTCCGCTGGCGCTCATCGGGGCGATCTGGGCCATGTTGCTGGCCGACAAACATGGCTGCATGCCGGCCATGATGGGCATGATTTTGTTGGCCGGCATCGTGGTGAAAAACTCGATTCTGCTGATTGACTTTATCACCGCCGCAAAGCAGCGTGGCGCTTCCACCTACGACGCACTCGTCGGATCGGTGCGTATCCGCACGCGGCCTATTTTGATGACCGCCATCGCCACCACTGTCGGGATGATTCCCATCGCCCTGCAATGGGCCATCGGGCTGGAACGGCTTTCGCCGCTGGCGGTTGTGGCCATCGGTGGGCTGCTGGTTTCAACGTTCCTGACCATGGTTTACGTGCCGGTTTTCTACTCACTTTTTGAAGATGCCGGGTTGGCTGTAAAGCGTCTCTTTTATCGCGCGGCGCCCGCGCCAGCCGATGAGGTGCGGAAATGAATATGCCACGGTCTTGGATCGTCGCGTTGGCGATAGTGGTGCCGACGGGCTGCACGGTCGGCCCAGACTACCGTCGTCCCCCGGCCGTCGCCACGATGCCGGCTGCTTATACCGGCGCAGGCAACCTGTGGCGGGTCGCGCGACCGCAAGCCGGGCTGTCCAAAGGTCCCTGGTGGAAAATGTTTCGCGACCCTGCGCTGAATCGGCTCGAAGCACAGGCCACTTCCGCGAACCAGCAACTCAAGGTCGCCTTCGCCCGTTTCCAGAAGGCGCGCGCCAGCGCGGATGTGGCGCGTTCCGGCCTGTTTCCAAGCATCGGGGTCGGGTACTCCGCGCTGCGTCAGCGCAACTCCGCCCACATGCCGCTGCCCAACACGGGCCAGGCCGTGGGCCACGGAGTTACTTACAGCAATTTCACCGTGCCGTTTGATCTCAACTATGAACTGGACCTCTGGGGCCGTGTGCGGCGCGAGATCCAGTCAGCACGCGCTAAGTTGCAAGCCGAGGCCGCCGATCTCGAGGGTGCTCGGCTCGCCATCGCCGCCGAAGTCGCCGCGGACTATTTCACCCTCCGTGCGCTCGACGCGGAAGAAGCGGCGCTGCAAGCGACCATTGCGGCCGACCGCAAATCGCTGGAACTGACACGCCACCGCCGCACCGGCGGCCTCGCCTCCGATCTGGACGTGGCGCAGGCGGATACGGTGTTAAAAACTGCCGAGACGGGGGTGCCGGAGCTTTCCTTGGAACAAGCCCGATTTGAGCACGCCCTGGCCGTGCTGACCGGCCAACCGGCGCCGCTCTTCCATCTCGCCGGATCTCCCCTGGCGAGCCATCCGCCGATTATTCCACCCGGCTTGCCCTCCACCTTGCTCCAGCGACGCCCCGATATTGCCGCGGCTGAGCGGCGCATGGCCGCCGCTAATGCCAACGTCGGCGTGGCCACGGCGGCGTTTTTCCCCACCGTGGAGCTTAACGGCTTAGCCGGGTTTGAGAGTATTGATGCCGGAACGATGTTCACCTGGCCTAGCCGATTGTGGGCGGTTGGACCATCGCTGTCGCTGCCGCTGTTTGAAGGCGGCCTACGACGTGCGCAGCTGCGGACGGCTCAAGCCGCTTACGCCGAAACCGTCGCCGATTACCGCCAAACTGTCTTGGCGGCCTTTGCCGAGGTCGAGGATAACCTGGCGGCCGAGCGTCTGCTGGCTGCGGAACAGGACCGGGCGTGGGGCGCCTTGCGGGCCGCCCAGCGACAATTGCAGCTGGCTGAGCACCAGTATCGCGGCGGCCTGGTAAGCTACCTCCAGGTAGCTGTGGCGGAGAACGTGATGCTCCAGCGTCAGATCGCCTTGGACCGGCTGCGCGGCGAGCGATTCGTGGCGGCCGTGGCGTTGGTCAAATCCCTCGGCGGCGGTTGGAGGCCAGAGGGCCACCCGCGTAGACCGACCTCGGCCCAGGCGGAAAAGAAAGCGCCAAAATAGACCGATGCGGCGAACATCAAGCGCCCGCGGAGCCGACGCCCTCATCGGCCACACGCCCCCGTAGGCCGACGCCTTCGTCGGCCAAACACTCCTCGCACCATCGCACCCCGCCGCAACCCAAAATCCCATTGTCGCACCCGCATCCCGCCTACAGCTTCTTCATAGCCACCGCCTCGGCCGCACCCGCGAGTGTCGGCCCGCGCTCCAAATCCGCCCAATGGCGAATCGGCTACGGCGGATCCAGGTCAAGGTGCCGCTTGCGGCTTAGAACAAGTCCGCCGAAAGTCGCCTTGGCCGGCTAAACTCTTCCGCCTCCGCGCGGACCGAGGCCGAGCGCAGCCCCGCCCCGGGTACTGAGCGTAGCCTTGGCCTCTCCGCACAAGGATTCGACCATCTACGCTCCTAAAAACGGCAGGAGTCGAGCTTAGACCGATGGATGAATCGCCGGCTCCTCTGCCGCGTGCCGGTGCGCGACGCCGATCGCCAGCGGCTCCACCGGCAGGGCCACATCGAATTGGGCCCCGCCGCCCGGACGGTTGCGCGCCTCAATCGAGCCGTGGTGCAGTTGCATGATGGCGCGGCAAATGGCCAGGCCCAGGCCCAACCCGCCGGGATGGTCCGCCGGGTGCACTCGGTATAACTTCTCAAAAATCCGCTGGGTATCCTGTTCCGGCAGACCACGTCCGCGATCCATCACGCGCACGATGACGTGCCCGCCGTGGACGGCGGCGTCAATTTCGATCGGTGTATCGACCGCGGAATGTTCCAGGGCGTTTTCAACCAAGTTCGAAAAAAGCTGCTCCAGCAGCAGCGGATCGCCGGGGATAGGCGGCAAATCATCCGGCACGGCGATCTGCAGTTCGCGTGGCCCGGCCGCCGGGCGCCAGCGTGCGGCGATGGCGCCAAGTAACTCCCGCAGATCCAGCGCTTCCCGCCGCATGACCACGGAGCCGGATTCCAACCGGGTCATTTCCAACAATTTCCCGATGAGCCGTTCCAGATGTTCCGCTTCCGCGGCGATCGTGGCGAGCCATTGGCGCTGCGTTTCGGGCGCCATGGCAGCGCCGGCCTGGAGAATTCGCTTGGCCGATTCAGTGATCGTCGCCAGCGGACTACGCAGATCATGGGAGACGGCCGACAGCAGGCTGTTGCGCAACAGTTCCACTTCGGCCCGCTCCCAAGCGCGTTGGGCTTCCGTGGATAGCATCATCCGCTCCATGGCCACGATAATTTGTTCCGTAAAAGATTCCAAGGTGCGCATTTGATCGGGATCGGTCAGACGCGCTTCCGGCCCGGGAATCATCCCTAGCGCCCCCAGCGTGGACTGGACCCCTTTCAAGGGCAGATAGACGCCCCGGGCCGATGGCAGCGTGTCCGTGCTGGCGCCGGCCGCTGCGTTATGCCGGATAACCCAATCCGCCACGCTGCGTTCCTTCTCGTCCAGCGGCAGGGGGTCCGAACCTTCGGCCAGCCTGGGCAATGCTCCCTCCACCGGCTCCAGGATGCCCACGGGCGAGGCGAAAAATTCCGATACATGCCGCACCGCCGCCCGCACCAGGCGGGCGCGATCGGGACATAGAATCAGGGCGCGGCTCAACTGCAGCAACGCCTGCGTGCGCTGCTCGCGCAACCGCGAAAGCCGTTCCTGGTGGCGCAACTGCGTGGTCAGGGCGCTGATGGACAGGCCGGTGATCAGCATGGCCCCCAGGCTGATCAAATATTGCGTATCCGAAATCCGCAGAGCGTAATAGGGTTCGACCATCGTGAAATTGAAGGCCAGGGCGCTGAGCCCGGCGGTGAGGATGCCCGCGGCCCGGCTATAGCGGGCGGAAATCCAGAGCACCCCCAGCAGATAAAGCATGATCACGTTGATATTGGACAAGCCCAGCCCGTGATGCAGCAACATGCCCAGCACGGTGTTGAGCGCCACCACGGCTACCGCCCAGGCCAGGCCCCGGCGCTCCGGCGGCTGTGGCAGCTCGCCACCCGGCCGCCGGGGAGCGGGCGACTCCTGGATCAGCAGCAGTTGGATCGGGCCACTGGTGCGAATAAGGTCGTCCAGCATGGGCCGCCGGAACCAGCGCCTCCAGCCGTGGGTGGCGGGTTTGCCGACCAGAATGCGGGCGACATTATGGCTGCGGGCGTAGGCGATAATCTCGCGGGCGGGGTTCAGGCCGGAAAGGGTGACCGCTTGGCCACCCAGTTGCTCCGCCAGATTGAGCGTCTGGGCGACCCGATTGCGGTCCGTATCCGACAGACGCAGATGATGCGGTGTTTGCACATAGACGGCCAGCCACGGCGTTTTCCGTACTGCCGCCATGCGCGCCGCCGTGCGCACCAGGTTGACCGACGAGGGGGACGGGCCGACGCATACCATAACCCGTTCCGACACCGCGGCCAGATCGCCCGGAGCCGGGGTGCCGCGGAAAGTGTCGATATCACGATTGATACGGTCCGCGGTGCGGCGCAGAGCCAGCTCGCGCAGGGCCAGCAGATTTCCGAAGGTGAAGAAGTTGCGCAAGGCGGCTTCGGCGCGATCGTGCGCGTAGATTTTGTCCTCCCGCAGCCGCTCAATGAGCTTTTCCGGCGGCAGGTCCACCAGCTGTACTTCCTCAGCGGTTTCAAAAACGGAGTCCGGCAGCGTTTCGCGGACTTTCACCCCCGTGGCGCGTTCCACCACGTCGTTGACGGATTCGAGATGCTGCACATTCAACGTCGTGTAGACATCAATGCCGGCGGCTATCAGTTCCGCGACATCCTGCCAGCGTTTGGCGTGCCGCAGGCCGGGAGGGTTGGTATGGGCCAGTTCGTCCACCAGGATCAGCTGCGGCCGGGCCGTCAGCGCTGCGTCCAGGTCGAACTCCTTGAGTTCCGTGCCGCGATAGTTCACCATGCGGTACGGCAAAATATCCAAGCCAAGCAGCAGGGCCTCAGTCTGGGGACGGATGTGCGGCTCGGCGTAGCCGACCAGTACCTTAACGCCGGCGACGGCCTTCTGGCGGGCTTCTTCGAGCATGGCGTAGGTCTTGCCGACACCCGCCGCGGCGCCAAAAAAAATTTTCAGCTTGCCGCGCTGCTGCCGGGCCTCTGCGGCGCCGATTTCGGCCAGCAGGGCGTCGGGGTTGGGACGTTCGTCAGCCATCCTAGCACCAGGTTTCAACCATCAGGCCGGCCACCCGCTGATTCATTCTGCGTTCCTACTTGGTACATACGACAGTATCGACTCCTTGTGCCGCAGGAGCAAGCCGGGGCGCGGGTGTGACAGGTTTGGCGTGCTGGCGCCGTTTCCAGCGCCGGAGTTTCGCGCCCTGAAAAAGGCACCGGCGCCAGCTCCGCCATGCCCCCGCACGTCAACGTTGCATCAACTGTTTTTTGTAATAGGTGCACGCTGGGGGTATAGTAAATGTTTTATGCCTTTGGATATCATTTTATAAAGGTGTGGCATGGAGCCGGATTTGTCAGCGTTGGGGCATCTGGGCAATACTTCGGTGGTGGGGCTGCAGTGGGGAGACGAAGGCAAAGGAAAAATCGTCGATCTGCTCACCGGCCAATTTGACTATGCGGTTCGTTGGAACGGCGGAAGTAACGCCGGACATTCGGTGCAGGTGGGGGCGGTGAAGTACGCCTTTCATCTGATCCCGAGCGGTATTTTACATCCCCACTGCATTTGCGTGTTGGCCAACGGGGTGGTGATCGACCCGATTCAATTGGTGCAGGAAATTGATGCGCTGGCGGGCCAGGGCCTTGAACTACGGGACAAGTTGCGCATCTCCAGCCAGGCCCACGTGGTGCTGCCCCACCATAAACTGCAGGATCAGCTTTCCGAAGGGCGCCTTGGAAACCAACGCCTTGGCACCACCGCCCGGGGCATTGGGCCGTGTTACGCCGACAAGGCGCTGCGCGCCGGCGCCCTGCGCATGGCCGACCTGATCGATGAGGATCGTCTGCGCAGTCGGCTTCCGGTGATCGTCAGCGAAAAAAATCGTTTGCTGCAAAGGCTTTATGATGCGGAGCCGCTGGCCTGGGAGCCAATCTTTGAGCAATACCGCGGCTGTGCGGAACAACTCCGCGAACACGTCTGCGACACCACCGACTTGCTGCAGGAAGCGTGGCGGAACCACCGGCGCCTGTTATTTGAAGGGGCCAACGCGGTGCTGCTGGACCTGGACCACGGGACGTTTCCGTTTGTCACCAGCAGCAATTGTGGTACGGGGTTAAGTGCCGGTGCCGGCGTCCCGGGCGCGGCCCTGACGTCCATTTTGGGCGTGGCCAAAGCCTATTGCACCCGCGTGGGCGCCGGACCATTTCCCACCGAGCAAAACAACGCCATCGGGGAACACCTGCGCCAGCGCGGCCATGAATATGGCACCACCACGGGACGGCCCCGGCGTTGCGGATGGCTGGACCTGGTGGCGCTGCGTTATGCCGTGCGCGTATGCGGCGTCACCGGGTTGTGCCTGATGCTGCTGGATGTACTTTCCGGGATGGACGCGCTGCGACTTTGCACGGCCTACCGCCATGCCGGCCGCTATACGGAGGGCTTTCCTCCGGACGCCTATGATTTAGCGCGGGCTGAACCGGTCTATGAAACGCTGCCGGGATGGAGCGAATCTTTGGAGGATACGACCCGACGGGCGGATCTGCCGGCTAATGCACGCCGCTATCTGGAGCGCATTGAGGCGTTCGTACAAACGCCGATTCGTATGGTGAGTGTCGGCGCGGCGCGACATCAGACCATGACTTGTTGAAAACCGAGCCAACAGCAGGACGGATGGCGCGGCTTGGCCGGAAGTCGCCGTAGTGGCCAGTCGCGGCAGGTGAAGCCGCCCCTAAAAAAAGATGGCCGGTTGCCCACCCGCGAAGGGGTCATGTTTTCCTCGGGCCTGGTCACGGTGCACGGGTTAGTTGTTGATGGAGCGCAGCGTAATGCTCTCTAGCCGCTACGTTCGGAGCAAGCTCGCCGGATGTCGAATGAGTCGGATCTAAATCAACCCCCCGCCGGTACCGCGGCGGAGCTTTCGCCCCGACACGTCGCCATCATCATGGATGGCAACGGCCGCTGGGCCGTGCAGCGCGGCCGCCCGCGCACCGACGGACATCGGCAGGGCGCCCACGCCGCCCGCCAGATCATTGAACACGCGGCGCGGCGCCAGCTTGAACAGCTTACCTTATATAGCTTTTCCATTGAAAATTGGCGGCGTCCCGCCCAGGAAGTGGCGGAATTGATGGAGCTTTATCGGCAATATCTCATCAGTCATCGCGCCATGATGCACGATAATAACATTCGGTTTCGGCAAATCGGCCGGCGCGACGGGCTGCCGCCGCTGGTGTGCCGCGAAATTGACAACACCGTCGCGGCCCTGGCCTCCAATACGGGCATGACGCTCTGCCTGGCGGTCAATTACGGGGCGCGCACGGAAATTGTCGATGCGGCGCGCCAAATCGCCGCGGAAGTCCAGGCCGGACGGCTGACGCCGGCGGACATCGACGAACGCGTGCTGGCGGCCCATCTGTATACCGACGGCATGCCGGATCCCGACTTGCTGATCCGCACCGCTGGTGAAATGCGTGTGAGCAATTTTCTGCTCTGGCAGATCAGCTACGCCGAGCTGTTCGTCAGTGAGGTGTATTGGCCGGACTTTACCCCCGCCCATTTTGACGCGGCCCTGGAAAATTACGCCGGGCGGCGGCGGCGTTTCGGCGGCCTGGACAATCGGCGGTCGGCCAACGCCGCAGCCCTCGCGCTGAGCCGGGGCAGCTAATCCAGGCGGTTTAGAAGCGCCCATCTGGCTGCGCAGCAAAAAGGCAAAAGTGAAAAATGAAAAATATGCCCAAGATCACGCTAACGACGCTGCGGCAAATGGCGGTGGAACGCCGGCCCATCGCCATGCTTACCTGCTACGACTATCCGACGGCGAAAATTCTGGCCGGCTGCGGCGTATGTATTCTGCTTGTGGGAGATTCCGCCGCCACCACGGTTCTCGGCGAAAATTCAACGCTGCCGGCAACGCTGGACTTTATGACCATCCTCACCCGTGCCGTCCGACGCGGCGCTCCGGACGTCTTCGTCATGGGCGACATGCCCTTCGGCAGCTATCCGGATGTACCGACCGCCGTCGCCAACGCCCGCCAGATGCTCTGCCTGGGCGGAGCCGACGCCGTCAAGCTCGAATGTGACCACCGGCATGAGCCTATCGTGGCGGCGCTGGCCGCCGCGGGCGTGGCGGTCTGCGCCCACTTGGGTTTGCGGCCGCAGCGCGCGGCGCTGGACGGCGGCTATCGTTACCAAGGGCGGACGGAAGCGGAGGTGGAACGAATTGTCCAGGACGCGTCCAGGATGGCCCAGGCGGGGGCCGAGCTTATTTTGCTGGAAGCCGTGCCGGATGCGGTCAGCCGTCGGGTCGTCGCGGCGGTGCCTTGCCCGGTGTTAGGCTGCGGGGCCGGTTCGAGTTGCCACGGTCACGTGGTGGTGTTGCATGATCTGCTCGGCTTCAGCGAAAGAACACCCCGATTCGCTGACCCACTCGCGGATGTGCCGGCCGTCATAGCACGGGCGGCGCGGGATTACGTTGCGGCGGTGGAAAATCGTCAATACCCCGCCCCGCGGCATCAATACGGCGCCGCCGCTGGCGCCTGAGGCATCCTGAACCCGTCGCCGGTGCTCCGGGTTACGAAAAAGCGGTGGCGCCTTTCATAGCCCCAGGGTCGCCGTGGGCGACTAAACTGCAGCGCGGGGTGGGGCGTCAATCTGCGGATGGTTCCGTCAGATCAGGCCCAGTGTGCGGAGGCGAAACGATCAACCCAGCAGCGGGTCTCCTGCTCTTCGGCGGCGCTGGACCAGCTTGGATAGTGTACCCCCGGCCCGATGCCCGTTCGCTCCAGCAGCGCATATACCTCCGGCCAACGCCCCCACAACTGGGTTTTCTTGCCAGCCTTGAAAATACGTTCATAAATTTCCGGCCAGGCCGAAGGTGGCGGCGCGCCGTCGCCGGGCACCCACTGCACGCCCTCCAGATGCTCCAACGCCAGCACCGCGTCGAGATGCGGCAACTGGCCTTTCCCGTCGAGGTGATAGAAACTGTGCTCCAACAGCCGCGTGGTGGCGTCGAGCTCCGGCCGGACAAATTGCCGGAACATGTCCGGTCCGATCATATAACTGAAGTCGCACTGGAGCATGTAATAAGGGCGTTCGCTGTAGATGCCGCACCAAGCGGAGTAGCCGGGGTTGTAGGGCTGCAGAACGGCATGGATCTCCGCGAAGAAACGATGCCAGAGACGATGGGCTTCATCCCGCACGCGGATGACCTCCGCCGGATGATCATACAAGTCCAGCAGCAGCGCTTCGGCAGGACGGAAGGTGGAAAGCACATCCAGGTTGCCACCCAGGTCGGTCATCGTCACAAGGACCTGGCCCTGCCACCGCTGCGTCATAGCGGCGCAAAGTTCTTTGACCCGCCGTAGCCATGGGTTATCCGGATCATATTCCAGATGCAGCTCGCGGATCGGCACGTCGCGAAGGGGACGGAACCACACCCGGCCGGTGGAGGTGTCAAGTTTGGCCCCCACGAATGCCGCCATGACTCCCGGCCCAAAGCAGTCCATGTTCCACAGCGGATAGGCGTCACCAAAGTAGCTGCAGCGCGATAATTCCCAATCGATGCGATCGACCAGGGCAGCGGCGGGAATCGACAACTCTGTGCAAGTGGCCTGGGACAATAAAGGCGCACACGGCTTGGGGCGGCCGGGATCGCGATTCACGCAGGTTGCCGCCATCAACGGACGGGTTAGTCTGCCCGCCCACCAGGCACGGTACGTCTGCCGCAATTCCTCCCACCGTTGAGGACTAAAGTCAATCGACATGGGCCGGATCTCCCTGGTGCGCGGTGTCCCCATGGGACCGCCCGGCGGGCGCCGGCGGCTGGCTTATGGCCGCCGCTGGACGGCGCGGCTCAATGGGCTGAAGAATCTTGCGCCGCTCGGGTGTAAGCCGCGCCAGCAGTTCCGCGGAGTATTGGTATCCATAACGGGTGTTGCCCCACGTCGGTCCATAGCGATAAATCACCGCGCGGCGCTCACCCGGGTTGGTGCGAGAACTGGCGCCATGACACAGGGCATCAACGAACAGCAAGGCGTCACCAGCCCGCAAGTGCACTTCGATAGAGCCAGCCACCTGGTCCACCCGTTGCCGTCCACCCTGGGCGTTGTTCCAGGCGATATGGGGCGGATCGAAGTTGGATTTGTGGCTGCTGGGTATTACCACCGTGCCGCCATCGCCCGGTCCAATGTTGGTCAGCGCCAGCAGAATATTCACCTGCCCGCAGCGAAAACGGCCGTTGACGAATCTATATTGATTGCGAACCACGCCATTTTGTCCACCGGAATGGATCGGAAAGAATCCGCCGTGCCGCCGAAGGCTGGCGAAGCATTCGTCAATGAACACCCCTTCCACGTAGCTGTTTTCCTCGCCACAATAGCGACGCAGGCGGCGGATCCAGGCGGGGTGGTCAATCAGGCGCTCAAACGGTTCTCCCGCCTCCACGATATTCTGCAACTCCACGCCGGCATCGCCGTTGTTGTCGAACCGTTGTACGTGGCCGTGCCATTGGCCCCATTCCAGCGGTGGAAACGCATCCAAGACGGCATTAAGTTCTCGGACATGCTCCGAATCGATGGCGTGTTCCAGGATCAGATACCCGCGCAAATCAAACAGGTAGTCCTGTAAATCGTAGGCCATGCTTGGCGCTCCTGATTCCTTAAACGTTACCTTGGTACAGTAGCCTTTGCTAACTATACGCGGAAATGCTACAAAAGAAAGGGTGATTTTGTTGAAAAAGGTATATAAATGTTGCAGATCGTCCGACATGCCACCTATCGGTCCGAACTTTACCGGGTGCGCGGTCCGATCCGCTGGGATGGGCGTATTCCCGCTCTTTACCTTTCGCTGTTGGGCCGTTTTTTCAGCACCGGCCATTTTGCCTTCCAGCAGGTCTCCCCGGGTTTCGCAGTCCATGTAGTCGAATCGGGCCGTGGCATGATGAAAGTCGGCGTGACAGCCTATGCGGTCGGTCCCGGCGATGCGTTCGCCTTCTTTCCGGGTTGCCACTACGACTACCACGACTTTGCCGCTACGCCCTGGCGTTATACCTGGCTGACCTTGGAGGGCACGCAGGTGCGGGCCAGTCTCGGCCATGTGGGCCTGAGCCCGGTTCGGCCGCTGCTGCATCTGCCCCCGGCGGGGCACCTGGAAGAACTGCTCGCGGAGATCCAGGCTGTGTACGCCCGTCCGACCATTGCGGCCAGCTACGCCATCGCGGCGGGCTGGCGGCTGATCGACGCGCTGGCGGGGACTGATTCCACGGACGTGGCGCCCACCAATATCGCTGAAGCGGCGCGATTTCTCATTGATCGGCGCAGCCTGGAAGGCTGGTCGGTGCAAAAATTGGCCGGGCAACTGCAGATAAGCCGTTCGGCGCTATTCCGGCACTTCCGCGCTGCGTACGGGTTAAGTCCCAAACCCTATCTGGATAGAGTCCGTCTCGGACGTGCGAAAGTATTGCTGCGGCGTTCCTCCGCACCGCTGAAACAGATTGCCAGCGCCTGCGGTTTTGCCGGCAGCCGCCACCTCATTGCCGCGTTCCGCAAGAATTGTGGCGTAACGCCGGGCCGGTGGCGCCGTGGGCACACGTAAGAACCAACCTGCCGATCACCGAGGCGATTCGTCGAAGGATTACCCGCGCCCGCAAATGGCACCCCGCCGTTGCTTCCCGCGCTAGGCCTAGTCCTGCAGGCGTCTGGGGCTATCCGGACGATGTCGGAACACGCAGGAAACGGACCAGGCCGAGACCCGCGACCACATTGATCAGGCACATCACCCACCAGTGAATCAACGGTGGCATCAACATATTCTGCCCCAGTGGAGTAATGCCATAAATCAAAGGCGCGTGAAACCACGCCAACCAATCGAAACGAATTTCCGGGCGTAACGCGCCGATTAACCATAGACTTGGACAACTATTGACCAGAGCCGTCAACAGCGGACCGCGTCCCAAATTCGCCAGCACAGGCGCTGCGGAAATCGGCACGCTAAGCAAAAACGCCGTGATGAAGCTCAGGCCCGCCACTGCCGCGGCCCCTCCCACCAAGCGGCGGAATGCTCCGGCCATCCCGGCGCACAGAATACCCCAGCCGCCCAGGACCGCCAGACACCGCAAGGCTACGGCCGCATCGAACGCCGCACATGTCGCCGCCGCCGTGGCCAGAGTGATGGCTAAACTAAGCAGCAACAGGCCAACGCCTCCCCACCAACGGCCGTGGTCGAGAGCACAAGCCCCGGCGGTGAGGGCCGTCCAAGTGTCCAGTGCCAGTAACGCCAGTAGCCAGCCGACAAGCCAGCGCGTCGAATTTTCATCCAGCGGAACATGCATCGTCGGGCGCATCCCCAACCAAAGTGGCAGAGCTGTCAGCGGCCCTAACGCAACCAGCCAACTAAGGCGCGGCACCGCATGGCAGCGGTGCCGCGCCGGGGATGGCACAGGGAGGAATTGTTTCAACGCCGCCGCCATGCTGAAAATCATACCAAACACCATGTTTTTAAAACTTCATCCAAGGATCGATGACATTACTGATTGCAGGACTGCCGATACTGTCATTTTGACATCGCGCACGGGCCTGTTCTATACCGCACTCGTGCCGACAACCTTTCCAAAGAAGCATATAACTTATTGTAACAACCAGTTTTGCAAATAGATTTAATTCGTCAGGGTCGTTGTGGCACGGGGTTTGCGAAGCACGTTTAACGGATGGACCAAGCAGGCGCATTTGAGCCTGGCAAGGTGGTGATGCCGCGGAAGGTACCACGAGGCATCTCCGTGCCGGTTCGTCGAGGCCTGTATGGAAAAGGAAAACCTGTTAGTTTTCAGGCCAACCCGTGGAAACGGAACAATCACCATGAAAGGAGTTTAAATTATGTTGGAGCTTTTGGAACCTGTAAGGACGCCCTTTTCTGGTCTGCATGACCAGATCAACCAACTTTTTGAAGACTTCTACCGTGACGCTGCACCGCAGTGGGGTGAGGAATCAAACCGGTTTCCAGCCGTCAACATTTGGGATGATGGTGAGGCAGCCCATTTGGAAGCGGAACTTCCGGGTGTAAAACTGGAACAGGTGGAAGTGCTGGTTTCCGGCAACGAACTCCGGTTGACGGTTCGTCGGGAAGGGCCAGCTAACGGGCAACATACCTGGCATCGGCGCGAACGGCTCGTCGGAAGCTTCACTCGTGCTTTCACGCTGCCTTGGGAGTTAAATCCCGATCAGGTTGAAGCGCGGCTCAAGAACGGCGTGCTGACCGTGAATTTGCTAAAGGCGCAGTCCGCGAAACCCAGGAAGATTAAACTGTTGACCCAGTAAGTTCGATCGCCGCGGTCCGCTCTCAAGAAGATTCGATGGCGGCTGCGGGAAAATAGAAAAGGAGACTCGAGCATGAGTACGCAAGCCCTGGTTACCCGTCGCCGTCCGGCCGACACGCCGGAACGGCTCGATAACGCCGTTTGGTACGCACCAGCGGCGGATATTCTAGAAGACCATGACGGTTTTACGCTGTGGTTGGATATGCCCGGCGTACTACCAGCGGACGTGGACATCACCTTTGATGACGGCGTCCTGCAGGTGGAAGGCAAATCCACCGCTGCGGCCGATACCACCGATCGGCACTATCTGGTGCAGGAATATGAAGCCGGCTCGTATGGACGATCGTTCAGCATCCGCACACCCGTTGATGCCGATGGCATTAAGGGTGAGTTGAAGGATGGTACCTTGTCGATTCGGGTTCCCAAAGCGGCACAAGCCAAAGCCAGGAAGATCGTCGTACATGGCGGCTGAAAAATCTGGACCAGGGTGCGGACCTGATCCACAATACCGGCGCGGTAGAATTTTGCGTTCCTATAAGGAGGCTGATGATGAAAAAGTTGATCCGGCGTGCATCCGAAATTCCGGTGCTGGGTAAGAATAGTGGTGGTCTACTTAAGCGCCTGACGTCTGAGACCCTGCTGCCACGCTTCCGGCGCGAAATTGATGACGCCCTTGATCGGATGTGGCGAAAGCTTTCGTCCCACGGGTTCGGCCCTAGTAGTCCGTCACTCTTGAAGTTTCGGGTACCATTTCTCCTTGGCAAGGATGTCCAACCGGTCAAGGAGAAAGGATGGCCAAGAAATACGTTATAAAGCTCACGTCCGAGGAACGGGCGGAACTGCGACAAGTGGTCAGAAAAGGAAAAGCCGCGGCGT
>JAJYFE010000073.1 GCA_021785435.1 Planctomycetota bacterium
GCGATCTCAAAAAATAAGCTGTCTGAAAAGATCCCCTTCCCAACCTTTGATAGTAGCCTGCTATGAAACGAGGGATGGCCATGGTCAGGCTGGATGCAAAAAAGGCCGCCCCACGGGGGCGGCCTTTTACCAATGCGATGGGTGGTGCAGTCGCGGCTACATCGTCCGGAAGCGATACATGGTCCGCTGATAGAAAGCCCCGCCGTCCTTCAGTGATTTCAGCACGGTGGAAGGAAAATTCGGATGATTCACCGAATCGGGATAATGCTGCGTTTCCAGCGTGATGCCGCCATGGCAGGGATAGGCTCCACCAATGCCGTGCAGCGACCCATTCAGGAAATTGCCGGTGTAAACCTGCAGACCCGGCTGCGTGGTCAGACACTCCAGAATTCGGCCGGTGGCCGGCTCCTGCAGGCGCGCCGCGAGGACCAGTCCCTTTAATAAAACACTGTCCATCGGTGAAGCAGCCGGAGCGGGCTTGACTTGGTCATGCTTATTCACGCACCAGTTATTGTCATAACCATACGGTGGTTGGTCGAGGTTGGGGGCTATCACCGCCGGATGATGCGCCTTGGCCACAGCCATCGAGCGGCCGGGGTGCGTGGCCGGAGCCGCTTTGGCCGGGGCCAGCGTGTGCTTCGTCGCCACGACCGCAGCCGGCGCTTGGATGCGACTGCCCAGGCGCACCGGCTGCCGGAAATCAAAGGGCGTTCCGGCGACCGGCAGAATTTGGCCGGTGGGGATCAAATCGCGGTTGACAGGCGTGTAATGGTTGGCATTCAGAGTAAGCACGTGGTCAAGAATATCGTGGCCCGGACCAGCCAGATTAAAGTACGTGTGATTGGTCAGGTTCACCACCGTGGTTTTGCTGGCCACGGCACGGAGGTCCACGAGCAATTCATTTTGCTCCGTCAGCACATAGTCGACATCCACTGCCAGCATGCCGGGAAAGCCATTGGCCATCGGCGGGCTGACGAGTCGGAAGCGAACTGCGGGTTGACCCAACTGCGATTTCACCTTGCCGGTCCAAACCTGACGATCAAACGCATTGGGCCCGCCGTGCAGAGCGTTATGGCGGGGACCATCATTGAGCGGAACGTGATAGGTTTTGCCCTCCAGCGTAAACGTACCGTTGGCAATACGGTTGGCGTAGCGACCAATGGTGGCGCCGAAGTAAGGATCATCCGCGGCGAGATAGGCCGGTAGACTCGTGTACCCCAGGGCCACGTCGCCGATGTTGCCCCGCCCGTCCGGCACCCGGATCCGCTGGACGCGGGCGCCGTAGCTTAGCAACTGTACCACCATGCCGTGGGCATTGGTCAGCGTATACTGATACACCTTGGTACCGTCGGGCATAACGCCGAACAAGGCTTTATAACAGCCTTGCTTCCGCGGCAGGTTATCCACCGCGGTTCCCGGTACCGACGTACAGCCGGTCAACGCCCACGCGGTCGCCGCGCCCATGGCCGCGATAAATCCGCGCCGAGACAGTTGTCCCAAGTTATTCGGATTCTCATTGGACATGACGAAACACCTCCATAATTAGAACATCACCCAACCTGATGCCGCGTACTATACTGTCCGCGGGAGCATCGAACAAGTCTATTGGCGCCCCGGAATCCGGACGGATGCGGCGGAATTCTTGAACCACCACTTTGGGTTGGCGTAGGGGTTAAGCCTGGCCAACCTAAGCCGAACTCCTGCTGCGTGGCACCGCGTGATTGTCGCAAAATCCGGCCACACCCTTTCCAGAGACGCGGGCCAATTATAGCGTGCCGGCAAAGAAAGTCCACGGTTGCCGGGGGACAGCCCCTGTCACCACAACACGGCCATCATACCTACCGGCTGGGGTGACGACAAGGTCCAGCGCCGTTTCCAGCGAAAGATAGGAAACGGCACTGGCGCGGACCCCCGCAGGGAGTGACAGTTTGCGGGCAGGGGCTTGCACGACTCAACATGGCCGATGACCCGGTTTCCGGTTCGCCCACGGCCGTCGCTGTAGCCGGTCGGAGAGTCGCCCCCATGGAGACCGATGCCTCTATCGCCGATGCGTTAAAGGCGAGGCCTGCCGCCAAATCTCGTCACACCCACACCCTACCGGCCTCGCCAAACCATTGCAATGAGGCGGTGGACGCGCTATATTGGCGCTCTTGGCCTGGGGTTACCGAGGAGACTTATGGAACGCGTGCTGCAGTGGGGCATTATTGGCGCCGGACGAATCGCCGGGACATTCGCCAAGGGCTTGTTGGCCTCGAAAACCGGTGTGCTGGTCGGGGTGGCCAGCCGCCAACTGGAATCAGCGCAACGCTTTGGCTCCGATTTTCTGGCCGGTCGGTCGGTGCGACGTTTTGGCGGCTACGACCAGCTGCTGGCCTGGCCGCAGGCGCAGGCGGTGTACATTGCCACACCGCATCCGATGCATGCCCAATGGGCAATCCGCGCCGCGCGGGCGGGTAAGCACGTGCTTTGTGAGAAGCCGCTGACGTTGAATTTCGCCGACGCGATGCAAGTAGTGGAGGCGGCGCGGGAAAATGGCGTCACTCTGATGGAAGCGTTCATGTACCGCTGCCATCCCGTCATTCGCCGGTTGACGGAGCTGCTGCGGGATAAGGCGATCGGCGAATTGCGGATGATCGAAGCGTATTTCGGATTTCAGGCCGGCGTGGTTTACGAAAGCCGGATCCTGAAAAACGAACTCGGTGGTGGCGGCATTCTGGACGTGGGCTGTTACGCCGTATCGCTGGCCCGACTGGCGGCGGGTGTGGCCGCGGGCAGGGAATTTCTGGATCCAGTGGAAGTTTTAGCCGCCGGCCACATTGGCCCGCGCAGCGGCGTGGATGAATATACCTTCGCCACTTTGAAGTTTCCCAACGCAGTCGTAGCTAGCGTCGGCACGGCCGTGCAGTGCCAGATGGACAACGAGGTGCGTCTTTACGGCAGCGAAGGGCAAATCCATGTTTCCGCCCCCTGGGTCCCGCCGGAAAAAGGCAACAAGATTATCCTGCAGCGGGCGGGTCAGCCGGGGGAGGATATCCTCATCGATGCGCCGGCTAACGTTTATACGCTGGAGGCAGATACCTTCGCCGCGGCGGTAAACGCGGGGCAACAACAGGCGGCCTGGCCGGCCATGACGTGGGCGGACACGCTGGGAAATATGAAGACCCTGGACCGGTGGCGAACCGCCCTGGGGCTGCGGTACGAGCAGGAAAAACCGGAAAACCGTAGCGCGCCTCTGCACGGTTCACCGCTGACCGTACGGCCGAAAAATCTTATGCAATATGGCACCATTGCCGGCGTGAGCAAACCCGTGGCGCGTCTCGTGTTCGGCGTGGACAAGGTGGGTCTGTCGGGTTTTCCCATGGCTGCGGCCATGTTCGATGATTACTTCGAACGGGGTGGCAACGCGTTTGACACCGCCTGGCTCTACGGCGGCGGCGACATGGAAAAGGCGTTGGGGCACTGGCTGAAAACGCGGGGAATCCGCGAGCAAACGGTCATCCTGGACAAGGGTGCGCACACGCCCGACTGTTACCCGGAAGCGATCACACGGCAGCTCAGGGAAAGCCTGGAGCGCCTGCAGACCGATTACCTGGATATTTACATGATGCACCGGGACAATCCCGACGTGCCCGTCGGCGAGTTTGTGGAAGTACTCAACGAACACCGGCGGGCCGGCCGCATGCGTGCCTTCGGCGGGTCGAACTGGACGTTGGCGCGGGTGCAGGCCTTCAACGATTACGCCCGGGCCAAGGGGCTGACGCCTTTTGCCGCGGTGAGCAATAATTTCAGCCTGGCGCGGATGATTCATCCGCCGTGGGACGGCTGCATCAGCAGTTCCGACCCGGAAGCGCGGGCGTGGCTGGAAAAGGAACAATTTCCGCTGATGGCTTGGAGCAGCCAAGCCCGTGGTTTTTTTACGCAGCGCGCCGCCCCGGATAAAATCTCCGATCAGGAGCTGGTGCGTTGCTGGTATTCGCCGGATAATTTTCAGCGGCAGCAGCGCGCTCAAGAGCTGGCCGCCCGGAAAGGCGTCACGCCGGTTGTCATCGCCCTGGCTTACGTGCTTTGCCAGCCGTTCCCCACATTTGCTTTGATTGGCCCGGCCGTGATTGAGGAAACCCGCGAAAGTTTCAAGGCGCTCCAGGTCCAACTGGCGCGGGAAGAACTGCGGTGGCTGAATCTGGAACAGTGATCCGCGGATAAGGCCGCCCGATACACCGGTTCCAAAAGGCCGTGGCCAAGTACGGTATGAACCTCCAGCACCGCGCCGATGATAGTGTAAGTTTGCGAATCCCGGCCGCGGGCCAACGGGATGGTGGATTCGGCTGGCGCGCTGATTCCATCATTCCTTTTTCCAACTTAAGCGTTTCCAATCCGCGCTGATTGTCGCCATCGGCGGATCGTTTTCCGTTGGTCTGGTGGTCGCACGTTCGACGGCTGCCGCGGCTACCCCAGCTTGATTACCACGGAGGTAAGGCCATGGGCGGGGATTTTGACGCTGACCGTGTGGTTCGCCGCCGTACTGGTTGATTCCGCCAGCGGACGCTCCAGCAAATCCACTTCCTGCACTTTTTGCACCTCGCCCAACAGTTTAGGATCCACGCCGATCCGGGCCGTCGCGGTTTTCGCGGACGGGTTAAACAGGCGCAGCAGCATGGCGTTGCCCGCCTCGGTTTTCTTGATGGCGCCCAGGACGACCGATTCACCGGCCAGCGTGATAAACCTGCCGGTCGCGGGCAGCCGGCCCTTATGCACGTCCGTGCCGATTACACGTAAAGCGTGGTTAAATTCCTGACCGATGGCGATGGCCTCAGAGACGGGCATTTCGCCCGCGAAAGGCTGGAGCGCCACGTGGACTTCATGGGCGCCGATCTCCGGAAGAATATCCGGTTCGTAGCTGCTGCGGATCAAGGTCAGACGCAGCGTGGCATCATGCAGGCTATGGCCGTATTTACAGTCGTTAAGCAGCAGACAGCCCGCGGCCTGCTGGGCGCATTGCCCGGAAACCTGCGCCCATTGCAGCGCGGGAACTTCTTCGCCGTGGTGCAGCGCACGGTCCACCGCCCCGAAGGGAATTTCATAACGTCCCCGGCTGTCGCGCAGCGCCAGGGGAAAAGCAAAACGCAACGTCGGCACGCCAATTTCGGCGGCGCCATGCGGATACCACAACCCTTTTTGCGGCTCGACGGTGGTAACGGGTTTGAAATCTTCCGGAATGCCGCGTTGGAACCACAGCGCTTTCAGGTGTAGATACAATTTCGGATCGCCAGCCCGCAATTCATAAACCAGCGTGCCGCTGGACTGGCGAATCCGCCAATCCACTTCGAGGCTGGCCTTATACGGGCCGGTTAAACCGCGCCGCAGGGCTACGACCGTTGGAATTTCCACCGGGCCGGTGTGGTCGATCGACCAGGCGGACATGGGATGCGGCCGCTCCACTGCGTACTCCAGGGTGGCGGCGCCGGGGGCGGCATCGATGAGCGCCAGGCCGCTGCGCTTATCCACCAGCCGACGGATGGCGCCGGTGGCGACGTCGAGTTCCACCCGCAGCAGATCATTCTCCAGTCCTTCCGAGCCGCGCTCAATGGGCGCGTAGACGCAATGGTGGACCGGGCCGATCTGCCTGGCGATGAGCGGCGGCAACTCCACCGGTTCTTCGGTGACGACGTACTTCGCGTAACCCAGGCCCGCCGTTTGGGCGGGAAACGCCAGCGTCACGGAGTCGTGCCCCCAGTAGGCGGCGCTCTTGACCAGTTGGGCCGCCACGGCCGTGCCGTCGGGGCGGCGCACCGCAAAAACCCGGGACTTCAAAGGCGCTGCGCCGGGTGGGGCATTATCCCAGATCGTCGCTTCCACGATCGCGGAGCGCTCCCGGGCGGTGGGGTTAAAAATCACGAAGGGTCGCGGTCCCTGGCCGGCGCTTTGCTCGGAGGCGGCCAGTTCGCCATCAGCGGAATGGAAACCAACGCCTGCTCCCAGGGCGCTGGCGATTTTCGAAGCGGGCGTGGCGCGTGGCTCCGGGCGGACCGGCCCTGGCGCGGAAGTGTCGACCAGCCCCGCCAGATGACGCAACGCCGCCGTCTCCGCCTGGCTGGTGATCGCCATGGTCTTTTGAAACAAGCCGTGGGTGTAGGTACGCGTATCGTGCACGCCGGAGCCAGGCAAAATGTCGTGGAATTGCGAAAACAAGGTGTCGCGCCACGCCTCCAGGAACAGGTCTGCCGGGTAATGCTGCCGGTCCACCAGCAGGGCCAGGGTGCCGGCCAGTTCCGCGTCCGCCAGCCGATTTTCGGCGAAGCGATTGGCCTTCTTGATCAGGGTCTGGGTGGTATAGCAGCCGGTAAATTCGGTATTGAATTCGCCGCGGAGTACCGGCAGTTTCTCGGCCTGTTTTTCCAGACGTTCGTAGAAGGTCCGGGTGGTGGAAAACGCCAGGGTGGGGAAGATGGGCCAGCGGTTCATGTCGATGGCCCGCAGGATGTCCCGCCGCGTCGGCCCGCCGCCATGATCCCCTACGCCGTATACAAACATATAGTCATGGCCGCCGGTCAGCTTGACGAACTTATGAAAAGGCCCCAGCAGGGCGGGGGTGATCTGGCCGTTGTAACCCAGCTCCATGTCGTTGCGGACCAGAACCCGCGCCCCATCCGGGCCTTCCCACCAGAAGGCACCTGGCTTGCTGACCGTATGCACGCCGGGACGATGCAGATACAGATATTTCACTCCGCCCCGCACCAGGTACGTCGGCACGGTGGCGGCATGACCGAATGTATCGGGCGACCAGTCGATCGCCACATCCTCAGGCCGCAGGCCGAACAATTGCTTCAGGTACGCCCGCGTATAGAGCAGATGGCGGCAGAGGCTCTCCCCGCCGGCCATATTCTTGTCCCCCTCCACCCAGTGGCTGGCGGTGACTTCCCAGCGGTGTTGTTTAACCCGCTGGGCCACTTTTTCCAGCACGTCGGGACGGTGCCGTTCAATCGCCGCATAAATACTGGCCTGGCTCTGAGACAGCTTGAAATCGGGATATTCGTCCATCAGCCGCAAGACGGTCAGGAAGGTGTCCACGCTGACGGCGACCGTTTCCGGCCAGGACCACATCCAGTTCATGTCGATATGCGCGTGCCCAATACAATGGATAGTGTAGGATTTGGCGGCTGCACCCAGCGGCGCCAACAACGCCTCCACGGCGCTGACGGCATCGGGCAGCGCGTCGAGCTTGCCGTGGCGCAAGGCGTCCAGCATTTGCGCGCGGCCCTGTCTTACCAGGGGTCGCCACGCGGCCGCGGAGTCGGGCTGTAATTCACACAGGCGGTCCGCAAAATCCAGTTCCGCTTCCACACGCTCCATCCAATGTTGCTGCGGACCGGAGGCCTCGGCCCAGATGGCGGTCAGATTTGTCTGGTTCATCAAAAATCCTTTCGACTCAGGCAGCTTGCGGCGCTGCACCAAGCCGTCATTGTGGCCATACCGGGACCGTTGTCAACCATATCCGGGGCGGGGGCTTGCAGACCTGCATCGGAGTGCATGACATGACAGGTTGAGCGCGGCCAGCGGATGTTTGCGGAGACCAGGTACGACGGTTATGATACCCAATTCGCCGCGCCGGCCGGTGGAGAGTTCCAGAGCTCCGGTGCTGGAAGGCCTACGTGAAGGTTATCCTAAATGCCAACCATCAACCAGTTGATTCGTCATCCGCGGCGCGCCCTAAGCCGCATCAATAAGGTTAAAGACCTGCAGCGGTCTCCCCAGAAACGTGGGGTGTGCCTGTTGGTCAAGACTCAGACGCCGAAGAAGCCGAATTCCGCGCTGCGCAAGGTGGCTCGGGTGCGGCTGTCCAATGGGCGCGAAGTGACGGCCTATATTCCCGGCATCGACCATAACCTGCAGGAGCACTCCATCGTGCTGGTGCGCGGCGGGCGCGTGCGCGACCTTCCAGGCGTGCGCTACCATATTGTGCGCGGCGTTCTGGACGCTGGCAGCGTGGAAGCGCGGCGTCGGAGCCGCTCCAAATACGGAGCCAAGAAACCGAAGTAGATTTTAGGGGTTGGGTGGCAGCCTGCAGGGCTGGTTGCCGCGCTCTAATCCCTAACCGCTAAAATCTGGAACTTAGAACAAGGAAACCGCATGGGCGCCAAATCCTTCACCGTCAGCCATACCCATTTGAAACCGGATCCGGTTTATCAGTCGCTGGTAATCGCCAAATTTATCAACTGTCTGATGCATTCCGGCAAAAAGGCCACAGCGCAGCGCGTCTTCTACGGGGCGCTGGAACTGGTGGCGCAGCGGGTCAAAGAGGCCAAGCCCAACGAGATTTTTGAAACCGCCATCAACAATGTCAAACCGAATCTTGAGACGCGTTCGCGGCGCGTGGGCGGGCAGAACTACCAGGTGCCGATGGCGGTCAGCCAGCAGCGGCAACAGTCGCTGGCGATCCGCTGGCTCATTGAGGCGGCGCGGACCAAAAAGGGCAAACCGATGGTGGAGCGGCTGGCAGAGGAAATCGTGGCGGCCAGCAAGCGGGAGGGGGCGGCGATGCAAACCCGGGAAAACGTGCATAAGATGGCCGAGGCCAACCGCGCCTTCGCCCATTTCGCCTGGTAGGGCTTTTCATTCTTCCACGATGGTCTGGCGAACCACTTCTTCAATGGTGGTCAGGCCCTCGTAGATGGCCAGCAGGCCGCTGTCGCGCAGGGAACGCAGGCCACGCTGCCGGGACGCGGTGCGCAGCACGTTGGTGGAAGCGTGATTCATGATCATGTCCCGCAGATTGTCGTCCAGAATCAGCATTTCGCAGATCGCCAGCCGCCCTCGATAGCCGGTGTTGTTACATTCCGCGCAGCCCCGGCCGCGGTAGAACGTCCGGCCCTTGGTGTCTTCCGGCCGCAGATTCAGCTCCATTAACTGCTCTTCGGTCGGGCGGTATTCCTCTTTACACGCCACGCAGATACGCCGGCACAGTCGCTGGGCCAGCACGCCCTCCAGGGTGGCGGTGATCAAAAACGGCTCCAGGCCCAAATCCAGCAGACGGGCGATGGAACTGGGGGCGTCGTTGGTATGCAGCGTGCTGAAGACCAGGTGGCCCGTTAAGGAGGCCTGAATGGCGATTTCCGCGGTTTCCTGGTCGCGGATTTCACCGACCAGGATGATATCCGGATCCTGCCGCAGAATGAAGCGCAGACACCGGGCGAAGGTCAGCTCGATTTCCGGGTTAATCTGCACCTGCACGATGCCGTCAATGTCATATTCCACGGGATCTTCGGTGGTGATGAGCTTGTCTTCGATGGAATTAAGCTCGTTGAGCGCCGCGTAAAGGGTGGTGGTCTTGCCGCAGCCGGTCGGACCGGTCACCAGAACGATGCCGTTGGGTTTGGCGATCAGGCGGCGGAAGAGCTGCAGGTCATCTTCGCGCATGCCCAGTTTATCCAGGTCCAGCGAGACATTGGCCCGGTCCAGGACGCGTAGAACCACGCTTTCCCCGAACATGGTCGGCAGAACCGCCACGCGCAGATCCACCGGATGGCCGCCGACCGTCAGGGGAATGCGCCCATCCTGCGGCACCCGGCGTTCGGCGATATCCAGATTGGCCATGACCTTGATGCGGCTGGTGATGGCCATGGCGATATATTTGGGCGGGGGCACCATTTCGTAGAGCACACCGTCGATGCGATAGCGCATCTTAAATTCGTCCTCGAAAGGCTCAAAGTGCACGTCGGAGGCGCGCTCTTTAATCGCCTGCAGCAGCACGGTGTTCAGAAGCCTTTTGACCGGATTGGATTCCGACAATTCCCGCAGCGTATCGAGGTCAATGGACTCGCCCCGGCCCTGCAGCACTTTCAGGGTGGAGTCGGCGCCGACCTCCTTGACCATATCCAGCAGCGATTCCTGATGCGTGGCGTAGTGTTTGGAGAGCAGCTTGGCCAGGGCCTCCGGCTCGGCGATGCAGGCGGCCACGTTAAATCCCAGAAGCGTGTGCAGGTCGTCGACCACCCGGAAATTATCCGGCGAATCGAGGGCGACGGTAATCGTGTTGCTGGCCTTGTCGTACGCCAGCGGTACGGTGCGGTAAACCGTGGCCATTTGGGCGGGAACCTGCTGAATCACCTCCGGGGGAATCTGGCGGTTCTCCAGATCCACGACTTCAAAGCCACGCTGGGCCGCCAGGGCGAAATTCAAGTCCTTGGGGGTGATCATCTTCAGGTCCACGAAGACCTGGCCCAAAGGAGTGTTGATCTTATTGGCCTTTTGCTTTTGCTGTGCCGCAAGTGCCTGGTGTACCTGTTCGCGGGTGATGCGGCCCATTTTGATAAGCACCCGGCCCAAGGGGCGGTTCTTGAGCTGATCGACCGGGGGCATGGGAGCGCCGCGGGCCGCGGGCGCGCCGCCTGCGGCCTTGGGTGGCGCCGCCGGGGGTTTCACCGGCCCCGGTTTGACGGCGAAGGTCGCTTTTCCATTGCCGGTTGAGTCAGGCATAATTCTTACCCAGTTTTCAAAACCTGCTCAGCCCGCGCGGCGCGCTGCATACGCGGGCGTGCTGCCCGTCTCTTTGTCGGTATCCGGTCGGTCCATGCGCTTGCCCATCCGCTCGGCCAGGTCGGCCGCATGCCGGGACCGATCGATCGCGTCCTCGGCGCTTATTTTGCCGGCGCGGTAAAGCGTCAGCAGGTGATCGTCCAGAAGCTGCATCCCGAATTTTTTACCGGTCTGAATCGCCGAATCGATACGGAAAGTTTTGTTTTCACGGATCAGGTTGGCGATGGCGGGGGTGATCACGAGAAATTCGTACGCCGCCACCAGGCCCTCGGTATCCGAGCGGGGCATCAATACCTGGCTTAAAATCGCCAGCAGCGTGACGGAAAGCTGCACGCGGATCTGCTCCTGCTGATCCACCGGAAAGGCGTCGATGATGCGGTTGATGGTGCCCTGGCAGCCGGTGGTGTGCAACGTGGCGAACACGAGGTGGCCGGTTTCCGCGGCCCGGATGGCGGCTTCAATGGTTTCCAGGTCGCGCATTTCACCGACCAGAATCACATCCGGGTCTTGGCGCAAGACCCGCCGCAGCGCTTCGCCAAAGGTGGGCACGTCACTGCCCGGCCCGACTTCGCGCTGGCTGATGATGCTCTTCTTATGTTCGTGATAATACTCAATGGGATCTTCCACCGTGACGATGTGGTGGTCGTAGTTTTCGTTGATGTAATTGATCATCGTCGCCAGGGAGGTGGTTTTGCCCGAGCCGGTCGGGCCGGTGACCAAAAACAGGCCACGGGGGCGGCGGCACAACTCGCGGCAGATTTCCGGCAGGCCGATTTCCTCGAAGGTTAGAAGCTTGTAGGGAATTTTGCGCATGGCCACGGAAATCACACCCTTTTGCCGGTATGCCGAGACGCGGAAACGCGCCTGGGCAGAACCGTCCGGCGTGGCGAAGGACATGCCGAAATCGGTGGTGCCGTGTTCCTGCAACTCCTGCTGGCCGCGCTCCGGCGTGATGGCCTTCATCAGGGCCATCGTATCTTCCGGGCTAAGGGTCTTGGTTTGCAGTTCGCGTAGATGGCCATTCAGACGCAGGGTGGGAGGCCGGCCTACGTGCAGGTGCAAATCGGACGCCCCGCGTTTGATGGTCGTTTCCAACAGTCGATCAATCAGAATCTGTGACACAACCGCTTCACTCTTCTCCGGGCCGCGGCCGGCCGCCGCCCGTACCTGCGCGGCCTTTACTCGGTCGCGATCCCTTCCACTTGCGTCACCCGGGCGATTTCCTCCGGCGTGGTGACTCCATTTAACACTTTAATTTTACCGTCATCGAGCAGCATTTTCATGCCGGTGGCGTGGGCAGCCTTGCGGATGGCGCTGGTGCTGGCCCGTTTGAACGCCAGTTCGCGCAACTCGCTGTTCATGGACATCAGCTCAAAGATGCCGGTCCGGCCGTGGTAGCCGGTCTTGTGGCAGGCCTCACAACCGACGGCCTTGTAGATGGCGCGTCCCGCCAGTTGCGCCTCGCTGAAACCCAGCAGGGAAAGAAATTTTGGGTCGGGATGGTCGTTCACCTGCTTGCATTGCTCGCACAGCACCCGGATCAGGCGCTGGGCCATAATCGCCTGAATGGACGAGGCCACCAGGAACGGCTTGACGCCCATGTCGATCAGCCGCGTGATGGCGGAAGGCGCGTCGTTGGTGTGCAGCGTGCTGAAAACCAGGTGGCCGGTGAGGGCGGCCTGAATGGCGATTTCGGCGGCCTCCCGGTCGCGGATTTCACCGACCAGGATGATATTGGGCGCCTGGCGCAGCATGGAGCGGAGAATCTTGGGAAACGTCAGGCCGATCTGCTCCTTGACCTGACACTGGTTGATCCCCGCGAAGTTGTATTCCACGGGGTCCTCGGCCGTGATAATTTTGCGGTCCGGTGTGTTCAACTCCAGCAAGGCTCCGTAAAGCGTCGTCGTTTTGCCCGAGCCGGTGGGGCCGGTGACCAGGAAAATGCCGTTGGGCCGGGAAATAATCCGGCGGAAGCGCAGATAGTCGTCTTCTTCAAAGCCCATGTGCTGGATGCCGATCCGCACGCTGTCCGGTCGCAGGATGCGCAGCACCAGGGATTCACCGTGATAGCCCGGCAGCGCGCTGACCCGGAAGTCGATATCCGTGCCGTCAATGTTCATGCGGATGCGTCCATCCTGGGGCAGGCGTTTTTCCGCGATGTCCATGCCGGCCATGATCTTCAGGCGGGCGATCACGCGGCTTTGTAACTGTTTACGCAGATCTTCCCGCAGCTGACAGACGCCGTCGATGCGATAGCGCACGCGTACGCGATCCTTCATGGGCTCCACGTGAATATCGCTGGCCCGCGTTTTAACGGCCTCGGTGATAAGCGCATCGACCAGCCGGTTGATCGGGGCTTCTCCGCCCCGGGCGGTGATGTCGATGGTGGCGCCGGGAACGACGTCGATGGTGGTGTCCAGGCTCATGCGCCGGACCATTTCATCGATGGATTTTTGTTCCTCGGCGAACAGGCGGCTGACATGCTTTTTGATCTGACTCTTTTGGGCCAGACATATTTCCAGTGGTTGATTCAGGCGGAAACGCAGCGCTTCCAGGGCTTCCAGGTCATTCGGGTCGCCGACCACGATCCGCAGTCGGCCATTTTTCGTACCCAGCGGCAGGACTTGATGGCGCTTGATAAGATCGGCGGGCAGGAGCCGATAATCCGCGGTGGCCAGCAGCTCTTTGTTCACCTCAATGTCGATGTATTCCATGTCATTCTGGATAGCCAGGGCCTTGGTAAGGTTTTCTTCGCTGGCCTTTTGCGTCTCGAGGAGGACTTGTTCCACCGGTTTGCCGACCTTGCGCGCCTGTTCCCTGGCCTGCGCCGCGGCGGCCCGGTCCACCGCGCCCATTTCGATCAGGATCTGGGTAAGTTCCTTGCGCTGATGGGGCATTCTTTAAACCCTCCGCGCCGCCACCGCCGCGCGAGCAAGTTATGGCCTCTCCCGGTCGCCGTCGAAAGGCCGTAACGATAGGGGGCACGCCACCCGTTCGCCCCTGACCATCTTACGGACGACCAGGGAAACCGGTCAAGGCGGGAAATAGGTTTCAGGGGTTAGGTTTTAGAAATGTGGCTGCAACCTAAAACCCATATCCCAAAACCTGAAACCTAATCCGGCTGCGCCGGAACCGAAAAGAACCTCACGCGAAGGAGCGAAGGTGTAGTCAGCACCGCTCGCGTCGCCATATGGCGACCAGGCTTTGTCGAGTCGCCCTCTTCGGCGACATGATAATGCAGTGGTTGGTCCGCGTTCGGCGCCAAACCACCGGGTTATCACCCGGTGCTCCCCAAGTCTTTTCGCTCCGCAGTTTAGTCGCCTCGGCGACCGTAAGCCCGAAACTTCTCCGCACGGTGCGGAGAAGTTACACGTTCAGAATCTAATCTATCCGGCGGCAACTGGTAGCGGGGCGGAGGCCACGGTTGTTTCCGCCGTGGCCGGCGCTTCCGCAACGGCCGGCGTGCCCGCCACGGCCGGCACCGCACCGGCCGGCGCGGCGGTATGCGGTTTGGGAGCGACGATCATAATCATGCGCCGCCCCTCCAGTTTGGGATCGCGCTCGATCTTACAAACCGCCTCCAGGTCCGCGCGGAATTTTTCCAACAGCTTCCGGCCCAGATCGATGTGGGCCATTTCGCGGCCCCGGAACATCAGGTTGAACTGCACCTTGTGGCCGTTGTGTAGAAACCGACGCGCCTTGTTCAGCGTGGTATTCTGATCGTGCATATCGATTTTTACGCTGCGGATGCGCAGTTCTTTGGTCTGTTGCTCATGGGAACCGGCATGCGCTTTCTGCTCTTTCTTGCGCTGCTTGTATTTCCATTTGCCATAATCCATGACACGGCAAACGGGCGGTCGTTCGTGCGGTGAAACCTCCACCAGGTCCAGACCCGCGGCGTGGGCGAGGCGCAAGGCCTCCACGATCGGTACGATGCCCGCTTGTTGGTTGTCTTGAGTGATTAACCGGACCGGTGAGATACGAATCTGCTCGTTGCAACGCAACCCGTGTTGACTAATAGCCCTGGCTCCTGCCAACTCCTGGCGGCCCGCCCCTAGCGGATCTCCCGTCCCAGAACAACCCTATTCTAAACCGGTCCAGCCCCTTACGTCAAAGCGCCTCCCAGGCACTCTTGAAATCTTAACAAATGCTGCTAGCATTAAGGTACAACGATTGGCTACGACGGCTTGGGGCAAGTTGTCATCACCATTGGGTATGTTGTGACCAAAAGAGGGCGTCCGGTCGCCTCAGCGCCGGGTGGGGGGTGTGCGGGCGAACCGTGCAGGCGGACGACCAATTTCCAGCCTTTCGTTCAGGAAAAGGATGCTTGACGCGGGACATCCGTGCAGGTATTACAGGATTCGATGAGGCGAAAAACGGCCAGAGTACGGCTACCAGTGTTGGCGGGGCGCCTTGGTACGCGGTTTGCACCCGCATCGAATAAGGTGGAAATAACCAAGCCGGTCTGCCAGTTTGGCCGGATAACGGGAATGTTTAATCGAAAAAAGTCTGCCGGGTGGGCGGCTGCTGTGTAGGTGGCGGCCAGATCGGCAGGATTATTAAGGAGGCAAACCATGCCACACTCCACCACCAAGTTGCTGTTTACGAGTGCCTTGGCGCTCGCGGTCTCGGCCGCGGTCGCCACTGCGGCGACGGCCAGCCCGACCGGCCCCTCTGGGCAGACCGGCGGGCCTTCGGCCGGCGCGATCACAGCCAACGACATCGCCCTTCTGGATGCCGCTCCCGTGGTGCCGGCCCAGGAGGCGGTCGGAACCAATAACGGGCGTGTGCACGTGGCCCTGAAGGCCACCTACGCCAACGACTACTGGTTCCGCTATCGCGATATCGGGCCGAATCGTTTCAACTTCATGGTTAATGGCAAGCTGGATGTGAATCTGGGAACCGCTGGCGACGTCTACCTGAAAAGCTTCGCTGATTTCTCCTCCAACATCAAGAAGCCGTATATCAACGGCTTTGCACAGCACAGGGCAGGGGTTGGCGGGGCTGGCTACATGCCTTCCAGCGATTTCACCCAACTGAATATCGCGCTGGGCTACCACTACGACGTGATGGGCTTGCTCGGGTTTGACACCGGTTACGCCGACTACATCACGCCGATTGACAAGGTCGGTGATGTTGGGCCGACCCAGGCCGCCATGCAGGAGTGGTTCTTCAAGTTCACCTTGAACGACCAGCGCTTCCTGGGCGATTTCGCGCTGCATCCGTACGTGTATATTGGCCTGGATTTTGACGGTTCCTACTACACCGCGGGCGCCGGCCAATATTGGGAACTGGGCATCAACCCATGTTACACGGTTCCGAATACGGGTGGCCTGAAGATCCATCCGTACTGGAACATCTCGTTCATCAGCAACGAGGCCTATCTGGATAGAAGTTCGGCGATGACGGGGGTGGCCAACTCCCGCGATGGCTACTTGGGCACCACGGTCGGCGTAGGCGTGAGCTATCCGATTAACTCGGTGCTGAACATTCCCGCCGGTTATGGAACGTACTCCGTCGGAGGTTTCGTGGAAGGCGTGTTCGCCGGCAATCGCTACGAGCAACCGACCGGAAGCCGCGGCCAGGCCGCTGTGGCGGGCATGGACATCGCCATGACGTACTGATGGCCTGTTTGCCACCGGGCGTACCGACGGTGCGTGGTCACTGTTGGCGCCGCCAGGGTGGTTGCGGGTGAAACGGATTCAAGTAAGCCCCTGTCCCGGCGTGCCGGGGCGGGGGCTTTTTGCATTGTGGCGGTAGCAGGCACGATCCTACGTGCCGCAGTTTGCCGTACTGCCTGCGTCGTCGTGGCGGCGGGACGATACCTCAGAGTGTGCCCACCGGGGCAGATCTTCGACCTACCATGACGGGCTACAATTTATGGCCACGCCCGTGAGAGATCCGGCCTTTGCCCCGTCGGAAAGGGAGGGGAGCGAGAGGACCACTTTTTTTACCCACGTTTTTAGTCTGATCGAGCAAGGAGCCTCGCCCACTGCCTTGGGAATAACGGGAAAGCAACCACAGTTTACCCGCCGCGGCGGGGATCACATGGATATACCGCACACGGCTACTAATGATGCGTTCGAGAGGCCGGGCCAGCGTGCAACTGGCCCTGAAAAGCGGCGCGACGCCGCTTCTCTTTTGGCGAACGGTACGTCTCAATCTCAATAAGACCCGTGTATACTATAATATAAGTTTTTGACACGAATTTCACGAATGGGCACGAATTGACGCAACGTTTCACCGCCAAGTCGTATATCCGCCGCGGCGGAACGCCAAGAGAAGAGAGCGAATAAGGGAATTAGAACCGGATGGAAGCAGCAGCCTATTGTTATCCGTGCGATCCGTGTAATCCGTGGTTGTTTTGTTGCTGCGGGCGCGTTGGGTCCCCGGTGCAATCCCCGCCGCGCCGGGTAAACTGTGGTTGAAAATGGTAAAAGATGGAGATAACTGTGGATACCATCAGTCGCGGACAGGACTATCTTAAGAACGTCACCGGAAAACTGGCCGCTGTGGAAGCGCGGCAAGCGGGCGCGATCGCCCAGGCGGGCGCCATGATCGCCGACGCCTACGCCCAGGACCGTTTGATCCATGTTTATGGCGGCGGGGGGCACACGGTGATGATGGTTTGTGAAATGTTTTTCCGGGCCGGGGGATTGGCCAACGTTAATCCGATCTTTGGCCACGATATTTCCCCGCTGTGCCAGGCCCTGAAATATCTGGAAATTGAGCGGAGCACCGGTTACGGCGCCTGCCTGATCCGTTACTATGGGTTGGCGCGGGATGATCTACTGATTATTTTCCATAATATCGGCTTTAACCCGACGACGATTGACGCGGCGGCGGAAGCGAAGAAACGTGGCGCCAAGATCATTGCGGTTTCCTCACATTATTGGCGTGACAACCTGCCGGTGGATCATCCCATTCGCCATCCCAGTAAGAAACATCTTTTTGAATTCGCCGATTTGTGCATCGACGATGAAAATCCTTATGGCGACGCGGATTATAAAGTGCCCGGCTTTGCCGTGCCGGTCGCTCCGACGTCGACGATGGTGGACGCTTATATCGCCCACCGGATGGTTATTGAGGCCGTCGCAGAGATGGTTCGGCGCGGCTTGCCCCCGCCGATTTTCCACAGCGCCAATCTACCGGAGGGCGATGCATTCAATGCCCAGCTGCTGGCGCGGTATCGCCAGCGTGTCAAAGACTTGTGAGCTTAGATATGAACGAACCGCATAATGAGTCGAGTGTCGCACCGGCGGCGGCCTATCTGCAGCGCATCGCCGAACATATTGCCGCGATTCGCACCGCTGTGCCCCATCTGACGGATATGGGCGAGCGTATGGCGGAACCACTGCTGGCCGGCGGTAATATTTTTACTGCCCCCATCGCGGCCTATTTTCCCAATGAATTCTGCAACCGCGCCGGGGGGCTGATGGGGGTGCGCCCGCTTATGGGTGGGCGCACCGACGCCTATACGTCGCGGAACAAGGATGACGTGGCCTGGTTTGCCCTGCCGGATCCGCGTTTCTGGAAGGCGGCGGACGATGCCGTATTGCGGGAACTCCTGTCGTCTAACGCCAGACTCTTTGCCATTGGCAAGGCCGATGAACTGCCCGATAACATGCGCCGGCGCATTGCGGGTTTTACCGGTGGCGCTGCGGCCGATGAAGGCGACTATGCGTTGGAAGCCTTCCGCCCGTTGACCAGTTTTCGCCCCTTTGAGCAGTTGGTGCGGGGATGGATCACCACCGGTGAAATGATTACCGCCTGTATCCGGGCCGGTAAAATGCCCATTATCTGGATGAGTGTCTGGTTGGAAGGGGCGTTCGCACGCAACGCCGCCTTCTATGATCACGACAATCTGCGGGAGCCGTGGCTGATCCCACTTTTCCACGAACGCCGCTATATTCCGCCGCTTTCCGCCGGCTATGCCGCCGGCGCCTTCCTCGATGAATTAACGCGTATCCATGCCTGCCTGCTGGCCCAAGCGGGGGTTCTGGCCCGCGCCGGTCAGTGGATGGCCGAGGCGCGGCGTGCCGGGCGCGGCATCCATGCCATCGCGGTCGGGCATTCGCATCCCGAAATTCTCGAACTTAAACATGCCCCGGGTTATCCCATACAGTGGAGCGGTTCGGTCAGCGATCTGAATCTGGCCGTTCCAGCCAGCATCGGCAGGGATGAGGTAGTCCTGCATTTCGGCTACAGCCCCGTGGATATCGCTGACGTTCGCCGCATCCTGAAGCGGGGAGTGAAATTCATTTATACGAGTCCCTATGGCCGCCCAGGCGAGCTGGAAGATCATCCGAATTTGCTCTGGTTTGATTTGCCTTGGCGCCCCGCCGACGCCACGGTGGACATTCCCGGCTACAGCGTGCGCATCCTGCCGATGAGTTCCAGCGCCCACGCCATGGCTTATAACGCCATTTTGGCGGAATTTGCGGAGCGGATGGGATGGCGGTGACCCGTGACCAGTGACCAGACACGAATTACCGAATGGGCACGAGTGGGTCGGAACATTTAACCGGCGGAACGCCAGGAAGGCGGAATAATGACATGGGAGCTGGATGGGAACAGCTGTCTATTGTTATCCGTGGAATCCGTGTAATCCCCGCCGCGGCGGGTAAACTGTGGTTATTGGTATCTGCATAAATAATGCAATAGTCAGGGCAAAAAAGGAGGTAGTTGTGTCTGGCGGATGCACCAGCGCAGCTCGCCTTGTCGAGTCGCCTCCTTCGGCGACCTGCTGGATGTTTTTGCGATGCAACTGCGCATACAACCCCAGCTCGCCTTGTCGAGTCGCCTTCCTCGGCGACTTGGGGCGCAGCGCCCGCTGGCCGCCGCGTGCGAAGGCGTCGTGCCAGCGCATCACCGAACTGGCGTGGCAGTGCAGGCGCCGTGCCACCGCGTGGAGCGAGTATCCCTGCTGGACCAGGGCCATGGCACGCAGCCGTCGCCGTTCCAGTTCCGCCGGCGACCCTTCTGGGCGCATCGGTGTATCTCCTTTACTCGGATGAAATCCAGCATTGCATTATTTATGCAGAAGTTAATAAGAACGTTTAGCGAGGAGATCGTATTATGGAAACACGTATCATGGGCCGCACCGGTATGAAGGTCAGCGCCCTGGGTTTCGGTGGAGCAGAAACCGGTTTTCACCATGCCACCGTCCCCATGGCCACCGTTACCAATCTGCTTAACGGTGCCCTGGACGCCGGCGTCAATGTCCTTGACACCGCGGAATGTTACGGGGACGGTGAAACGCAGATTGGCCGGGCGGTCGGACACCGTCGCGGCGATTATTATCTGTTTACCAAGGTTGGCCACGGCCGGGCCGCGGGTTTCGACTGGCCGGACTTTGCTCCGGCGTTGCTGGAGCCAAGTTTCCAGCGCAGCCTGAAACGTTTACGGACGGATTACGTCGATCTGCTGCTGTTGCATAGTTGTCCGTTGGAAGTGCTGCGGGACGGGCGGGCTGTCGAGGCGCTGCAAAAATTCAAAAAATCCGGCGCGACACGGCATATTGGTTACAGCGGCGACGGCCAGGCCGCCCTCTGGGCTATCGAAAGCGGCATATTTGATTGCCTGGAAACATCGGTGAGCATCGCGGACCAGGAGGCGATTGATCTGACGATCCCGCAGGCCCAGCGCCGAGGGATGGGTGTAATCGCCAAACGGTCGATCGCCAACGCCGCCTGGATCACCGGCCGCAAGCCGGAGGATAGTTACGCCGTTCCGTATTGGGAGCGTTTGCGGGAATTACAATATGAATTTCTGACGTGGGATGTCGCCGCCAGCGTGGCCGTGGCCCTGCGCTTTACGCTGAGTATCGCGGGAGTTCACACTGTGCTGGTGGGCACGAAAAAGGCCGATCGATGGCGGGAAAATTTAGCCATAGCCGCCCAGGGGCCGCTGGAACCGGCGCTCCTGGAGCGGATTCGAGGCCGGTGGAAGGCGGTAGCCGGACCGGATTGGAGCGGATTGACATGACCGGCATCTATCGCCACCTGACTTCATACGGAGACCCGGAGTTCAGCCAGTACATGCGGCGCGCCTTTCTGGCCTCGGCGGGTTTCGACGGGGCCGACTTGCAGCGCCCGGTGGTGGGGATTGCGGACACTTCCAGCGACTATAACCCCTGCCATCGCCAGATGCCGGAACTTGTCGCGGCGGTCAAACGCGGTGTGCTGCAGGCGGGCGGCTTGCCGCTGGCCTTCCCCACCACCTCTTTGCATGAGATATTAATTTCACCGACCTCCATGCTCTATCGCAACCCGCTGCCGGACGAAGAAAAATCTTCGCAATGGCGCAAAGATTGTGAAGGATTGTGGCACAGCGCGGCATAGCCGCAACCAAGTACATAGCCCCCGGCTTGCCGGGGATGGATTCTCCGCCGGAAACCGGGGATTCCCTGCAGGCCAAAATCTTCGCGCCGCGCGAAGAAACACGGAGATTGTGACACAGATTTGGGACACGACTTGGCGGGGATGTTTAACTGCCAGGAACGCCCAGTAAGGTGGAAAACGGGTACTGGAACCGGATGGAAACAGTAGTCCATTGTTATCCGTGCGATCCGCGTAATCCCTGGTGAATAGGGTAAAGACAAAACAGGCATAGCGCAGGGCGAAAGCCGGCTGATTTACGCGACTACTTTTTATGAATGATCGGCAACGTTTTATTGCCACCATGCATTATCAACCGCGGGATCGCTCGCCCATTTGTAATTTTGGCTTCTGGCCTGAAACCATCGACGCGTGGCATGGCCAGGGACTGCCAGACTGGGTCAGGATGGAGCCGGGAGACGGTATCTCCTCCGCCTCCACCGATACGTTTTTTGGAATAGATCCTTGGGGTGACTATGGCGGCAAGGATTGCCCCAGGATCAACTGCGGACTTTGTCCAGCTTTTGAAGAACGGGTTCTGGAAGACCGCGGCGATCAGGAAGTGGTCCAGCAAAGCGATGGGGTGCGCGTGCTGCGCGGCAAGTACGCTGGCTCCATCCCCATGCACCTGGGACACCTGCTGGTGGACCGAGCCAGTTGGCGCGAACACTATTTGCCGCGGCTGACCAATTATGACCACCCCGCGCGCTACCCCAACTGGACCGAAGCCCGCGCGATATGGAATGATCCGGACTGTCCTTTTCCCCGGGTGGTCAGCGGCGGCAGTCTCTATGGCTGGCTGTGGAACTGGATGGGCGTGGACAATCTGTCCTATCTGGTCTATGACGATCCGGCGCTGTTTGAAGAGATGGTCACCACCATGGCCGATCTGAGCGTTGAGACACATCGCCGGGCCTTGGCGCAGGGCGCACGTTGGGATGTCTGTGGAATCTGGGAGGATATGTGTTACAACGGCGGCCCGCTGTTAAGCCCGGCGCATTTCCGGCGGTATCTTGTGCCGCAATATCGTCGAATGACGGAACAACTGCGCCGCGGCGGCTGCGATGTGATTTGGGTGGATAGCGATGGCAAGATTGATGAGCTTATTGCTCTCTGGCTCGAGGGTGGCGCCAATGGCATGTTTTCCCTCGAGGTAGGAACCTGGCGTGCCGATCCGGTCGCCATCCGCCAGCGGTACGGCAAAGACCTGCTGCTGATGGGTGGTTTCGACAAACGTATCCTGGCCCGTAGCCGGCGCGAAATTGAGGCCGAAATTCGCCGGCTGACACCGCTGGTGGAAGAGGGCGGCTATATCGGCTTCTGCGATCACCTGGTCCCGCCCGATGTCCCGCTGGAAAATTTCATATTTTACCTCCAAACCGTGCGCGCGATTTGGGGTAAGGGCGTCAACCCCAAACCCATGGGCGAACCAAGCGGGACCGCAAAAGGAATGCGCTAGCCGGCGAGCCTCTTGTGGTGCGGACCTCCAGGTCTGCCGCGTGTCGGCCAGGAGCGAATCGGCAGGTCTTCAGACCCGTACTACCATGGCACCCTCTCGACCGCAAGGATTACGCGGTCCTGCTTAGTTCATCCCGCGCCGGCGCGTGAGTCGAAATTGGAAAAGCACCATTCAGGGTAAGGAGCCCTCCCTAATGTCGTCTGTCGACTGGCTCATTTTGCTGATGCCGGTAGCGGTGGTGTTCGTCATCAGCCTCTACGCGCGGCGTTACATCACCGGCGTGGCGGATTTTCTGGCCGGGCGCCGCGCCGCCGGACGCTATCTGCTGAATCCGTTTGACACCGGCAACATGAAAAATTTCAATACTATTTATGTGCTCATCGGCGTGGCGAGCACCGTTTACGGCGTCATGGGCTGGCAGGGCAATCAGGGTTTCAACGCCGCCCCGGCCAACGCCCACGAGGCCAAGATGGCCAACATTCTGGGCAACTGGCGCGGTATCACGCGAACGCTGGTGTTCACCCTGCTGGCCCTGGCGGCGGTGACCTACCTGAAAAATCCCGCTTTCGCCGGCCAGGCGGCGGTGGTGAAGGCCCAATTAAGCCAGATACCCAATCATTATCTGCGGTTGCAGGAAACGGTTCCCATGGCGTTAAGCGATCTGCTGCCGATCGGGATCAAAGGCTGCTTC